>NZ_JASGES010000259.1:0-13397 GCF_047606205.1 Propionicimonas sp. | reverse complement strand
CCACCTCGCCGGGGCGGCCGTGAGCGCGCGACCTCGCACCGGCACCGCGGCGTCAGCCGGCGCATCGTGCGCCCGCCCAGGCCGCTGACCCCGAACCGGTGCCCGTCGGCACGTCGAGCAGGAATGGAGAAGCGCGGATCGGGGTTGTGGCGCGAGGATGGACCCGACCACGGATCACGGAAGGAGCGCCATGGCACGGGAGAGCAGGTCCTCGGCAGGGTTCAGCGCCGACGAGCGCGCGGCGATGAAGGAGTACGCGGCGGAGCTGAAGGCCGAGAAGCAGCGCAAGGGTGCGGCGGACAAGGCCGCGCTGGACGCCCAGGACCTCCTGGAGAAGATCGCCGCCCTCGCCGACGGTGATCGCGAGACGGCGCAGAAGGTGCACGCCATCGTCACGAGCGCCGCCCCGGACCTCGCGCCGAAGACCTGGTACGGCATGCCGGCCTACTACCGCGACGGCAAGGCGGTGGTCTTCTTCCAGCCGGCGGGAAAGTTCAAGGCGCGCTACTCGACCCTCGGCTTCAACGACGGTGCGGCCCTCGACGACGGCGCGATGTGGCCCACCTCCTATGCGCTCACGACGATCGGGCCCGCGGAGGAGAAGCAGATCGCCGAGCTGGTCAGGCGCGCCGCCGGTCTGCCGTGACGCCCGGCGGAGGTCGGGATCGGGCGCGAGGACGCGGGCCGTTCAGTTCGACAGCAGTGCGGGGACCTCGGCGACGGTGTCGACCAGATGCGTGGCCGCCGCCATCGGCCGGCCGTCCGCGAGTGCGCGGAGGAGGGGCCACGCCGGCCGGGTGTGCGTCCAGTAGTCGACGCCGACCAGGACGAGCGGGGGCACCGGGTCGTCGCTGAGCGCGTAGAAGCGGGGCGTGACGGCCTGGAAGACCTCCTGCACGGTTCCGGCGGCGCCGGGCAGGCAGACCAGCCCGCCGGAGGCCTGGTGCAGCAGCACGTCCTCGCGGATCGCGTTCGAGAACAGCTTCGCGATCCCCGTGCTGAACACGTTCGGCGGCTCGTGCCCGTACAGCCAGGTCGGGACGCCGTAGCTGTGGCCGCCCAGTTCCCAGCGCTCCCGGACGGCGAACGCCGCAGCCACCCATGACCCCACGTCGTCGCTGAACCGCGGCTGCCCGGCCAGCAGCGCGAGCGCTGCGACCAGGTCGCCGGGTTCGCCGGTCAGGGACGCCCCGAGGTTCACCGCCTCCATCGCTCCGGGTCCACCGCCGGTGATGACTGCTCTTCCCTCGCGGGTCAGCGCACGTCCCAGGCCTGCGGCCGCCGCGTAGCCCTCGGATCCCCGCACGAGCTGGTGGCCGCCCATGACGCCGACCGCTCCGTCCAGCCCGAGATCGGCCAGCGCGTCCGACATCGCGTGGTCGTGCAGGGTCATCGCGAGTTCGCTGGTCAGACTGCGGTGCCGCCCGACGTAGCGCCACCATCGGTAGTTCCGTGCGTCCAGGGTGTAGCGATAGCCGTGTTCGAGGCCTTCGTAGAGCTCCTCGGGTGTGTACAGGCCGGCGCGGTACGGGTTGAACGGGAGATCCGGCAGCGGCGGGAAGACGAGCGCGCCCCTGGCCTCGATCCCGGCCTCGACGCCCGGGGCGAACCTGCAGCCGAGGAACACCGCCCCGCGCACGTCGGCGGCGGCCAGGGCCGCGCTGCGCGCGGTGAGGTCGAGGGATGCGACCGAGCAGCCGGCGAGGGGATGGCCGGCGGCGGTCAGGGCATCGAACTGGGCGAGCGACTCGATCTCGGTCGCGGGGGGTTCCGGCGTCCGCATCGGTTCAGGTCGTGAGCGAACGCGGGTCGTCGGGGACGTCCGCGGCGAAGTCGGAGAGGACGTCCAGCGGCACGATCTCGAGCGCCCGGATGTTGGTCGCGGCGAGGATCACCGGCGGAGCGATGCCGGCCGCGTACGCCTGGGCCCAGCGCTCGGCCACCAGGCACCATCGGTCGCCGGGGACCAGGCCGGGGAATCCCGCGGACGGACTGGTCAGGTCGTTGCCGAGCATCCGCTGGTGGGCGAGGAACTCGGAGGTGACGACCGCACAGACCAGGTGGCGGGCCTCCGCCGGCCCGCAGGTGCAGCTGCCGTCCCGGTAGAAGCCGGTGACCGGGTCGCTGCCGCAGGGTTCGAGCGGCCCGCCCAGCACGTTGCGCTCCTCGCTCCGTGGGGTGCTCATGTCTGTGCAGCCTAGCGAGGGCCGTAAGCTGCGAAGGTAGTCCGCTCGGAAGGAAGTGCATTGACCCGCGACGTGGTGATCCTCGGGAGTACCGGCTCCATCGGCACCCAGGCGATCGACGTCGCCGCACGTCATCGCGAGCGGTTCCGTGTGGTCGGGCTCGCCGCCGGCGGTTCGTCGGTCCCGTTGCTGGTGGAGCAGGCCCGTGCGCTGCGTCCTGCCGTCGTCGCGGTCGGCGACCCGAACGCCGCCGACGCGGTGACGGCCGCGCTCCCCGGCACCGAGGTCTGGGCCGGGCCGGACGCGGCGACGCGGCTCGCGGCGCTGGAGTGCGACGTCGTGCTGAACGGCATCACCGGTGCGGCAGGGCTGGAACCGACGCTGGCCGCACTCGGGGTCGGCACCACCCTGGCGCTGGCCAACAAGGAGTCGCTGGTGATCGGCGGTCGGCTGGTCACCGACGCCGCCGCGCCCGGCCAGATCGTCGCGGTGGACTCCGAGCACTCCGCCTTCGCGCAGGCCCTGCGCGCGGGCCGGGCCGAGGAGGTCCGCCGGCTGGTCCTGACCGCCTCCGGCGGGCCGTTCCGTGGCCGCTCCCGGGACCAGCTGCGCGGCGTGACGCCGGACCAGGCCATGGCGCACCCCACCTGGCGGATGGGCAGGGTGATCACGATCAACTCCGCCACCCTGGTGAACAAGGGACTGGAGCTGCTGGAGGCCGCTCTGCTCTACGGCGTCGACCTGGACGCGATCCAGGTGGTCGTGCACCCGCAGTCGGTCGTGCACTCGATGGTGGAGTTCCACGACGGCTCGACGATCGCCCAGTGCTCTCCGCCGGACATGCGGCTGCCGATCGCCCTCGCCCTGGCGTGGCCCGACCGGCTGCCGGACGCCGTGCCGGCCTGCGACTGGAGCAGGGCCGCGGCGTGGACGTTCGAGCCGCTGGACGACGAGGCGTTCCCCTCCGTCGAGCTCGCCCGGGCGTGCGGGAAGGCCGGTGGCCTCGCCCCCGCCGTCTACAACGCGGCCAACGAGGTGTGCGTGGATGCCTTCTGTACGGGGAAGTTGGAGTTCACTGGCATCGTTGAGGTGATCGCCGACGTGGTGGACGCCCACCTCGCCCGCCCGCAGGTGGCGCCGCCCAGCGTGGCGTCGGTCCTGGCGGCCGACGCCTGGGCGCGCACGGAGGCTGCCGCACGGATCGAGCAGGAGTAGTGGATGGACACCTTCGTCGTCATCGGGTTCGGGATCGCGTTCTTCGCGCTGATCATGCTCTCGGTGGCGCTGCACGAGATCGGGCACATGGTGCCGGCGAAGCTGTTCGGCGTCCGGGTACCCCGGTACTTCGTCGGCTTCGGCCCGACGCTGTGGTCGACGAAGCGCGGCGACACCGAGTACGGCGTGAAGGCGTTCCCGCTGGGTGGCTTCGTGCAGCTGCTCGGGATGTACCCGCCACGGCAGGACGGCAGGCGGCGCCGCACCCGGCTGGCCGAGTTCGCCGACAGCGCCCGTGAGGTCGAGTGGGAGGACATCACGCCGCAGGACGTGGCCGACGAGCGGCTGTTCTACCAGAAGCGGACCTGGCAGAAGCTCGTCGTGATGGCGGGCGGGCCGGCGATGAACCTGCTGATCGCCTTCCTGCTGCTGCTGGGCGTGACCGCCGGGTACGGCGCCGTCCGGGCCCAGACCACGATCGCCTATGTCCAGGCGTGCGTGATCACCGACGCCACCCGGACCGAATGTGCAGCGTCCGACCCGGCCTCACCGGCCGCCGAGGCCGGCCTTCAGGTGGGCGACCGGGTGGTCAGCTTCAACGGGACCGCGATCACGTCCTACGACCAGCTCAGCGGCCTGATCCGCGCCAACCTGGACGGTGAGGCCCGCCTCGTGGTCGAGCGGGACGGTGCCCAGGTCGCACTGACCCCGGTGCACACGGTCGTGAACTCGGTGGCCGACACCCTCGACCCGAGCACGACGGTGCAGGCCGGCTGGCTGGGCGTGAGCCCGGAGCGGGTGCTGGTGAAGGGCGGCCCGGTCGACGTGATCAGCGACATGTGGACGTTGACCAAGCAGAGCGTGGTGGCGCTGGCGCAGTTCCCGGTGCGGGTCTGGCACGTCGTCTCCGACATGGTGACCGGCCAACCACGCAGCCCCTACGACCCGATCAGCATCGTCGGGGCGAGCACGGTCGCAGGGCAGGTGGTGGCGTCCGGCGACGTCGGGTGGCCGGCCAAGGCGGCGACCTTCTTCTCGCTCCTTGCCTCGGTGAACCTGTTCCTCGCGCTGTTCAACTTCCTGCCGCTGCCTCCCCTGGACGGCGGCCACATCGCCGGAGCACTGTACGAGGGTGCCCGCAGGAGGCTGGCGAAGCTGTTCGGGCGCCGCGACCCCGGCTTCTTCGACACCGCCAAGCTGCTTCCGGTGGCCTACGCGGTCGGCGGCCTGCTGCTGGTCAGCGGCGTGGCGCTGATCCTCGCCGACATCATCAGCCCGGTGCAGCTCTTCTGATCCCGCTCCGGCCGCTCACCGGGTGCCGGTGAAGACCAGGTCGCCGCCGGCGGAGTGCGGGCCGGCACGCTGCGCGAGCGCGACGGCTCACACTCCGGGCACGAGCGCCGTGATCAGGATGCCCGCCAGGATCGACGCCACCACGGCCAGCACCGCCAACCCCGCGACGGTCCAGGCCATCCTCCGGCCGCGGATGGCCTCGTGGGCGTCGTCGAGGACCGTCGCGGTGTCGACCCGCACCGTGGTCCCCGCCGCGCCGGCTGGCCCGCGACGCCCGCCCGCCTCGCGGCGCATCAGGGCCACGACGTGCGAACCCGCGTCCGCTGCCCCGACCTTCCCCCACTCGACGTAGGTGCGCACCAGCGCCCGGTGCAACAGATCGGACGCGGTGTCGTGGTCTCCGGCCAGGCGCAACGCCTGGCCGGCCAGCCGGTCGGCCGCGGCATCGAGGAAGGTCGAGAACTCCGCGTCCCGCTCGGACAGCTCGGCCATCTGTTCACCTCTCACTGGGGCTGCTGGGTGCCATCCTGCCCTGCTCGCACCCCGAACCGCGCCGGACGGGCCCGATGGCTGCTGCGCGGCGGCCACGGATAGGTAGGCTGTCTGCGCAGGCGGTGGCAGTCGTCCCGCCGCGGGACAGAACGAGGAGTAGATGACCGTCAACCTGGGAATGCCCGCCACCCCGCCGCCCGTGCTGGCCCCGCGCCGGCCGACCAGGCAGATCAGGGTCGGCAAGGTGCTCGTGGGTGGGGGCGCACCGATCTCGGTGCAGTCCATGACCACCACCAAGACGACCGACATCAACGGCACGCTCCAGCAGATCGCGGAACTCACCGCCACCGGCTGCGACATCGTGCGGGTCGCCGTGCCCAGCCAGGACGACGCGGACGTGCTCCACATCATCGCCAGGAAGAGCCAGATCCCCGTCATCGCCGACATCCACTTCCAGCCGAAGTACGTGTTCGCCGCGATCGACGCCGGCTGCGCTGCCGTTCGGGTGAACCCCGGCAACATCCGGGCCTTCGACGACCAGGTCAAGCAGATCGCGCAGGCCGCGACCGACGCGGGGGTCTCGATCCGGATCGGGGTGAACGCGGGGTCGCTCGACAAGCGGCTGCTCGCCAAGTACGGAGCCCCCACGCCCGAGGCGCTGGTCGAGTCGGCGCTGTGGGAGGCCAGCCTCTTCGAGGAGCACGGCTTCCGCGACGTCAAGATCTCCGTCAAGCACCACGACCCGGTCGTGATGGTGCGCGCCTACGAGCAGCTCAGCGAGGCCTGCGACTACCCGCTGCACCTCGGCGTCACCGAGGCCGGACCCGCGTTCCAGGGCACGATCAAGTCCTCGGTCGCGTTCGGCGCGCTGCTCGCCAAGGGGATCGGTGACACGATCCGGGTCTCGCTGTCCGCCCCGCCCGCCGAAGAGGTGAAGGTGGGGATCAAGATCCTGGAGAGCCTGAACCTGCGTCCGCGGCACCTCGAGATCGTGTCCTGTCCGTCCTGCGGCCGCGCCCAGGTCGACGTCTACTCGCTCGCCGAGGAGGTCACGGCCGGGCTGGAAGGCATGGAGGTGCCGCTGCGGGTCGCCGTGATGGGTTGCGTGGTGAACGGGCCCGGCGAGGCGCGCGAGGCCGACCTCGGGGTCGCGTCGGGGAATGGCAAGGGCCAGATCTTCGTGCGCGGCGAGGTGATCAAGACCGTCCCGGAGGCGGAGATCGTCGCGACGCTGATCGAGGAGGCGAACCGGCTGGCGGCCGAGATGGCCGACGTGGAGTCCGGCCCGGTCCAGGTTTCCGTCGGCTGACGATGTCCGCCCGGATCCTGACCAGCTGGGACGCTGCCACCGCCCGGCGACTGATCGCCGAGGACCCGGTCCTGAACGTGTTCGTCGGCTCCCGCCTGGACGCGGGCGTGCTGGGTGCCGGCGCGCCGGGGGTCCTGTGGGGCTGGCCGGCGGAGGCGCCGACAGCGCTGCTGCACATCGGCGCGAACCTGGTTCCGGTGGTGACCGACGCCGAGCCGCTGCCCGCCTTCGTCGAGGCGGCCGGACGGCGCCGGACCTGCCAGTCGATCGTCGGACCCTCCTGGTTCGTGATGCCGCTGTGGCGAGCGCTCGGTGAGCGCTGGGGCCGGGCGTACAGCCAGGTGCGCGAGGTGCGCGCCCGGCAGCCGGTGATGGCGGTCAGCGACGGGCCGAAGGTGGCGGCGGACCCGCGGGTGCGTCCGATCGCCGCGGTCGACTTCGAGTCCTACTTCGCCGCGTCCGTGGCCATGTACACCGAGGAGGTCGGCACCGATCCGCTGGCCGGTGGCGACACCAGCTATCGCACCTACTGCCGCTGGCTGGTGGACTCGGGGCGCGCGTTCGGGATCGTCGAGAACGGGCGGGTGCTGTTCAAGAGCGACGTGGGCGCGGTCAGCGGGCCCGCCGCGCAGATCCAGGGGGTGTGGCTCGACCCGTCCCTGCGTGGCCGCGGGCTGTCGGAGCCGGCGATGGCCGCGGTCACCGAGTACGTCCTGGCCGACTTCCAGACGGCCTGCCTCTACGTGAACGACTTCAACACCCGTGCGATCCGCTGCTACGAGCGGGTCGGCTTCGAGCAGGTGGGGGAGTTCTCCACGATCCTGTTCTGAGTCGTCCCGCCCGCCGGCGGGACGAGGGGATGTTCAGGTGACGTCCTCGACCGGTGCGCCGGTGAGCGCGACCAGCTCGTCGGGGGAGAGCGGGAAGACCGCGTACGGGTGCCCGGCGGCCGCCCACACCTGGCCGAACCGGAACAGTTCCCGGTCGAGGAGTACCACCGGCGGCTTCGCATGCGCGACCGGGGAGACACCGCCGATCGAGAAGCCGGTGGCCGCTTTCACGAAGTCGGCGTCCGCCCGCCCGAGGGTGCCGACCAGCGCCGCCACCTTCTTCTCGTCCACCCGCAGGTCGCCCGAGGTGACCACGAGCACGGCCGCGTCGTCGGACCTGCGCCGGAACACGATGCTCTTCGCGATCTGGCCCAGCTCCACGCCGAGGGCGGCGGCCGCGTCGGCGGCCGTCCTCCCGGTGACGGGCAGCAGGACGACCTCATGCGGGTGGCCCAGTTCAGCCAGCTTCTCCGCCACGCGGCGCGCGCCATCGGGCATCGGGGTCTCGCTCACCCGCCCATCCTGCCACCGACGTCAGGCGGCCAGGCCGATGCCCAGCGCGAGGATGCCGAGCAGCGGTGGCCCGGCCTGCACCAGCGCGGCCCGCAGCTTGTCCGGGGAGGAGAGCGCCAGCACGAGGCCGGCCGCGACCATCGAACCGGCGCCGGCGAAGACCAGGGTGGCGCCGACGACGCCCTGCCCCGCGGCGAACAGCACGACGCCGAGCGCCACCACCACCGCGAGGAAGAGGTTGTAGAACCCCTGGTTGAAGGCCATCGCCCGGGTCGCGTACGCCTCCTGCGCCGAGGTGCCGAAAGTCGTACGGGCGCGATCGGTGGTCCACCACAGCGACTCGAGCGCGAAGATGTAGACGTGAATGGCCGCCGCGAGGGCGGCGAGGGCGAGGCCGATGACCTGCATGCGTGCTCCCTGGTCCGTTTCCGGAGCACAACAGTCGACGGCCGCAGGTATTCCTGCCCGGCAGCGGGCGGCGGCTAACGTAGCCGCATGGGTTCGCCGGACAGCTGGACGCAGCCACATCTGGACCGCTCGGCACTGCTGACCATCGACCTGCAGGCCGACTTCCTCGACGGCGGCGCGCTGCCCGTTCGCGGCACGACGCCGCTGCTCCCGCGGCTGGCCGCGCTCACCGCCGCCTACCGCCGGGCGGGACGGCCGGTCTTCCACATCGTCCGGCTGTACCAGGGCGGCGACGTGGACCTCGTCCGGCGCGCCATGGTTGCGGAGGGGACGGGGCCGGTACGGCCGGGGACCGACGGTGCACGGGTGCCGGCGGCACTGCTCGGCCGCGACGTCGCTCCCGACCCCGCGCTGCTGCTGGAGGGTCAGCCGCAGGAGGTCGGTCCGGGGGAGTGGCTGCTGTGGAAGCCGCGCTGGAGCGCGTTCCACCGCACCGGCCTGGACGGCATGCTCCGCGAGCTCCACGTCGACACCGTCGTGGTGGCGGGCTGCAATCTCCCCAACTGCCCGCGGGCGACGATCATCGACGCCTCCCAGCGCGACTTCCGGGTGGTGATGGTCTCCGACGGGATCTCCGGGCTGACCGATGAGAGGTGGGCGGATCTTCGGGGTATCGGCGCGGTCGGGATGGCCACGGCCGAGCTCGTGACCGCATTGCGCGATTTACGATAGAAGAGGCTAACCTAAATCTGCTCACTCGATCGACGAAGGA
This sequence comes from Propionicimonas sp., assembly GCF_047606205.1. Taxonomy (GTDB): domain Bacteria; phylum Actinomycetota; class Actinomycetes; order Propionibacteriales; family Propionibacteriaceae; genus Propionicimonas. The sequence continues at coordinate 4,379 of NZ_JASGES010000259.1, read as the reverse complement.
CCACCGATGACCCTCACGACCCCCGCCGTGTTCGAGACCGTCCCGCTGGAGCCGGAGTTCCGGCCCGCCGAACTGGTCTCCCGGGAGTGGCTCACCTCTGGCTATGTCCGGGTCCGAGTCGCGGGGGAGGCCCTGCACAGCTTCCGGGCCCCCGGCGCGGACGACCACGTCCGGCTCTTCTTCGCCCCGGTCGGCGGGCCGGTGCCCACGACGCCGGAGGAGTGGCGCGAGCTGCCCAGCCGCGAGTACACGCCGATGAACGCCGACCCGGACGCCGGCTGGGTCGAGTTCGACCTCGTCATCCATGGCGAGGGCCCCGGCTCGACCTGGGCGGCCACGGCGCCGCTCGGCTCCCGGGTCGCGGTGGCCGGCCCCCGTCGCAGCAGCCAGGTCTGCGGGGAGCCGGACGCGTGGTTCCTCGCCGGTGACGAGACCGCCGTTCCGGCGATCAGCCGGTTCCTGCGTGCCCGGCGCCCCGGCACCAGCGCCCGGGTGATCCTCGAAGTGGCCGAGGTGAACGAGCTGGTCCCGATCCCCACCGAGGCGGGCACCCACGTGACCATCCTGGTCCGCGGCACAGACAGTCTCGCCGCCGCGCTGGCCGCGCTCGGCGAGCGCGACCGCCCGCAGGGCTCGGTGCTCGGCTTCGTCGCGGCGGAGGCGGAGATCGTGCCGGCCGCCCGGGCGCTCCTGCTCGACCGCTGGGGCCTGCCGGCGGAGGCCGTGATCACGAAGGGCTACTGGCGCCGATAGGATCTCCCGGGTGATCACCCGCCTGTCCCAGCTCTTCGTCCGTACCCTGCGCGAGGACCCCGCCGACGCCGAGGTCCCGAGCCACCGCTGGCTGGTCCGCGCCGGCTACATCCGCCGCACCGCGCCCGGCATCTACACCTGGCTGCCGCTGGGCCTGCGGGTGTTGCAGAAGGTCGAGCGGGTGGTTCGCGAGGAGATGGACGCGATGGGCGCCCAGGAGGTGCGCTTCCCGGCGCTGCTGCCGCGCGAACCCTACGAGGCCACCAACCGCTGGCGCGAGTACGGCCCGAGCCTGTTCCGGCTGAACGACCGCAAGGGCGCCGACTACCTGCTCGGCCCCACCCACGAGGAGATGTTCACGCTCCTGGTGAAGGACCTGTACTCCTCCTACAAGGACCTGCCGCTGTCGCTGTACCAGATCCAGACCAAGTACCGGGACGAGGCGCGTCCCCGCGCGGGACTGCTGCGCGGTCGCGAGTTCGTGATGAAGGACTCCTACTCCTTCGACGTCGACGACGCCGGGCTCGCCGCGTCCTACGAGGCGCACCGGCGGGCCTACATCCGGATCTTCGACCGGCTCGGGTTGAGCTACGTGATCGTGAAGGCGATGTCCGGAGCGATGGGAGGTTCGGCCTCGGAGGAGTTCCTCGCCGTCTCCGCGACCGGGGAGGACACCTTCGTGCGCTCGCCCGGCGGCTATGCGGCCAACGTCGAGGCGGTCAGCATCACCCCGCCGCCGGCGCAGGACGCGTCCGGTGTCCCGGCCGCGCACACGGTCAACACCCCGAACACCGGCACGATCGTCGAGCTGGTGGACATCGCGAACGCTCAGTTCCCGCGGCCGGACCGGGCATGGACCGCCGCCGACACGCTCAAGAACGTCGTGTTCAAGCTCGTCCGCCCGGACGGCGCCACCGAACTGCTCGTCGTCGGTCTGCCCGGCGACCGTGACGTCGACACCAAGCGGCTCGAGGCAGCGATCGCTCCCGCCGAGGCCACCCCGCTCACCGAGGACGACTTCGCCGCCAACCCCGGTCTGGTGAAGGGCTACATCGGCCCGGCGGCGGTCGCCGACGGCGCGGCCACCTCCTACCTGGGTGCGGAAGGGCCGCTGAAGGTGCGGTACCTCACCGATCCGCGGGTCGTGCCGGGCACCGCGTGGATCACCGGCGCGAACATCGCCGACACCCACGCCGTGGACGTGGTCTGCGGCAGGGACTTCACCAGCGACGGCGTCCTCGACGTCGCCGAGATCAGGGAAGGTGATCCCGCCCCGGACGGCTCCGGCCCGCTGAGCCTGGCCCGCGGTATCGAGATGGGCCACATCTTCCAGCTCGGCCGCAAGTACGCGGAGGCGCTCGGGCTGAAGGTGCTGGACGAGAACGGGAAGCTGGTCACGGTGACGATGGGCTCCTACGGCGTGGGCGTCTCCCGCGCGGTCGCCGCGGTGGCGGAGGCCACCTGCGACGAGCGCGGGCTGGCGTGGCCGCGGACCCTCGCCCCGTTCGATGTGCAGGTGCTCGCCACCGGCAAGGGCGAGGAGATCCTGGCGGCGGCGACCGAGCTGGCGGAGCAGCTCGACGCGCGCGGCGTCCACGTCCTGCTGGACGACCGCAAGGCCAGCCCCGGCGTGAAGTTCACCGACGCGGAGATCATGGGCGTCCCCACCGCCGTCGTCGTCGGGCGCGGCCTGGCCGAGGGCCTCGTCGAGGTGCGCGACCGGGCCACCGGCGAGCGGGCCGAGGTGCCGCTCGCCAATGCCGTCGACTACCTGGTCGCCGTCGCCGGCCGCTGACCCACGCCGGGACGCCTCCGGCGGGCCGCTAGACTTGCCGGATCGCTCCTGCGAGGCACAACCGCAGCTCACAACCGAATCGACGACCGGCGAATCGAGGACTGGCCATGAACACCGCAGACCTGGAGTCACTGGTCGCTCCGATCGCCGCGGCGCACGCGCTCGAGGTCGACCGCCTCGAACTGATGACGGCGGGCAAGCGGGCCGTGGTGCGGGTGTTCCTCGACGGGGACGGGCCGGCGGGGCGGGGGCCGTCGCTGGACGAGATCGCGATCGTGACGCGGGACATCTCCGCGACGCTCGACGCCGCGGACATCACGAAGGGCAGGCCGTACACGCTGGAGGTCTCCTCGCGGGGCGTCAGCCGCCCGCTCACCGAGGCCAGGCACTTCCGGCGCAACACCGGACGGCTGGTGGCCCTCACCCTGGCCGACGGCGCCGTGACCGGGCGCGTGCGGGCAGTGGTGGGCGACCGGCTCGAGCTGGAGGTGGACGGCGAGACGCGCACCGTCGCCCTGGCCGACGTGCAGCGTGCGCTCGTGCAGGTGGAGTTGAACCGCCCCGTGGAGGGCGAGGAGTACGAACAGGAAGCGGAGGGCTGACGTGGACGTCGACATGAGCGCGCTCAAGCAACTGGAGCGCGACAAGGAGATCAGCATGGACGTGCTGATCGAGGCCATGTGCGAGGCACTGCTGAACGCCTACGAGAAGACCCCCGGTGCGATTGCCGGAGCGCGGGTCGAGATCGACCGCCGCAGCGGCAAGGTGAGCGTCTACGCCCCGGAGCTGGACGAGGAGGGGGAGCGCATCGGCGAGTTCGAGCACACCCCGGAGGGCTTCGGACGAGTGGCGGCCGCCACCGCGCGCCAGGTGATCTTCCAGCGTCTGCGCGAGGCCGAGGACGAGCAGAAGTACGGCCATTTCGCCGGCGTGGAGGGCGACATCGTGCTGGGTGTCGTGCAGCAGGACCGGGACTCCCGCACGGTGCGCGTCGACCTGGGCACGATCGAGGCGATCATGCCGCAGGCCGAGCAGGTGCCGGGCGAGGACTACAGCCACGGCAAACGGCTGCGGGTCTACGTGGTCAGCGTGCGCCGCGAGCTGCACGGCCCCCAGGTCGTCGTCTCCCGCACGCACCCCAACCTCGTGGCGAAGCTGTTCCGCCTCGAGGTGCCCGAGATCGAGCAGGGGATCGTCGAGATCAAGGCCATCGCCAGAGAGGCCGGGCACCGCTCGAAGATCGCCGTGGTCAGCCACAACGGCGACGTGTCCGCCAAGGGTGCCTGTATCGGCCCGATGGGCCAGCGGGTCCGGGCGGTGATGCACGAGCTGAACGAGGAGAAGATCGACATCGTCGACTACTCCGAGGATCCCAAGGTGTTCGTCGCCCAGGCCCTCAGCCCCGCCAAGGTGACGTCGGTGACCGTGACCGACGAGGCTGCCCGCGCCGCGCGCGTTGTCGTCCCCGACTACCAGCTGTCGCTCGCGATCGGCAGGGAGGGCCAGAACGCCCGGCTCGCCGCCCGGCTCACCGGCTGGCGGATCGACATCCGGCCGGACACCGCCGAGCAGTAGCCGGCCGGAGGTCCGCGTCCTACCGGGTGGGCTGGCCCGAGGGCTGCCCGCCGAAGCCGCCCTGGTCCTGCCAGACCTCTTGCAGCGCGGTGAGGACGGTGGTCTCGTCGAGGCCGAGCTTCTCGGCCAGGCTCTTCGCCATGGTCTGGAGGAACTGGCCGTTGTCGCGGCCGCCGCCGGGCGCGCCGCTGGCGGTGCCGGACGGCATCCCTCCGGGCCGGCCCGACGGCATCCCGGTCGGCCCGCCCGACGGCAT
>NZ_JASGES010000258.1:0-5941 GCF_047606205.1 Propionicimonas sp. | reverse complement strand
GACGCCGCCGGCCGCGCCGGGTGGCCGCCCCCCGTGCCGAAGCCGCGGCGCTCACGAGTCCGCCGCCGCGCGGTCGCCGAGCCGGTTGAGGATGAGGTTGATGCCGAAGATCAGCACCGCCAGGCTCACCCCGATCGTGGTGGCCATCCCCACCTGCCCGAGGCCGAACGCCTGGTTGTACACCTGGTAGGACGGCACGGTCGTCGAGGTTCCCGGGCCGCCCCGCGTCGTCATGTAGATGATGTCGAAGTTCTTCAGGGCCGCCACGACGGTGAGGGTCGCAGCGACCACGAGCTCGCCGCGGACGGCCGGGAGCGTGATCGCGAAGAACTCCGCGACGGCGCCCGCTCCGTCCAGCCGCGCGGCCTCGTACAGGTCCCGCGGGACGCGTCCCATCCCGGCCAGCAGCAGGATCGTGACCAGGCCGGTCTCCACCCACGTACCGATCAGTCCGACGGCGGGCAGCGCGAACGTGTAGTCGCCCAGCCATGCTCTGGCCAGGTCCGGGAGCCCGACCAGCCGTAGCAGGGCGTTGAGCGAGCCGTCGGTGGAGTAGATCCGTGTCCACGCGACGGCCACCACGACCATCGCGATCACCTGGGGCAGGAAGATCACCGTGCGGAAGAACGACAGCCCCCGCACCCGGGCGCGGTTGAGGATCGCCGCGACGACCAGGCCGAGACAGATCGGCAGCACCGCGTAGAAGACGATCAGGACTGCCGAGTGCCCGAACGAGCCGAGCAGGTCGGGGTCGTTCACCATCGCCGCGTAGTTGGCGAGGCCGACGAACCGGGCCGGGGAGACGGTGTCCCAGGCGTACAGCGAGTACTGGGCCGCGCGCGCGAGCGGCCACAGCAGGAACGCGCCGTACACCAGCAGCCCCGGCGCGATGTAGAGGTACGGCGTGGCGAGGGTCCTGCCCTCCCGGCTGGCCAGGCGGCGCCGGGCCAGCCGCGGGTCGGCCCGCTCAGCCCTTGATGAAGTCGCCATAGTCCTTCTGCAGGGTCTCGGCGAACTGCTGAGGGGTCTTCTTCGACGCGATCAGGTCCTGCAGCGCCGCTCCGAGGGTGTCGGAGAAGGTCGGGGTCGCGTAGTCGAGGTAGGGCAGCAGGTGGCCCTTCGTCGTGACGAGTTCGTAGGCCGCGTACACCTCCTTGCCGACGCCCGACGCCGGGGCGAGGGCGGACGCGTTCAGCACCGGCAGGTTGCCCTTCTCCGCGATGACCTTCATCGCATCGTCGCTGGTGATGAAGTTGATGTAGGCCGCGGCGGCGTCGGGATTCCTGGAGGCGGACGTGACCGCGAACGGCAGGGACGTGCCGCCGGTGGTCGCCGGCTCCGCGGACGCGTCGGTGGGTGGCGGGGCGAAGAAGCCGACGTCGTCGCCCATCACCGGGTCCAGGGTCGCGGTGTTCCACGAGCCGCCGAGGAAGTAGACGCCGGTGCCCTTGCCGAACTTCGCGACGACGTCGTCGTAGGCGGCGCCGTTGACGTCGGCGTTGAGGTAGCCGGCCTTCACCCAGTCCTGCAGCTCGGTTGCGGCGGCGACGTTGTTCGCGTCCGTCCAGTCACCGCCGGCGTTGCCGAGGGCGAGGTTGGTGATCTGGTCCGCCGGAGTGTGGGCGCCCTGGATCGGTCCGAACACGTGGATCGCCGGCCACTTCTCCAGGTTGCCCAGGACGAGCGGGGTCTCCCCGGCGTCCCTGATCGTCTTCAGCTGCGTCTCCAGCTCGGCCCAGGTCGTCGGCACCTGCAGGCCGAGCTTCGCCAACTTGCTCTTGTTGTAGTAGAAGCCGACCACCTCGCCGACCTGGGGCAGGCCGAACAGGCTGCCAGAGCCGAAGGTCTTGCCGTCGCCGCTGTAGGAGGAGAGCTTCAGGACGGACTCGGGGAAGCGGTCGCGCCAGCCGTACGCCTCGGCGTAGGCGTCCAGGCTGAGCAGCTGGCCCGCCGTCACGAACGAGCCCATCTGGCTGCGCGAGTTGTTGGCCTCGATGACGTCGGGGGCGTCGGGACCGGTCAGGACGAGCCGTCCGGTCTTCTGCAGGTCGTCGAAGGACTGGGCGTGCCGGTCGATGGTGATGTTGGGGTACTTCGCGTGGAACTGGGCGTTCAGCGCCTCGATCTCGTCGTTCTGCCCACCGCGCACCTCCTGGTCCCAGACGGTGAGGGTGATCTCGCCCATCGACGCCGGGTCGGTGTTCACCGAGGACGCCGGTGAGGCCGGCGTCGCGGGCTGGCTGATGCCCGCGCCGGGGGCGCAGCCCGTCGACAGCGCCAGGAGGGCGGCGAGCGTGACCACCGCGCCCGCCCTGGGCCAGCGGGTCGTGGGGTTCGGCGTGCCGATCACGGCGTCTCCTCTCGTGCCGCGGGCTGCGGCTGTGGTGGTGCTCATTTCACACGTCCGCGAGCTGTGCGATCGTCGCTTCCGCCCGCCGGACGGCCCTGCCCTCGTGTCGGCTCAACACCCCGGGCAGGAAGCCGTAGTCGCGGGCCAGCGCGGCGTCGGCCGCGCTGCCGGCGTCCGCCCGCTGCATCGTCCGGGCCCACCAGTCGGCGATGTCGCCCCACCCCGGGGCGGCGAGGCCGCCGCCGAACTGCTGGACGGCCAGCGACGCGGCCAGCGCGGCGAACTTCAGCCGGTCGGCCAGAGGCCAGGCGTCGAGGGTCCCCGCGACCAGCGCAGCGGCGAACACGTCACCGGCGCCGGTCGGGTCGATGGCGGGCACATCCAGCGCGGTGACGCCGGCCTGCTCGCCGGTGGTCTGGTCGACGGCGATCGCCCCGCGTGCTCCCAGCGTCACGACCGCGAGGGGGACGCGTTCGGCCAGTGCTGCGAGCGCGGCCGGCGGGGAGTCGGTGCGGGTGTAGGCCATCGCCTCCACCTCGTTGGGAGTGAACGCGTGGCAACCGTCCAGCCGGTCGAGGACCGAGCGGTCCCACACCTCGGTCGGGTCCCACCCCACGTCGGCGAACACCAACGCGCCGGCGTCGCGGGCGCCCAGCCACCACGGCTCGGCCTGCAGTTCTGCGATCACGGCGCGCGCGCCGGGCGGGGTGCCGAGCATCTCGGCGAGCGGCACGGGCGAGTCGTGCCCGTGGGTCACCATGGCCCGGTCGCCGTCGTAGGAGAGTGAGACGGTGACCGGGGAGTGCCAGTCGCTGAAGGTGCGCGAACGGCTCAGGTCCACGCGCTCCTGGCGCTGGAGGATGTCCCGGCACCAGCGGCCGTAGCCGTCGTCGCTGAACGCCGCGACCAGGCAGGTGGACAGGTCCAGCCGCGCGGTGGCCGTCGCGAGGTTCGCGATGCCTCCGGGGGAGGAACCCATGCCACCGGCCCACACCTCGTGACCGGGGCAGGGGGCGTGCATGTCGGTGAAGACGATGTCGAGGAACACCATCCCGGCCAGGAGCACGTCGACGACCGGATCGTGCCCTGCGGGTGTGCTGTTCGTGGCCTCCACCCCCTCACCCTCGCACGCCCCGCCCGCACCCTTCAACCTTCAACCAGTTGGCGCGCCGATCGGGACCGGCCGGGGCGCGCCTTACGATGGGGAGCCGGGGCATCCCCGGAGGTGCGGAAGGGGTCGAGGTGGTGCTGTCGTGAAACTCGTCATCGTCGGTGGGGCGGGTTTTCGCGTTCCCCAGGTCGTCGGCGCGGTCGCCGCGACGGGGCCGGTGGACACGGTGGCGCTCGTCGACACCGATCCAGGGCGGCTGCGCACGATGCTCGCCGTGCTGGAGCGGGCGCAGCCGGGGGACGGGCTGCGGCTGAGCGCGCACACCGACCTCGCCGAGGCCCTCGTCGGCGCGGACTTCGTGTTCTGCGCGATCCGCGTGGGCGGGACGGCCGGTCGGGTGGCGGACGAGCGGGTGGCGCTCGATCTGGGCGTACTCGGCCAGGAGACCACGGGTCCGGGCGGCCTGGCCTACGCGCTGCGGACGATCCCGGTGATGCGCGCGATCGCCCGGACGGTGCGCAGGGTCGCGCCGCAGGCCTGGTTCGTGAACTTCACCAACCCGGCCGGCATCATCACCGAAGCGCTGCGTCCCGTCCTCGGCGAACGGGTCGTCGGGATCTGCGACACCCCGATCGGGCTGATGCGGCGCGCGGCGGCCGCCGTGGGTGCGTCCGGGTCGTCGCCGGACGTGCGCTACGACTACGTCGGGCTCAACCACCTCGGCTGGCTGCGCACGCTCGAGGTGGACGGCGAGGACCGGCTGCCGGTGCTGCTCGGTTCCCCCGAGCGGCTGGGGCGGATCGAGGAGGCGCGCCTGATCGGCACCGAGTGGGTGCGCCAGCTGGGCGCGCTCCCCAACGAGTACCTCTTCTACTACTACTGCAACCGGGAGGCGGTGGCCCGGATCCTGGCCGCCCCCGGCACCCGTGGGGAGTTCCTGGCCGCGCAGCAGGACCGCTTCTACACCGAGGCCGCCGGCCGGCCCGAGGCGGCGCTCGAGCTCTGGACCCGAACCCGGCAGGAGCGTGAGGAGACCTACATGGCCGAGGCTCGTGCCGAGAACGAGCAGCGGGACGCCGAGGACACCGACGGTGGCTATCAGGCGGTCGCGCTCGCGCTGATGACCGCGCTGTCCGGCGGGGAGCCGACCACGGCGATCGTCGACGTCGCCGCTGACGGGGTCGTGCCCGGGCTGCCCGGGGACGCGGTCGTGGAGCTGCCGTGCGACGTGGACGCCGACGGGATCCATCCACGTCCGGTCGCGCCGCTGAGTGGGCACATGCTGGGGCTCGTCGGTTCGGTGAAGGCGGTCGAGCAGCTCATCATCAGGGCTGCCACCGAACACTCCGAAGGGCTCGCCTGGGAGGCCTTCGCCACGCACCCCCTGGTCGGCTCGGTCGGTCTGGCCGCCGCCTGCTGGACGGCTACCGGGCCCGCATCCCCGAGGTCGCCGCGGCGCTGTCCGGCGAACCGGGCTGAAGGGAGGGTCCTCCCCGCCCTGCGATCAGGCCGTTCAGGTGCGGGCGACGACGTTCTCCAGCGGCTCCCCGGCCAGCAGGTGCTCGAGCTGGCGGCGGAGCAGGGCGGCGACCCGGGAGTAGGTGGCGTCGCTGTTGCCGCCCTGGTGGGCGGTGATGATCGTGTGCGGGGCGTGCCACAGCGGGTGGTCGGCGGGCAGCGGCTCCGGGTCGGTCACGTCGAGCGCCGCACGCAGCCGGCCGGACTCCAGTTCGGCGAGCAGCGCCGCAGTGTCGACCACTCCGCCGCGGGCCACGTTCACGACCAGGGCGCCGTCGGGGAGAGCGGCCAGGCCGCCGGCGTCCAGCAGGTGGTGGGTCTGGGCCGACCCGGGCACCGCCAGCACCACGATGTCGGCGTCCGGGAGCAGGACGGGCAGTTCGTCGACACCGTGCACCCCGTCCCGCGCCGTACGGGCGACGATGGTGAGTTCCACCTCGAAGGGACGCAGCCGCTCCGCGATCGCGCCGGCGAGCGAGCCCGCGCCCACCAGCAGTACCCGCCGGTCGGCGAGGGAGGGCAGTTCGGGGTTGTGCCAGCGGGCCCGGCGCTGGGCGTCGATCGCGTCCACCAGGCCACGCTGCGAGGCGAGGATGAGAGCGAGGGCGAGTTCCGCCGTCCCCGCCGAGTGGACGCCACGCCCGTTGCACAGGGTCACGCCCTTCGGGACCCGTGGCAGCGCGTGCTCGAAGCCGGCCGACGGGAGCAGGACGTAGCGCAGGTTCGGGGCCTCCGCCAGCCGGAGCCACCGCTCCGGCTGCACCCAGTAGTGGCCGATCTGGACGACCTCGACCCGCCGGGCCAGGTCGGCCGGCAGGGGTTCGAGCAGGTCCCAGAGCACGAGTTCGACCCGGTCGGCGAGGTCACCCAGGCGGGTGAGCAGGTCGACGTCGGGGACGGTGACGGTGAGCACGGACCGAGTCTGCCAGCCACGGCGGCGCCGCCGGGTGCCGTCCCGCCGG
>NZ_JASGES010000257.1:0-8213 GCF_047606205.1 Propionicimonas sp. | reverse complement strand
GGTCGCCGTCGCCTGCTCGGTGGCGGTCGGCTCCGCGGTGGCGGTCGGCTCCTCCGCGGACGCCGTCGCCGTGGGCTGGGCGGTCGCCGTGGTGCCGGTCGACGCCTCCTGCTTGAAGACCTGGCGGAAGTACAGCTGTGCGGTCTTGCCGACCATCTGCACCAGTTCGTCCTGCTGGACGTTCGGCACCGAGACCACGATCTGGCGGTCGCCGGAGGTGGTCACCTCACTCTCGCCGACACCGATCGAGTCCACCCGCTGCTGGATGATCGTCCGTGCCAGTTCGAGGCTCTTGGCGTCGACGCCGCCGGTCCCACTCACGTTGGAGGCGGTCAGGGTGATCGTGCTGCCGCCGCGCAGGTCGAGGCCGAGCTTGGGCGTCCAGATGTTGTTCCACGCCATCACCCCGAACAGCGCCGCGATGACCAGCGCGAGGAGAATCAGGGTGCGCAGCGGATGCGCGTGTTTCCTGCTTGTCGTAGCCACGTGAAACCTGAATCGCTCAGTTCTTGTCGGTGCCGGGATCGTCGCTGCCCGGCGTGTCCCAGGTCGTCTCGGCGACATCGGAGGCCGGGTCGGCGACCGGAGCGTCCGGGGCGGCCTGCGGCTCCGATGCGATCGGGCCGGTCAGCGACGACGCATCGTCGGGGATGACGACCGGTCCGGCCGGCTCCTCGGCCGCCGCGTCGTCGTCGGCGTACTCGAACTCGTCGGTCACCGGCTGCGGGCTGATCGCACGCTTGTCGACGGTCATCTCGACCCCGGGGGAGATCTCGACGACGGCCTGCTTGTCGCCCACGTACTTGACGGTGGCGAGGATGCCTGAGATCAGCATGACGCGCGAGCCCGGCTCGAGCGAACTCATCAGGTCCTTCTGTTCCTTCTGGCGCTTCTGCTGCGGCCGGATCATCAGGAAGTACAGCACTCCGCCCGCCAGGACGAACAGGAGCACGGTGGACCACATGTCTGAGCCCATTGGCGATTACCTCACGTTCACTCAAGTAGGGGGCGGCGTCGCCGCCGAAGTCGTAGCCTAGCGCCGCAAGCTGGGAATACCCATTTGGCGTCTCCGCCGCCGGCTCACTCGCCGCTGAACAGGTCGGGCGGGTCCGGCGGCGTTCCGGTGGCCGCCGGCGGCGTGAGCCCGAGGTGCGCCCACGCCCTTCGGGTGGCCACGCGCCCGCGCGGCGTGCGCATCAGGAAGCCCTCCCTGACCAGGAACGGCTCCGCAACCTCCTCGATGGTCTCCGCCTCCTCCGCCACCGCCAGCGCGAGCGTGGTCAGCCCGACCGGCCCGCCGCCGAAGCCGCGGCACAGCGCGTCCAGCACCGCGCGATCGAGCCGGTCCAGGCCGAGCGGATCGACCTCGTACAGTTCGAGCGCCGCGGCCGCGACCCGCCGGGTGAGCCGCCCGTCCGCCTTGACCAGTGCGTAGTCGCGGACGCGCCGCAACAGCCGGTTCGCGATCCGGGGCGTCCCCCGGGACCGGGAGGCGATCTCGGTTGCGGCGTCGGCGTCCAGGGTGATCCCCAACAGCACGGCCGAGCGGCGCAGGATGTCCTCGAGGTCGGCCGCGGCATAGAAGTCGAGCTGCGCGGTGAAACCGAACCGGTCCCGCAGCGGCCCGGGCAGCAGTCCGGCACGCGTGGTCGCACCGACCAGGGTGAACCGGGGGATGTCCAGCGGGATCGCGGTGGCTCCGGGTCCCTTGCCGACGACCACGTCGACCCGGAAGTCCTCCATGGCCAGGTAGAGCATCTCCTCCGCGGGCCGGGACATCCGGTGAATCTCGTCGAGGAAGAAGACCTCGCCCTCGGCGAGACCGGACAGGATCGCCGCCAGGTCGCCGGCGTGCTGGATCGCCGGGCCCGAGGAGATCCGGATCGGGGCGCCCATCTCGGCCGCGATGATCATCGCCAGCGTGGTCTTGCCCAGCCCCGGAGGACCGGAGAGCAGGACGTGGTCGGGCGTGGCGCCGCGGTGCCGGGCGGCGGCCAGCACCAGCCCGAGCTGGTCACTGACCCGGCGCTGGCCGCCGAACTCGGCCAGCGAGGACGGGCGCAGGGCCGACTCGGCGGCCTGCTCGTCGCTGTGGACGTACGGGTCGAGCGGATCGGTCTGCGTGGACGGCACGTCGGACACTCTGCCAGACCCCGCTCACCGGGCCAGGCTGCGCAGCGCGGCGCGGAGCAGGACGGCCACGGGCGAGTCCGGCTTCTCCGCGGCCAGCGGAGCGACCTGGTCGCAGGCGGACTCCGCGTCCCTGCTGGAGTAGCCCAACCCCTCCAGCCCCGCACGGACCTGCTCGCGCCAGTCGCCGCCCGTGGCCGCGAGCACGTCCGGGCCCCCGCTGCCGGCCAGGATCGCCACCTTGTCCTTCAATTCGAGGACGAGTCGCTGGGCGCCCTTGGGGCCGATCCCCGGGACCCGGGTGATCGCGGCGACGTTGCTGCCGGCCACCGCCGCGCGGAACTCGCCGGGGGTGAACACCGACACGACCGCCTGGGCGATCTTGGGCCCGATGCCGGTGGCGCCCTGGACGAGTTCGAAGCAGTCCCGCTCCCCCGGCTCGGCGAACCCGTACAGGGTGAGCGAGTCCTCCCGCACCACCAGCGAGGTGTACAGCGTGACCGTCGAGCCGACCGCGACCGATCCGGCGGTCGACGGCGTGCACAGCGCCTTCACCCCGAACCCGGACAGGTCGACGACGACCCAGGTGCCGCCGATCGCCGCGACGGTTCCGGTGAGCTGGGAGATCATGCCGTCGCCCTCCGGGCCTGCGCCTGCTGCGCCCGCGCCTGCTCCTGGCGGGCGACCGCCTGCGCGATCCGGTCCTCGCCACCGCCCCGCCACAGGTGGCAGATCGCCAGCGCGACCGCATCCGCGGCGTCGGCGGGACGCGGCGGGGCCTCCAGCTTGAGGATGCGGGCGACCATCGCCCCGACCTGGGCCTTCTCCGCCCGGCCGGACCCGGTGATGGACGCCTTCACCTCGGTCGGGGTGTGGGTGTGGACGGGCAGGCCGGCCCTGGCGGCGACCAGCATGGCCAGACCGGAGGCCTGCGCCGTCCCGATCACCGAGAGCACGTTCTGGTCGGCGAACACCCGCTCGACGGCGACGACCTCCGGTCGGTGCTCACGCACCCAGGTGGTGAGCCCCTCCTCGATCCTGAGCAGCCGCAGCGGGAGGGCGAGGTCGGCGGGGGTCGTGATCACCCCGACCGCGACCAGCCGGGGCGGCCGGCCCGGCGTGCCCTCGATCACCCCGACGCCGCAGCGGGTCAGGCCGGGATCCACTCCGAGTACACGCATCTCCCGCTTCCCGCCGTCCGAACAGATGTTCGGATACTAGCGGTGCGGTGCCCGCCCGCGGCGGCTGCCACGCCGGTCGGCGCGGTCACTCGTCGAGCTGGGCGCCGATCTCGTCGGGCACGTCCTCGTTGCTGTACACGTTCTGCACGTCGTCGAGGTCCTCGATCGCGTCCAGGAGCCGGAACAGCTTCTCCGCCGCCTCCCTGGTGTCGATGGCCTGGGTGTACTGGGGCACGAACTCCACCTCGGCCGACTCGTAGTCGAGGCCGGCGGCCTGGACGGCCTTGCGGACCTCGACGACGGCGTTCGGGTCGCTGATCACGCGGAAGTTCTCGCCGTCGTCGGACACGTCCTCCGGGTCGGCGTCCAGGGTGGCCTCGAGGAGGTCGTCCTCGCTGAGGGTGCGCCCGGTCTGGGCCTTGGCGACCTCCACGACGCCCTTGCGGTCGAAGATGCGCGAGACCGAGCCGACGTCGGCCATCGTGCCGCCGTTGCGGGTCACCGCCACCTTCACGTCGGAGGCGGAGCGGTTGCGGTTGTCGGTGAGGCACTCGATCAGGATCGCCACGCCCGCCGGCCCGTAGGCCTCGTAGGTCAGCGCGGTGTAGTCCACGGCGTCGCCACCGACGCCGCCTCCGCGCTTGACCGCGCGGTCGATGTTGTCGACCGGCACGGAGTTCTTGCGCGCCTTCTGGATCGCGTCGTAGAGGGTGGGGTTGCCGGACGGGTCGGCGCCGCCGGTCCGCGCGGCGACCTCGATGTTCTTGACCAGCTTGGCGAACAGCTTGCCCCGCTTGGCGTCGATCGCCGCCTTCTTGTGCTTGGTGGTGGCCCACTTGGAGTGACCGCTCATGTACTACCCGTCCGTCGTCGCTGGTGGCTTTTGCGCGCCTCAGTCTAGGCCACCTAGTCTGCCGACCATGAGCGAGCGGGTGCACGGGGAGTACAAGGTGCCGGGCGGCAAGCTGGTGGCCGCGGACCTGGAGGTCGTCGACGGCCGGCTGGCGCAGGTCAGGGTCAGCGGCGACTTCTTCCTCGAACCCGACGAGGCGCTCGACGTGATCGACCGGGCCCTGGCCGGAGTGAACGTCGACACGGTCCCTTCCGAGCTCGCCGCGCGGGTGGACGACGAGTTGGCCAGGGCCGGCGCGGAGGGCTCGATCAGCCTGCCGATCACCATGGTGGGCTTCGACTCGCGCGCCGTGGCGATGGCGGTCCGGCGCGCGCTCGGACGGTCCACGAACTGGTCGGACCACACCTTCACCTACCTCGACACAGGCGTCCTCGAGCCGGCCGAGCACGCGGCGCTGGACGAGGTGCTGTCCCGCGAACTGGCTGCCGGGCGGCGCGGACCGACGCTGCGATTCTGGGAGTGGCGCAACCCCGCTGTCGTGATCGGGTCGTTCCAGTCGCTGGGCAACGAGGTGGACGCCGAGGCTGCGGCCGAGCTGGGCGTGCAGGTCGTCCGCCGGGTGTCCGGCGGTGGCGCCATGTTCATGGAGGCCGGCAACTGCATCACCTTCTCCCTCGTGGTGCCGGAGACTCTCGTGGACGGGATGAGCTACGAGGCGTCCTATGCGTTCCTGGACGAATGGGTGCTGAAGGCGCTGGGCGAGGTGGGGGTCGAGGCGCACTACGCCGGACTGAACGACATCGCGTCGTCGGTGGGCAAGCTCGCCGGCGCCGCGCAGAAGCGGTTCGTCGGGGGTGCGGTGCTGCACCACGTGACGATGGCCTACGACATCGACGCCGACAAGATGCTGCAGGTGCTGCGGATCGGTCGGGAGAAGCTGTCCGACAAGGGCACGAAGAGCGCGAACAAGCGGGTCGACCCGGTGCGGTCGCAGACCCACCTGCCCAGGCAGGACGTGATCGCCTCCTTCCTGGACACGTTCCGTCGTGAGTACCGCACGGTCGACGACACCCTCACCGCGGAGGAGAGGGAGGCGGCCCGCGAGCTCGCCCGCACGAAGTTCCTCGACCCGACCTGGACGGCCCGGGTCCCGTGACCGGCCAGCCCCGGACCGGCGGTCAGCGGACGGTCCAGGCGTCCGACCTGGCGATGTCTCCGTCGAGGGCGCCGACCCCCGAGCCGGAGAAGCGGGCGTTGCTGGTGTACTGCCAGATCGACCAGCCGCCGAAGTCCGCCCAGGGACCGACCTTCGGCTGCGCGGCAGGAATCCGGCCGTTGTCGGTACCCCACGAGGCGACCCAGAGCCGCGCGAGCGGGGCGACGTCCTGCCAGTAGTAGGCGCCGTCGACCTTCTTCGACGCGGCGTTCGCGCTCATGTAGACGTAGAGGTTGGCCTGGTAGCCGGCACCGGTCAACAGGGTGCGCACGGCGCTGAGGAAGGCGGCGGCCTCCTCCGGGTTCCAGGCCCTCAGCTTCTTGGTGTACTTCTTGCCGTCGTAGGTGCGCGTCCAGGCCTTGCCTGCCTCGATGTCCAGCACCAGCGGGTCGGTGCTCGACGTCGTGTAGTGGCCGTCGGCCTTCAGCCACGTCACGAACTGCCGTGCGGAGTCCTCGGTCGTGTAGCCGCCGGCGAACAGCTGCTTCCTGGTGGTGTCGATCTCGTCGATCCAGCCGTTGAACCAGTAGTGGCCCAGGGACAGCCCCGCCTTCGTGGCCTGGCCGGCGAGGCGGGCGTACGCGCAGTCCTGGGTCACCGGCTTCGCGCCCATCTTCTTCGCCCGGTTCGTGCAGGCGTCCACATACGGCTGCCGGATCGGGCGGGCCCCGCTGCCCAGCCGCAGCAGGGTGAACCCGTCCTCGCCCGCCCACGCGGCAACGGCCTTCATGTCGATCCGGCTCGTCGGGGTGTACTGGTAGGCGGAGAGGTCCACGCCCTGGCTGAGCCCGGTCAGCCCGAACGCCTTCTCCGCGTCCTTCGCCGGCGTCCTGGTCGGCTTCAGGACGGTGAAGGTCACCGTCTTCGACGTGTCCTTGCCGAGCCTGCCGGTGACCACCACGCGGAACTGGGTGCCGCTGGCCCACACCGACGCCTTCGCCTTGTAGGAGCGGGACGTCGCGTGAGCGACGGTCCTCCAGGCCTTCCCCGCGCCGGCCCGGTGCTGCCACCTGTAGGACAGCGAGGTGCCGGCGGCCTTCACGGTGAACGTGGCCGTCGTGGTGGTGCCGTACTTGCCGACCTTCGCGCTCTTCGGCTCGGAAGTGATGCTCGTCTGCACGACGGCGGCCGGCACCCCGGAGGCGGACAGGACACCGCCGACCGTGTGCACGGCGGGGGCGCCGGCGGCCTGGGACGGCGACGGGGTGGACAGCGTGCAGGCGGCCAGCACCGAGCCGAACATCGCCACCGCAATGGCCTTGGGGATTCGCTTCACGAGCTGGGTCACGAGCTGTCGGGCCTTCGTCCTCGGCACGCGGGACGATGCCCGCCGGGTCCCGGCGATCGTAACCCGGCCGCACGCCGAGGTCTCCCGGGGCGGCCTGCCGGCCCGCGATAGCTCGACCTCGGGTGCAGGGATCACACCCTCCTGCCGCTCGGCCACGGGGTCGTCGTCGTGATCGCGACCAGTCCGGAGCCCGCCCGGATCGGTCGGCTGGGCTCTGGGCGCTCGGCCCGGGCCGCGACCGGCTCGGCCTCAGTCATCCGCCGCGCAGGCCCGCAGCGCCTCGGCGATGGTGAAGTTCCCGACGTACAGGGCGGTGCCGACGATCGCCCCCTCCACGCCGAGCGGGACGAGCCCGCGCAGCGCCCGCAGGTCGTCGAGGCTCGACACGCCGCCGCTGGCCACCACCGGGGCGTCGGTGCGCGCGCAGACGTCCGCGAGCAGCGCGAGGTTCGGGCCGCTGAGCATGCCGTCGCTGGCCACGTCCGTGACCACGTAGCGCGAGCAGCCGGCCGCATTCAGCCGGTCGAGGGTCTCCCACAGCTCGCCCCCCTCACGCGTCCACCCGCGGGCGGCCAGGCGGGTGCCGCGCACGTCGAGGCCGATCGCGATCCGGTCGCCGTGTTCGCCGATGATCCGGTCGCACCAGGCAGGGTTCTCCAGTGCGGCGGTACCGATGTTCACCCTGCGGCACCCTGTGGCCAGAGCCCGCTCCAGGCTCGCGTCGTCCCTGATCCCCCCGGACAGCTCCACGTCGAGCTCCATCGCGGCGGTGATGTCGGCGATCACGCCGGCGTTGCTTCCCCTGCCGAACGCCGCGTCGAGATCGACCAGGTGCAGCCAGGACGCGCCCGCGTCCTGCCACCGGCGGGCGGCGGTCAGCGGGTCGCCGAAGACCTTCTCCGACCCGGCCACCCCCTGGGTGAGCTGGACGGCCTGGCCGCCCTGCACGTCGACGGCGGGCAGCAGCACGAGATCGTTCATGGTTCCTCTCCGGGACGAGACGACTGACGGGTCAGGCGTGCACGAGCGTGGCGACCCAGTTGCGGAGCAGGCGCGCACCGGCCGCCCCGGACTTCTCCGGGTGGAACTGCGTGGACCACAGCGGGCCCCGCTCGACCCCGGCGACGAACCGGTCACCGCCGTGTTCGGCCCAGGTGATCAGGGCATCGGCGGGCCAGCCGGTCGTGGCGTGCACGCCGTAGGAGTGCACGAAGTAGAACCGCTCGCCCGCCACGCCGGCGAACATCCTGCTGTCCGGCGGGGGCGAGACCGTGTTCCAGCCCATGTGTGGCAGTGGGGAGGCGTCCAGCCGCTCCACCACCCCCGGCAGCACCCCGACCCCGGAGGCCTGGGCGCCGTGCTCGACGCCCAGGTCGAACAGCACCTGGTGGCCGACGCAGATGCCGAGCACCGGCTTGGCCGCCGCGAGCCGAGCGCGGATCAGCTCCGGGCCGGCCACGTCCGCCAGCCCCGCCATGCACGCGGCGAACGCGCCGACGCCCGGCACCACCAGACCGTCCGCGGCCAGCGCCGCGCCGGCGTCGG
>NZ_JASGES010000256.1:0-8918 GCF_047606205.1 Propionicimonas sp. | reverse complement strand
TGGCGGACGGCCACGGCCACCGCTGCGGAGGCCGCGGCCGACACGGCGGCGATCGTCGCCAGGCGGGGCCGGTCGCGGGTGCTCGGCGACAAGTCCTTGGGCACGCCCGATCCCGGCGCGACCTCGTTCGCCCTGCTGATGGACGCGATCGGCGACTCCGGCGTGCTCGACTGCACCACGGAGGCCTGAGATGCGGATCGTGATCGGGGCCGACGACGCGGGCTATGAGTACAAGGAGATCCTGAAGGCGGACCTCGCCACCGACTCCCGGGTGGAGTCGGTCGTGGACGTCGGCGTCGGCCCCGAGGAGCACACCGCCTATCCGCACGTGGCGGTGACCGCGGCGCGCCGGGTGGCTGCCGGGGCGGCGGACCGGGCGCTGCTGATCTGCGGTACCGGGATGGGCGTCGCGATGGCGGCCAACAAGGTGCCCGGGATCAGGGCGAGCGTGGCTCACGACTCGTTCTCGGTCGAGCGGCTGGTGCTCTCCAACGACGCCCAGGTGCTCACCCTGGGCGCCAGGGTGATCGGCATCGAGCTGGCCCGCAGGCTGGTCCGGGAGTGGCTGGGCTACTCCTTCGATCGCACCTCGGCCTCGGCGGCGAAGGTCGCGCTGTTCGCCGACTACGAGGCCGAAGGGACCCGGACCGGCGCGGGAGTGGCCCCGTCGTGCTAGCCGGCCAGGGACGCCGGATCGTGGCGGTGAGTCTCAAGCTGTACTTCGACACTGCCGCCACGGTGGAGTACAGCCGCGCGCTCGCCGCGGGTGTCGCTGCCCGGCCCTGGGCGGTGCGGGGATCGGTGCTGACCGGCGTCCTGCCGAGTTTCCTGGGCATCCCCAGGGTGCAGCCGATCCTCGCCGCGTCCGGCGTCCTGGTGGGGGCGCAGGACCTGTGCCAGGAGGACCGGGGGGCGTTCACGGGCGAGGTGTCGGGGACGGACCTCCGCTCCGCGGGCTGCTCCCTGGTGGAGGTGGGCCACGCCGAGCGGCGGTCGATCTACGACGAGTCCGATGAGCTCGTCGCGGCGAAGCTGCGGGCGGCCCTGCGCAACCACCTGGTGCCGCTGCTCTGCGTCGGAGAGCGAGAGCAGAGCGCTCCCGACGCAGCCGCAGTGGAGTGCGCCCGCCAGGTGCTCGACGCGACGGCGGGCGGCACGGGTGAGGAGGTCTGGATCGCCTACGAGCCCGTGTGGGCGATCGGCGCGCCGCAGCCGGCTCCCGTGGAGTACGTGCGGGAGGTCTGTACGCGGCTGCGGGAGGCCCTGTCCGATCGGCTGCCGCAGCTGGCGATCCTGTACGGGGGGAGTGCGGGGCCGGGCCTCCTCGGCCGGTTGTGGCCGACGGTGGACGGTCTCTTCCTCGGCCGCTTCGCCCATGACCCCGAGGCTTTCCTCGCGGTGGCCGACGAGGCGGCCACGCTCGAGGGCCGCCGCACGCGCTGATCGGGGACGCCGGCGCGGACCGTGGCGGAAGGAGCCGCGGATGGGTAGGTTCTCGCCATGGTGAAGGCCGAGCCGGTCGAACTGGAGGTGGGGCCGCGGGTGGTGCGGCTGACCAGCCCCGACCGCGTGTACTTCCCCGCGCACGGCTGGACGAAGCTGGACCTCGCGAACTACTACCTGGCGGTCGGGGACGGGATCGTCCGCGCGCTGCGGGAGCGCCCCTGCATGCTGCACCGGTTCCCGTCCGGGCTGGCGGGGGAGAAGGTCCACCAGAAGCGGCTGCCCGCGGGGGCGCCGCCCTGGGTGGAGACCGTGCAGGTGTACTTCCCCCGGTACGGGCGCACGGCCGACGAGCTGTGCGTCACCGAGCTGGGTGCGGTCGCGTGGGCGGTCCAGATGGCAACCGTCGAATTCCACCCGTGGAACTCCCGGCGCCCGGACGTGGAGAAGCCCGACGAGTGGCGGATCGATCTCGACCCGATGCCGGACGCGGGGTTCGAGCGGGTCCGGAGGGTGGCGGGGGTGGCCAGGGGCGTCCTCGACGAGCTCGGCATCACCGGCTATCCGAAGACCTCGGGCGGCAGCGGCCTGCACATCTACGTGCGGATCGCGCCCGAGTGGGGTTTCGGCGAGGTGCGCAGGGCCGCGCTCGCGTTCGCCCGCGAGGTCGAGCGCCGGGCGCCCGAGGACGTGACCACCACGTGGTGGCGCAAGGACCGCGACCCCCGCCACGTCTTCGTCGACTTCAACCAGAACGCCCGTGACCACACGATCGCGAGCGCGTGGTCCGTCCGGGGCGTCCCCGACGGCACGGTGTCGACGCCGTTCGCCTGGGCCGAGCTGGACGCGATCGAGCCGCGCGCGCTGACCCTGGCCACCGTCCCGGCCCGGTTCGCCGCGCAGGGCGACCCGCACGCGTCCATCGACGAGGTCGCCCACCGCCTCGACACCCTCCTGGAGTGGGCCGACCGCGACGGCCTCCCCGAGTAGCCCCCGAAACTTCTCCCCGCGGGGGGCCGCCACGGTCCTGGCGGCAATTGGGGACGGTTCTTTTCCCGTTCGCTGGTCCGTCCCCATTCCCGTTCAGGCGCGGCCCTGGTGGTTGCCGGCGCCGCCGGCCGGGCCCGTCCGAGGCCGCCGTACCCGGGGGACTTGCGTCCCGGAGCAAGAATGGACGCCGAATGACACGTCGGCCGGGTTCGCCAAAGCACGGCCACAGTGGAGGAGGGGCTCGGCCGGGAGGCCGGGCCCCTTCGTCACCGTGCGGGGTCGGGCTGGGCGAGTAGCCGGCGGACGCCGGCGCGCGAGACCAGCAGGATGAGGATCAACCCGGTCACGGCGAAGAAGCCGCCGAGTCGGACCTTGTCGGCGAAGAGGAGCGCCACGAGCTCGAGGACGACGAACTTGCTCCCGACCAGGATCGCCCACAGCGCGAGGGCCGCGCCGACCTTGCCGACCGTGGTGGTAGCCGCCCTGAACCGTGCCTTCACCCGGTTCTTGAAGAAGACGACGACCTCGAGCACAACCTTCAGCAGGACCGCGGTGAGCAGCGACAGCGTGAAGGTCTCCGTCAGCACCATCGGGAGGTACTCGGCGGCGAGGTTCAGCACGACGACGTAGACGAACACGTCGACGACATCGGCGGCCGACACCCGCCACCCGGGGCTCGGCGGGTTGGCCGGCGAGTTCTGCATGGCCGAAGCGTAGCGATCGTGCTGCGCGGCGGACGCACCACTTGTGGCGGGGTGCGCAACGCCCGGATCGGTGGCGTGGACGTGCCGGCCCGGTGGGACCGAGTGCGCCGACGGCCCGGTCTTCGGCTTGCGGAGCTCGGCCGTCGACCACAACGCTCGCGCTCCTCCGGCGACGGCGTCCTGGTCTCCGGGTCGGGCTCGTGCCACGATGTCCTGCACGCATGTCCTGAACAAGGTGTGACGACAGACGGCTCGAGGTGCAGGCGTAATGGGGAAGGTGAGGCGTTCCCGCCCGGTCGCCTCTGGTGCCGGGTCGTACGTGACCGAGCACTGCGCCTACGCGGACCTGTCAAAGCCGGACCGGCATGCGCTGCGTGACACCTTGGCCACCGCGTTTCCGGTGGGCAAGTCCGCTCATCAGTTGTGGAGCGACTTCCCTGACACCACAGCCTTCCTGCGCCGGGCGCGGGACCAGCCGGAGGAGAGGGCCCCGCAGGGTGTCATCGGCGGCGCGATCGTGATGGGTTACCCGGAAGGCCAGTACGACTATCTGGCATATCTGGCGATCCGGCCCGAGTTCCGGCGCCGGGGCGGGCTTCTCCACCGCAGCGCGGTGCGTCCCCACCACGGCACCGCTCTTCTGCACGACCTGTACGACGTGATGCGCCGTCGGATCACCCCCGCGCTGTCGCAGCAGCACCTGATGATCGAGCCGGCGAGTGAAGCGGCGCTCAGGTTCTACCTGAGTGCTCTTCCGGTCAACGAGTACCCGCTCAAGTACTACGAACCCGACCGGATGATCCTTGTTGCCTACGACGGGCTCGCCTTGTAGGGGTGGGCGTTCACTCGCCCGCCGCCGAGGATGCGGCCCTTCCCGAGGGAAGGGGCTGGGTCGGCCTGGTCACCCGCCACCGACCATGGTCGCCGTCGTTCACGCATCCTCTCCCCGGGCCCGGCGGCGATAGCTGCGGGCCTTCATGACGTCGCCGCACTCGTTCATCGAGCACCAGCGGCCGGAGCGGTTTCGTGAGCCGTCGAAGTACACCCACTGGCAGTCCGGGTTGGCGCACGCCTTGAGCCGTTGCAGCCGACCCGCCCGGTACTCGTCGAACACCATCGCCAGTAGCGCAGCGGTCTCGTCGTCGGCCGCCAGCACCGGGCCCGACGCGCCGACCCGGACGCTGAGCCGATGCCCTGCGGCCAGAGCGTCCAGAGGGGCCGGGTTGCCCTCAACGATGAAGGCCCGCAGCGCGTCGCGCAGGGTCCGCAGCGCGGACGGCGCGGTGGTCTTGAGGGTGTCGAGGCCGGCGAACCGGTTGTCCGTGTTCAGGAGCGCACGCAGGTGCTCGAGGCCGTCGGGCGCGATGCCCGGCTCGGCACCCGTTTGCACCCACGGGCTCAGCCACTCCTTGACGTCAGGCACGGCGTCCAGCATAGTCGTCACCATCGTAACCATTACAGTAGTGACGCCAAGAGGAGACGCCATGACCACGACCGCCGCCGATGTGCGGGGCTGCGACACGTCCGACATGCTCACCATCCACGCGCTGTTCCGGCGCGCCTTCGTCGACGCCCCGGTGCTCGTCCGGGGGGTGAAGGACGGCGACCTCAGCCGCACCCGAACCGTCCTGGGTCACGTCCGTGAGGTCGCCGGGGCGCTGCACCACCACCACGAGAGCGAGGACCTGCTGCTGTGGGACACCCTCGAGAAGCGGGCGCCGGCATGTGCGCTGCACGTCGGGCGTATGCGCGGCCAGCACGCGACCATGGCCACGCTTCTGGCGGCCATGGAGGAGGCACTGCCCGAGTGGGAGCGCACAGCGGACGCGTCCGCCCGCGACGCCGTGGCTGACGCGCTGGACGCGGTCCGGGACGCGCTGCTGAGGCACCTCGGCGACGAAGAGGACGCGATCCTGCCCACCGCCGCGACGGTGATGTCCCCGCGCGAGTGGGGTGCCTTGCACGCGCGTGGCATGGCCGCGGTGCCGAAGAGCAGGCTGTTCCTGCAGCTGGGCTGGATCCTGGAGGTCGTCCCGCCCGAGGAGCGCAGCGGCTGGCTGGCGACGAACCTGCCGGCGCCCGCCCGGGTCCTGTGGCGGATGATCGGCCGGCGCCAGTTCGCCCGGCATCGCGCCCTCGTCTACGGCACCGCGAGCTGAGCGAGGATCGCGGCCCGGGCTCGTGCAGCCGGGCGGCCACCGCGGTGCCCTCGGGCGGTTCGGCGGGACGTTCCGGTGACCGCGGAAGCCGTCAGCGCCCGAGCAGGCGCCGCGCGGCAAGGACGGCTTGGCCGCGATCTTCGACGCCGAGCTTGAGGTAGAGGCTGGACAGGAGGTTGCGGACGGTCTTCTGCGCGATGCCGAGCCGGTCGGCGATCTGCCCGGTCGTGGCGGCTTCGGCGAGCAGCGCGAGGACCTGGCGTTCGCGGGGGGTGTAGCCGTCGGGCGTGGGTTGGGTGCGCTCGCTGCTGAGGTGACGGGAGACGGAGGAGCCGAGCAGGAGCTGACCGGCGTGGACGGCGTGGATGCCTCGGATGATCTCATCGAGGCCGGCCGTCTTGGCGAGGTACCCGCTGGCGCCGGCGTCGATGGCGTCCCGGACGCTCGCGGTGTCGTCGAGCATGGACAGCACGAGCACCCTGGTGTCGGGCGATGCCGCCAGGACGCGCCGGGTGGCGTCGATCCCGTTGACGTCGGGCAGGCCGAGGTCCATGAGCACCACGTCGGCGGGGTCGGCGACGAGTCCGGTGAGCAGGGTCTCGGCGGTGCCGTAGGAGCCGACGATCTGCACCCCGCCGCGGCCGGCGAGGACGGCCTCGATGCCCTCGCGGAATGCGGTGTGGTCGTCGACGACGGCGACTCGGATGGTGTCGGTCATGCGACGGCTCCGTCCGGGATGGGCAGGCGGGCGTTGACGAGGGTGCCGCCGTCGGGCAGCTGGGTGATCGTGAGACGGCCGCCGAGTTCGGCGGCGCGTTCGCGCATCGAGGCGATGCCGACCCCGATCGGCTGCTCGCCGACGCCGATGCCGTCGTCGGCGATGTCGAGGATGATCTCGCGTCCGCTGGCGCCGATGCGGACGGTGGCGCGGGTGGCGGCGGCGTGGCGGGCCGTGTTGGCGAGGGCCTCGACCGTGATCCGGTACAGGGCGACCTCCAGCAGGTCCGGGAGCGGATCGAGGGGGACGCTCACGGTCGCAGCCAGACCGAGATCGTCGGCGGCATTCTCCAGCGCCCGCGCCAGGCCGTGCTCGTCGAGGGCGGGCGGGCGCAGTCGGCGGGCGAGGGCGCGGATCGTCTCGACGGATTCGGTGAGCTGCTGCTCCGCGCGGGCCAGATGACTGCTCGGATCGGTGTCTCCGGCGTCGGCGCGAGCGGCGGCGATCCGGTGCCGCGCGGCGGCGAGGGTCGGACCTAGCCCGTCGTGGAGCTCGCGGCGCAGGGCGCGGCGTTCCTCCTCGGCGGCCGAGACGACCCGGCGGCGGGACGCCTGCAACTCGTCGGTGAGGCGCACGGCGGCGAGGCCCGAGAGCAGGGTGGGCGCGGCGGCGCGGAGCGCGGCACGGTCGCGCCGCCGTAGTCGACGCTGTCCGGCGCGGAGCCCGACGGTGAGCACCGCGGCGCCTGGATCGGCGGGGTCCAGGGGGATCGCGATCCCGGACGCGTCGGCCGTACCCGGATCGCCGGGTGCGGCCAGCACCACCCAGGGAAGTCGGAGGCGCTCGGCGAGCACCTCCAGCAGCTCGGGGACGACGCTGCGGCTGTCGGGCGCCGCCGCGAGCGCGGCCGAGAGCCGGGTCGCGAGCCGGCCGGGGTCGTCGGCGTCGCCGTAGACGAGACGGTCGATCCCACGGATGATCGGGCGGAACACCAGGAACAGGGCAAGCGCGGCCGCGGCGCTGCCCAGCGCCTGCGGCAGCCAGCCTTCGAGCGCGAGCGAGCCGAGCACGACGACAGCGGCGTCGACGGCGAGGACGATGCCGAGCCCGATGGCGCCGAGCAGCACCCGGTTGAGGGTGACCCGGACCCCGTAGGCGCCGTCGCGGACCACGGCGAGCGCGATGATGCCGAGGATGAGGGCGAGCATGAGATCGACGACCTGGTTGCTGGCCGAGCCGAGGAGGGTGCCGATCCCGGCACGCTCGGCGTCGATGCCCTGATAGACGGAGAACCCTGCGCCGTAGCAGACGAACAGCCCGAGCCCGACGGCGAGCAGCAGGATCGCCCGCTTGATCCCCGCGTCCCCGCGTACGAAGCGCACGACGAGCCCGGCCACGATGCCGGCCAGGGCGAGGGCGAACCCCACCCCGTACAGGCTGGCCCAGGGCTGCTCGTTGGCGGCAACCGCCGAAGGGATCGGTGGCACGGCCGTCACCGCCGCCCACGCAGCCGCGAAGATCACCGGCACCGCGCTCCCCCAGGGCCGGAACCGTCCACCTGGGTAGGAGGCGAGCAGCGCGAACAGTGCGAGCTGCGGCAGGACGCCCAGGACGGCCTGGAGCCACGGCGCCGGCGCGAACGCCGCAGCCGGTCCCAGCGCCGTCAGCAGCAGGATCGGGGGGATCGTCAGCGTGGCAGGTCGGGTGCCGCGCCAGCCGACGAGCAGGGCGAGCAGCAGCGGGACAAGGGTCGTGACCGCCGTGACGACCACCGATGCCGTCGCCCATACCGAGAGGGAGACGCCCTGCCTGATCAGGTCGGCAGCCGCATCCACGGTGAGTTCCGGCGGTGAGCACGACGGAACCACGCACACGCCCGCGACCGCGAACCACTCGCCGACGAGGTCGACGGCGGCCAGCGGCGCGATCAGAACGGTGGCCGCGAGGATCGACCACCGGCCGGCGGCGGAGGCGGGCTCGCCGCGCTCCGTCGCCGGCATCCGGCGATCGATCCTGATCCGCACGGGCCTATTCGATCAGAGCGCCGATGCGGTGCGGTAGCGGAGCATGGCGGGGATGAGCCCGGCGAGGCCTACGGCGAGCAGGCCGAACGCGGTGGCGCCGAGCCAGTGGATGCCGGTGCCTTGCAGCAGGGAGACCGGGATCGCGGTGAGCACGACGATCCCGGACCACACCGGCAGGCCCCTCGCGAGGAGGATGCCGATGCCGGTGACGAGCGTGCCCAGGAAGAACCCGGCACCGCCGACGATCGCGCCGATCGTCGTGAACGGGCCGTAGGTGATCGCGTTGAAGACCTGGGCGACGACATCGTCCGGGACGGTGCCGACGAGATCGACCGAGACGATCCCGGCGGTGTAGCCGCCACCGATGCCGGCCGTGCCGAACACGCCCCAGACGCCGACCAGGACGCCGCCCACGCGCAGAGGGGTCGCGCGCCGGCGTCCCGCGGCGGCGCGGAACACACCGACCGCGGTCAGCGGCAGGAACGCCATCCCGAGCATCATCAGCAGGCCGGCGGCGAGATAGATCGAGCGGGCGTCCGCCAGCCTCCCGAGGTACTCCAGCGGATCGGCGCCGCTGCCCGTCCAGTCCAGGGCGGTGCCGACGGCGAGCAGAACCGGGCCGACGAGCGAGCCGATCGCGAGCAGGATTCGCCACGGGCCGGCACCCGTGACCGAGACAGTCCCCTGTGAGCCGGGGGCGGCGCTGGTCGTGGTCATGCCCCGACGCTACGAATCCGCCGACCCGATCCGACAGAGCGTCATGTCCCGACCTCGTCGGGAAATCGTCCCGGTCGGGCGGTGACCAGCAGCGGCCGCTCTGGGCTACGTGAGTCCGGCGTCGCGAGCGAGGCGGGCGGCTTCGCCGCGGTCCCGGGCGCGG
>NZ_JASGES010000255.1:0-12366 GCF_047606205.1 Propionicimonas sp. | reverse complement strand
GTCGCCGCGACGCCGGCCGGTGTCGCCGCGACAGCGCCCCAGGTCAGCGACGGCGAGGTCACCGTCAAGCTCGCCACCTGGCGGCAGCTGATCGACGGCGGACGCGGCCAGGACGGCGAGGAGGCCCTTGCGGCGACGGCGCGTCCGTCGGTGGCGAGGATCAGTCCGGCGCTGGCGACGGCACTGGGTGTCGCGGAGGGCGACCAGGTGGCGGTGGGCGGCGGCGCGGGCTGGTACAGCCTGCCGGTCGCCGTCACCCCCGGCATGGCCGATGGCGCCGTGTGGGTGCCGACGAACTCTCCCGGCACTCCGCTGGGCGAGCTGGGCGTGGTCCACGGCGACGCGGTCACCCTGAGCCTGGGAGGCGAGGAATGAACGATCCGTGGTGGCTGGTCCTGATCAAGGTCGTCGTCCTCTTCGTGGTCCTGCTGGTCTGGACGATCTTCAACGTCTGGTACGAGCGGCGACTGGTGGGCAAGATGCAGCACCGCCTCGGCCCGATCATGAACGGCCCGTTCGGTCTCGGCCAGGCACTCGCCGACGGCATGAAACTCCTGATCAAGGAGGACTTCATGCCCTCCATGGTCGACCGGGTGCTGTTCACGATCGCCCCGATGATCGCCGGCACGGCCGCCTTCACCGCCTGGGCGGTGATCCCGTTCGGCGGCAAGGTGACGATGTTCGGCGTCGACACCTACCTGCAGCTCGCCGACCTCCCGGTCGGCGTGCTGGTGCTGCTGGCCGTCACCAGCGTCGGCATCTACGGGTTCGTGCTGGCCGGCTGGTCGTCCAACTCCCCGTACTCGCTGCTCGGCGGCCTGCGCTCGAGTGCCCAGATGATCTCCTACGAGATCGCCATGGGCCTGGCGCTGGTCTCGGTGTTCCTCTACGCCGGCTCGATGTCCACCCATGACATCGTCGAGGCGCAGCGGACGGCGCTGATGCCGTTCAACCTGAACATCGGCCTGCAGAGCTGGTACTGGCTGCTGCTCCTGCCCTCGTTCGTCGTCTACGTGATCTCGATGGTCGGTGAGACCAACCGCGCCCCCTTCGACCTTCCCGAGGCCGAGTCCGAGCTCGTGTCGGGCTACATCACCGAGTACTCCGGCTTCCGCTACGCGGTGTACTTCCTGGCCGAGTACATCAACATGGCGACGGTGTCGGCGATCGCCACCACCCTTTTCGTCGGCGGCTACCTGCCGCCCTGGCCGCTCACCCTGATCGAGCCGCTGAACAACGCCTGGCTGGGCCCGATCTGGTTCGTGATCAAGGTGCAGCTGTTCATCTCGCTGTTCGTCTGGCTGCGGGGCACGCTGCCGAGGTTCCGCTACGACCAGTTCATGAAGCTGGGCTGGAAGGGACTGATCCCGGTCTCGCTGGTCTGGATCGTGGTGGTCGCGACCTTCCAGTCGCTGCGGGCGAACAACCTGCTCCAGGGGCCGTTCCTGTGGGGCGGGATCATCATCGTCCTGCTCGCGATCGTCGCGATCCTGTTCATCGGCGAGAAACCCGAACCCGAACCCGAGCCGGAGCCGGAAGGCCCGTTCGACGCGTTCGCCGGCGGCTACCCCGTCCCGCCGATGCCCGGGCAGGTGCTGCCCGAGATGCAGGGCGTGGTCACATCCACCGCGGAGGCCCCACGGGCCGGCGCCGGAGAGGAGCAGTAGATGGGAATCTTCGACCCGTGGGCCGGGTTCGGGGTCACCTTCCGCACGATCTTCCGGAAGACCTTCACCCAGGGCTACCCGGAGAAGGGCAAGGAGAAGATCACCGCGCCCCGCTTCCACGGCCGGCACCAGCTGAACCGCTGGCCGGACGGCCTGGAGAAGTGCGTGGGCTGCGAGCTGTGTGCGTGGGCGTGCCCGGCGGACGCGATCTACGTCGAGGGCGCGGACAACACCGAGGAGGAGCGGTACAGCCCCGGTGAGCGGTACGGCCGGGTCTACCAGATCAACTACCTGCGCTGCATCCTGTGCGGGCTGTGCATCGAGGCCTGCCCCACCCGCGCCCTGACCATGACCAACGACTTCAAGCTGGCCGACACCAGCCGGGAGAAGATGATCTACACCAAGGACCGGCTGCTCGCCCCGCTGCTGCCCGGCATGGAGCAGCCGCCCCATCCCCGCCGGCTCGGTGAGGACGAGAAGGACTACTTCCTCGGCCTGCCCGCCACCGGCAAGCCCGACAACCGCACCCCGGTCGTCGAGGACGCCGCAGGAGGCACCCGATGACCGCCGTCGTGTTCTGGATCGCCGGACCGCTGGCCGTGCTCGGCGCGCTGGGCCTGCTGTTCTTCCGCAAGGCCGTGTACTCCGCGCTCAGCATGGCGTTCACGATGATCAACCTGGCCGTCCTGTACGCGTCCCTGAACGCGATGTTCCTCACTTTCGTCCAGATCATCGTCTACACCGGCGCCATCATGATGCTGTTCCTGTTCGTGATGATGCTGGTCGGCGTCGACACCCCCGACTCGGTGGTCGAGACGCTGAAGGGCCAGAAGGTCGCCGCCTGGCTCGCCGGCGCAGGCATGCTCGGCCTGATCGTCTTCGGGATCGGCGGCGCGATGGTCGGTGGGCCCAACGTCGGCCTCGACCAGGCCAACGCGCTGCACGGCGGCAACGTGCAGTCCCTGGCCGCGCTGATCTTCGGCCGGTACGTGTTCGCCTTCGAGCTCACCTCCGCCCTGCTGATCACGGCGGCCGTCGGGGCGATGGTCCTCGGCCAGCACGCCCGGACGAAACCCAAGCCCACCCAGCGCCAGCTCGCCGACGAGCGGATGCGGGAGTACGCGGAGTCGGGCGTCCACCCCGGCTCGCTGCCGAACTCGGGCGTGCTCGCGCAGCACAACTCGATCGCCACCCCCGCCCTGCTGCCGGACGGTTCGGTCAGCGAGGCCTCCGTCTCGCCCACTCTCGCGATCCGCGGGGTGATCGTGGACGCCCCGGCGCTGAGCCGGAGCACCGCGGCGGTCTTCGAGCAGGTCAGCGGCCCCGAGGCCGAGGAGGAAGACGAGTGACCCCCGACAACTACGTGTACCTGGCCGCGATCCTGTTCACGATCGGGACCATCGGCGTGATGATCCGGCGCAACGCGCTGGTGGCGTTCATGTCGGTCGAGCTGATGCTGAACGCCGCGAACCTCGCCATGGTCGCGTTCGCGCTGGCCCGAGGCGGACTCGACGGCCAGGTCGCGACCTTCTTCGTGATGGTGGTCGCGGCGGCCGAAGTCGTGGTCGGCCTGTCCATCATCATCACCATCTACCGCACCCGGCGGTCCACCTCGGTGGACGCGGCGAACCTGCTGAAGCTGTGAGGGCCCGATGACCACCCTGGAAACCCTGGCCCCGCTCCCGGCCAGCGGCATGTTCTCCTACGCCTGGCTGATGATCGCCGTGCCGCTGGTGATGGCCGCGGTCCTGCTGCTGTTCGGCAGCATCCTGGACCGGGTCGGCCACTGGATGGCCGTGGCCGCCGTCGGATTCAGCTTCGCGATCGCGGTGTGCCTGTTCTCCCAGCAGCTGCTCAGCGCCCCCGAGGCCCGTGCGGTGAGCGTCCCGCTGTTCGACTGGATCACCACCGGTTCCTGGACGGTCTCGGCCGGCCTGCTGGTCGACCAGCTGTCGATCCTGTTCGCGCTGCTGATCACCGGTGTCGGCTCGCTGATCCACATCTACTCGGTCGGCTACATGGCGCACGACGAGCGCCGCCGCCGCTTCTTCGCCTACCTGAACCTGTTCATCGCCGCGATGCTGGTGCTGGTGCTGGCCGACAACTACCTGGTCCTGTTCGTCGGCTGGGAGGGCGTCGGCCTGGCGTCCTACCTGCTGATCGGGTTCTGGCAGCACAAGCCGTCCGCGGCCGCCGCCGCCAAGAAGGCCTTCGTGATGAACCGGGTCGGCGACCTCGGCATGACGATGGCCGTGATGAGCATGCTGGCCCTGTTCGGCAGCTCTGCCTTCGTCGCGGTCAACGCAGGAGCCGGGCACCTCGACGCCGGCTGGGCGACCACGATCGGGCTGCTGCTCCTGCTGGGCGCCTGCGGCAAGTCCGCGCAGGTGCCGCTGCAGGCCTGGCTGCTGGACGCGATGGAGGGCCCCACGCCGGTCTCGGCCCTGATCCACGCCGCCACCATGGTGACCGCCGGCGTCTACCTCGTCGTGCGCAGCCATGCCATCTTCGAGATGTCCTCGGCAGCCACCACCGCCGTCGTCGTCGTCGGAACGGTGACGCTGCTCGCCGGCGCCTGGATCGGCACCAGCAAGGACGACATCAAGAAGGTGCTGGCCGGCTCCACGATGAGCCAGATCGGCTACATGATGCTGGCCGCGGGTCTCGGCCCGGTCGGCTACGCGTTCGCGATCTTCCACCTGCTCACCCACGGCTTCTTCAAGGCCAACATGTTCCTCGGCGCCGGCTCGGTCATGCACGGCATGGCCGACGACGTGAACATGCGCCACTACGGCGCGTTGTCGAAGGCGATGCGGATCACCTTCCTCACCTTCGCGATGGGCTACCTGGCGATCATCGGCTTCCCGTTCTTCGCCGGCTACTTCTCCAAGGACCACATCATCGAGGCGGCCTTCGGGGTCAGCACGATCGCCGGCGTCTGCGCGCTGGTCGGCGCGGGCATCACCGCCTTCTACATGACCCGGCTGATGCTGATGACCTTCCTCGGCGAGAAGCGCTGGCAGGACGGCGTGCACCCCCACGAGTCCCCGAAGGTGATGACGGTGCCGCTGGTCATCCTCGCGGTGTTCTCGGTGGGCGCGGGCCTGCTGATGAACTGGTGGATCCAG
Source organism: Propionicimonas sp. (assembly GCF_047606205.1). Classification (GTDB taxonomy): domain Bacteria; phylum Actinomycetota; class Actinomycetes; order Propionibacteriales; family Propionibacteriaceae; genus Propionicimonas. The sequence continues at coordinate 7,571 of NZ_JASGES010000255.1, read as the reverse complement.
GAGTGGCTGGAGCCCGCGGTCGGCAACCACGTCGAGGAGCTCTCGCTGGTGCCCGGCCCGATCGGCTGGCTGACCCTGCTGGTGGTGGCCGCCGGGGTGGCGCTGGCCTGGTTCCTGTTCGGCGCCCGGCCGGTTCCCGCGGTGGCGCCGGCCTCGTCCAACCCGTTCACCCTCGCCGGACGCAACGACCTGTTCGGCGACGCGATCAACAACACGCTGGTGGTGCAGCCGACCCTTGTCGCCGCCCGCGGCCTGGTCGCCAACGACGACCGGATCATCGACGCCCTCGCCGACGGCAGCGCATCGATGATGACCGGGCTGTCCTCGCAGACCAGACGCCTGCAGACCGGCCAGGTCCGAACGTACGCGCTCACGATGACCATCGGCGTGCTCGCCGTCGGTGCCGTGATGATCCTCACCCAGCTGGGCTGAGGGAGGAGCTGAGATGACATTCCCCCTGCTCACCTTCCTCGGGCTCGTCCCGCTGGTCGGCGCCGGCGTGCTGTGCCTGCCGGTGAAGCAGATCGCCCGCGGCGTCGGGATGGTGTTCGCCCTGGTCACCGCCGTCGTCGGCATCGCGGTCGCGGTCGTCTACGCGGGCGGCGGAGCCGCCGACCTGGCCGAGAAGGCGGCCTGGATCCCGCAGTTCGGCGCCTGGTGGGCGATCGGCGTGGACGGGATGGCACTGGTGATGGTGCTGCTGACCGTCCTGCTGGTGCCGGTCGTGCTGCTCGCCGAGTGGAAGGTTCCCGGCCGCGGCCGCTGGACCCCCCAGGTCTTCTTCGCCCTGGTGCTGGCGCTGGAGAGCCTGTCGCTGTTCGTCTTCATGGCGCAGGACGTGCTGCTGTTCTACCTCTTCTTCGAGGCCACGCTGATCCCGATGTACTTCCTGATCGGCGGCTTCGGCGGCGCGCGGCGCTCCTACGCCGCGGTGAAGTTCCTGCTGTTCAGCCTCGGCGGCGGCCTGATCATGCTGGCCTCCGTGATCGGCCTGTACGCGGTGTCGGTACAGCTCACCGGCGCGCCGACCTACCTGCTCAGCGAGCTCAGCCAGCTGCAGCTCGACCCGATGCTCGGTCGCTGGCTGATGGCCGGCTTCCTGGTCGCCTTCATCGTCAAGGCGCCGATGGTCCCCGTCCACACCTGGCTGCCCACGGCCGCGGAGGAGTCGACCCCCGGCACCTCCGTCCTGCTGGTCGGCATCCTGGACAAGATCGGCACCTTCGGGATGATCAAGTTCTGCCTGTGGCTGTTCCCCGAGGCCAGTACCTGGGTGGCGCCCGCGATGGTGGTGCTGGCGCTGGTCAGCATCCTCTACGGCGCGATCGCCGCGATCGGCAGCACGAACCTGCTGCGTCTGGTCGCCTACACCTCGATCAGCCACTTCGGCTTCATGGTGCTCGGCATCTACACCTTCACCACCGCGGGCATCTCCGGCTCGATCTTCTACATGGTCAACCACGGCTTCTCGACGGCGGCGCTGTTCGGAGTGATCGGGTTCCTGATCTCCCGGCGCGGCTCGGCGCTGGTCGCCGACTACGGCGGCGTGGCGAAGGTCGCGCCCGTGCTCAGCGGGGTGTTCCTGATGGCCGGCCTGTCCGGTCTCGCCCTGCCGGGCATGTCGAGCTTCGTCTCGGAGTTCATGGTGCTGGCCGGGACGTGGTCGCGACAGCCCGGCGTCGCCGCGGTCGCCACCCTCGGCACCGTCCTGGCCGCGGTGTACATCCTGCGGATGTACCAGCGCACGATGACCGGGCCGGTCACCGACGAGGTGGCCCGCACGTTCACGAGCGACGCGACGGCGCGGGAGAAGTGGGTGGCCGCCCCGCTCCTGGCCGTGATCCTGCTGCTCGGCTTCGCGCCCAACCTCGCCCTGGGCGTGATCGAGCCGGTCGCGCAGTCCACCATGAGCCACATCGGGGTCGCCGACCCGGTGGCGCCGCTGGGAGAGGAAGCCAAGTGAACACCATCGCAGCGCCCACCTTCGAGTGGTTGCAGCTGGCGCCCGTGCTGACCGTGCTGCTGGCCGGCTGCCTCGGGATCCTCTTCGAGGCCCTCGCGCCGCGGCGGTGGCGGTTCCTCGCCCAGGTCGTCCTGTTCGAGTTCGCGCTCGCGCTCGCCTTCGTCTTCCTCGCGCTGTCCTGGACGCAGCCCAAGAACAGCCTGGGGCTGATGGCGATGGGGTCGATCAGCCTGGACGGCCCGTCCTACCTGATGTGGGCGGCCCTGCTGGTCTTCGGCTTCCTCAGCCTGCTGGTGTTCGCCGAGCGCGACCTCAACCACGGGGCGACGTCGTTCGCCGCGTCCGCGGCGTCAGTGCCCGGCAGCCCCGCGGAGGCGGAGGCGATCGCGGCCCGGCACGAGCACAGCGAGGTCTTCCCGCTGGCCCTGTTCTCCCTGACCGGAATGATGGTCTTCTGCGCGGCCAACGACCTGCTCACCGCCTTCGTCGCGCTGGAGGTCATGTCGCTGCCGCTGTACCTGCTCTCCGGCATGGCCAGGCGTCGCCGCCTGCTCAGCCAGGAGGCCGCGTTGAAGTACTTCCTGCTGGGTGCGCTGTCGAGCGCGTTCTTCCTGTTCGGGATGGCCCTCGTCTACGGCTTCTCCGGCTCCTTCGAGCTCAGTGGCATCAACGACGCCATCTCCGACCCGGTCTACGGCCGCGGCCTGCTCTACACCGGAATGGGCTTCCTCGGCGTCGGCCTGCTGTTCAAGATCGGCGCGGTGCCGTTCCACAACTGGGTGCCCGACGTCTACGTCGGCGCTCCCACCCCGGTCACCGGCTTCATGGCGATCTGCACGAAGCTTGCCGCCGTGGGCGCGGTCCTGCGAGTGTTCTACGTCGCCTTCGGGGCCGAGCGGTGGGCCTGGCAGCCGTTGCTGGCCGTGATCGCCGTCGTGACGATGGCCGTCGGTGTCGTGGTGGCGCTGACCCAGACCGACATGAAGCGCCTGCTGGCCTACAGCTCGATCTCCCACGCCGGGTTCATCCTGGTCGCCGTGGTCGGCGCGACGGCCGGTGTCACCGGCCAGATGAACAGCTTCGGCGCCGTCCTGTTCTACCTGGTCGCCTACGGCTTCGCGACGGTGGCGGCGTTCGCCATCGTGACGATGGTGCGCGACCAGGCGGGGGAGGTGCACGCGATCTCGCGCTGGGCGGGCCTGGGCCGCACGAACCCCCTGCTGGCCGGGATCTTCGCGCTGCTGATGCTGAGCTTCGCCGGCATCCCGCTGACCGGGGGTTTCATCGGCAAGTGGGCGGTGTTCTCCGCGGCGTGGCGGGGCGGCTACTCGTGGCTGGTGATCGCTGCGGTGGCGTTGAGCCTGGTGGCCGCGTACGTCTACCTGCGCGTGATCGTGCTGATGTTCTTCGCCGAGCCCGTGGACGGGGTCATCGTGGGCAGGGCGAGCGGTCTGACCTGGGTGCCGGTCGGGCTCGGCGCGATCGCGTCGGCCTACCTCGGCCTGTTCCCCGGGCCGCTGCTGGACCTCGTGCTCTCGGCCAGCACGTTCCTGCGCTGAGGCTATGCTGGCCGCCGTGTCCGTCGCGTCCCAGGCTGCTGATCTCGCCGGCGAACTCCCCGAGGAGTTCACCGCCCGGGTGACCGGGCTCCTGGACCGGATCGAGGAGCGCCTGGCCGAGGCCGCGGTCGCGCGGACGGACTTCGTCACGCAGGCTGCGCAGCACATCATCCGGGCGGGCGGGAAGCGGTTCCGTCCGATGCTGGTGGTGCTGGCGTCCCTGCTCGCCGATGACCCCGACGACGAGGCGGTGGTCAGGGCCGCGCTCGTGATGGAGCTCACCCATGTGGCGAGCCTGTACCACGACGACGTGATGGACGAGGCCGAGCTCCGCCGCGGCGCCCCGAGCGCCAACCAGCGCTGGGACAACACGGTGGCCATCCTGGTCGGCGACTTCCTGTTCTCGCGGGCCTCCTCGATCGTCGCGACGCTCGGCACCGACTACGTGAAGCTGCAGTCGGACACGTTCGCCCGGCTCGTGCAGGGCCAGATCGCCGAGACCCGCGGCCCGCGCGAGGGCGAGGAACTGCTCACCCACTACCTGGACGTCCTGGCCGACAAGACCGGATCGCTGATCGCCGCGTCCGCGATCTTCGGCGGCATGGTGGCCGGGGTCGGTCAGGCCGAGCTGGACGCGCTGGCGGCGTACGGCGAGGAGATCGGGATGGTCTTCCAGCTCAGCGACGACCTGCTCGACATCGCCAGCGACACCTCGGGCAAGACCCCTGGCACGGACCTGCGCGCGGGGGTGCCCACGCTGCCGACGTTGCTCGCGCGGCGCAGCACGGACCCCTCCGACGCCCGCCTGCTGGCACTCCTCGACGCCGACCTGTCGCGGGACGCCGACCTCGCCGAGGCGCTCGGCCTGATGCGGGCACACCCCGCCATGGCCGAAGCCAGGCAGGAGGTGAACCGGCGGGCCGAGGTGGCTCGGGCCCACCTCGCCCCGCTGCCCGAAGGCCCGGCCAAGGACGCGCTCGCCGCCCTCTGCGACGGCGTCATCTCCCGCTCCTCCTAGCCGCCGTCCACTCCAGGCTGGCCGGCGGGTCGGCGAGCTCGCGGCCCCCGGTCCGCGACACCACGAGCGGTCGGGCGCAGCCGTGCCGCGGGTGTCCACGGTGTGGGGGACGCAGACGCGCGAGGACGGCGTGGCGGGTTAGGGTGGCCTCACTGCGGAAGCACTCCTGAACGGAGGTGGGCATGTCCCGTCCCCATGTGGTGATCATCGGGTCAGGGTTCGGCGGGCTGTTCGCGGCCCAGGCCCTCGCGAAGGCGGACGTCGACGTCACGCTGGTCGCCAAGACCGTCGCGCACCTGTTCCAGCCGCTGCTGTACCAGGTGGCCACCGGGATCCTGTCCACCGGCGAGATCGCGCCGGCGACGCGGGACATCCTGCGCAACCAGGCCAACGCGACCGTCCTCCTGGCGGAGGTGACCAGTATCAACCTGGCCAGCCGGGTCGTCGTCGCGGAGAAGCTGGCCAAGGTCGTCGCGCTCAAGTACGACCACCTGATCGTCGCCGCCGGCGCCGGCCAGTCCTACTTCGGCAACGACCAGTTCGCCACCTTCGCGCCCGGCATGAAGAGCGTGGACGACGCGCTCGAGCTGCGGGCCAGGATCTTCGGCTCGCTGGAGATGGCAGAGCTCACCGAGGACCTGGACGAGCGTCGTCGCCTGCTCAACTTCGTCGTCGTCGGTGCCGGGCCGACCGGGGTGGAGATGGCGGGACAGATCGCGGAGCTCACCCATCACACGCTCCGCCGGAGTTTCCGCCGGATCGACACCACACAGGCGCAGATCCTGCTGCTGGACGGCGCCAGCGCCGTGCTGGCCCCGTTCGGGCCGAAGCTGTCCGCCGCCGCCAAGGCCGAACTGGAGCGCAACGGCGTCGAGGTGCGGCTCGGGGCCCTGGTCACGAATGTGGACGCGACCGGCCTCGACGTGAAGTACTCCGACGGCACGACCGAGCGGATCGCCTCCTCCTGCAAGGTGTGGGCCGCCGGCGTCCAGGCGAGTCCGCTCGGCCGCACCCTGGCCGAACAGTCGGGGGCCGGCCTGGACCGGGCCGGGCGGATCCAGGTGAACCCCGACCTGACGCTGCCCGGGCACCCCGAGGTGTACGTGGTCGGCGACATGATCAGCCTGAACGGGCTGCCGGGAGTGGCCCAGGTCGCCATCCAGGGTGGCCGCTACGCGGCGTCCCGGATCTGCGGCGAACTCGCCGGGACCCCGGTCACCACCGACTTCGTCTACCACGACAAGGGCTCAATGGCCGTGATCAGCCGGTTCGGCGCGGTCGCCAAGGTCGGCAAGCTCGAGCTCACCGGCTTCCCGGCGTGGTTCGCGTGGCTCTTCGTCCACCTGATCTATGTCGTCGGGTTCAAGAACCGCATCACCACCCTGCTGCACTGGCTGATCACCTTCGTCGGGCGCGCCCGGTCCGAGCGGGTGACCACCGAGCAGCAGCTGGTCGGCCGGCTCGCGGTCAAGCAGCTCGGCGAGGACTTCCAGCCGACCATCGCCGGGACCCTCGACCCGGGCAAGATCAAGCACTGATGGAGATCACCGCCCTCGACGCACTCGCCACGGCGGCTGCGATCCGCACCGGCGCCGCGTCCGCGGTCGAGGTGGCGCAGGCGCACCTGGCCCGGTCCGTGCGGCTCTCGGACGTGGTCGGCGCTTTCGCGCGGCTCACCCCCGAGCGCGCACTGGCCCGGGCCGCCGAGGTGGACGCCGCGGTCGCCCGCGGTGAGACGGCCGCGCCGCTGCTCGGCGTCCCCTGCCCGATCAAGGACCTGAACCCTGTCGCGGGAGTCGGCTGGGAGGCCGGCGCCGCGGTTCTGCGCGGCACCGTGGCGGAGGTCGACGACGACCTCGTCGGCTGGTTCGCCGAGGCGGGCACCGTGCTGACCGGAAAGACCGCCACGCCGGAGTTCGGCCTGCCGTGCTACACCGAACCCGAGGGGGCACCGGCCGCCCGGACGCCCTGGGACCTGAGCCGCTCCGCGGGCGGCTCCAGCGGCGGCGCGGCGGCGGCGGTCGCCACCGGACTGGCGCCGATCGCGCACGGCTCGGACGGCGGGGGCTCGATCCGCATCCCCGCGTCGGCGTGCGGGCTGGTCGGCCTGAAGGCCAGCCGAGGCCTGGTCAGCGGCGGCAGCCTGCGGATGCCCGGCCCCGGCCTGGGCACCGACGGGGTGCTGAGCCGGACCGTGGCCGACACGGCGGTCGCGCTCGACGTGCTGTCCGGGCGCGGGGTCGGCCAGACCTATCACGCGCCGCTCCCGGGAACCAGCTTCGCGGACGCGGCCACACGGGAGCCCGGCCGGCTGCGCGTGGGCGTCCTGACGACGCCGGTGATCGCCGAGGCCGACGTGCACCCTGCCTGCGTGGACGCGGCGTGGGCCGTGGCCGATGCCCTCCAGCGGCTGGGCCATCAGGTCACACAGGCGCCGGTGCCGTTCGGTTACGAGCGGTGGCAGGCGTTCGGGGCGCTCTGGTCGGTCGGCGCAGCGTCCATCCCGCTGCCGGAGGAGGCCGAGCCGTTGCTGCGTCCGCTCACCCGCTGGCTGCGCGAGGTGGGCCGTGCCACCAGCGGGGTGGCGTACGCGGAGGCCGCGGCAGCCGTCCAGCGGCTCACGGTGGATGTGGCGCTGGCCTGGGACGACTTCGACGTGGTGCTCACTCCGACGCTGGCCCAGCCGCCGTCGCTGGTCGGCGGGTTGCGGGACGACGACGATCCGGCCGCCGACTTCGCCGCCCAGACCCGGTTCACGCCGTGGACGAGCGTCTACAACCTGTCCGGCCGTCCGGCGATCTCGCTGCCCTTGCACACCGCCGAGGTGGACGGGCGGACGCTGCCGATCGGCGTGATGCTGGGTGGCCGGTTCGGGGAGGAGGAGACGCTACTGTCGGCGTCCGCCCAGCTCGAGGCCGCCGTGGGCTGGCGACACCCCTTCCTGGCTGCGGACCCCGCCTAGCGCACGCCCACGAGACCGTCCGCGTCCCGCCGGGAGTGCGGGACGGCGCCGGGAACGGGGGACGGTTCT
>NZ_JASGES010000254.1:0-10281 GCF_047606205.1 Propionicimonas sp. | reverse complement strand
GTCGGCGGGCCAGCGCCGGCGCAGCGCCGTCGCGGCGGCCAGCGAACCCGGGTCGGGCTGGGCGGCCGCCTCGGCGAGGGCGGGCCCGGCCTCCTCCGAGACCAGCCAGCGCGCGAGTTCGATGTCCACGGGAGAAACCTACGCAATCCTCCGCGGCCAGGACCCGCGCGGGGTGGGCGCGCTGCAGCGGATCGGCCGGCGGGTGTCCTATCCTGCGGCAATGAAGGTACTCAAGGTCATCCTTCTCGTGCTCGGCCTGGTCGCTGTGGCGACAGCCGGGGTGATGCTGTTCATGGCGATGAACGTCGAACTGAAGGTCATCTGGGAGATCGCGACCCGGTACTCCACCGACACCGACCTCCGCGATCCGCGCCCGAACCTGCTGATCATCTCCGGCATCGTCCTCGGCGCCGGGCTGCTCCTCGGACTCGGCCTCGGCCTGCCCGGGAGGCTGAGTCCCTCGCAGAAGAAGCTGGACGCAGAACTCGAGGCCCGCGTCCAGGAGCGGATGAACCTCGCCAACGGCTCCACCGACCAGGTCACGCCGCCGCAGTCCTGAGCCGACGGCGCCGTCCCGGCCTCAGGGCCGGGTGCTGGTCCAGCTCGCCGGCCGGCCGTCGACGTACGGCATCACGCCGTGGAACGCAGGGCCGTCGTCGAAGACGAGCGGGAGCCAGGCGCGGTCCCCCTCCCACATCGGCAGCGTGGCGAGTTCATCGATCGCGTGCCAGGCGAGCGGGCCGTCGTCGTTGCGCTCCGGAGGCGTCCCGGTCCAGCCGTCGACGACGAAGACGAAACCGAACCAGTCCTCGCCGCCCGCGCCGAAGCCGGGCCAGGAGATCGTGCCGCGCAGGCGGGCGGCGACCACCTCGATGCCTGCCTCTTCGCGCAGTTCCCTGCACAGGCAGGTGTAGACATCCTCGTCGGGTTCGAGCTTGCCGCCCAGGCCGTTCCACTTGCCGGCGTGCTGGTCGCCCTGCCGGGAGCGGTGGACCAGCAGGACCCGGGTGCCGTCGGTGCTGAGCACGTAGCCGAGCGTGCCGATGACGGGGGTGAACATCAGACCAGGACAGTGCCGACCGGCAGGCCGGAGTTCGCGCCGAAGTCCAGTGAGGACGGGCGAAGGCCCGCCGTGACCACCTCGACCCCGAGGACGGCGATCATCGCTCCGTTGTCCGTGCACAGCCCCGGACGCGGCCGGCGCAGGGTGATGCCGGCGGCAGCCGTGCGCTCCTGAAGCAGCGTGCGCAGTCGCGAGTTGGCCGCCACCCCTCCGCCGAGCAGGATGTCGGTCGTCCCCAGGTGGGTGCACGCGTCCACGGCCTTCGCGGTGAGCACGTCGCAGACCGCTTCCTGGAAGGACGCGGCCACGTCGGCGACCGGAACCTCAAGCCCGTCCCTGCGCCGGGTCTCCACCCAGCGCGAGACCGCGGTCTTGAGGCCGGAGAACGAGTAGTCGAACCGATGCCTGACCAGGTCCTTCGACGCCGTCAACCCGCGCGGGAACGCGATCGCCGTCGGGTCGCCCTCGGCGGCCGCCCTGTCGATGACGGGCCCGCCCGGGTACGGCAGGCCGAGCAGCCGTGCCACCTTGTCGTACGCCTCACCGGCGGCGTCGTCGATCGTCGCCCCGAGCTCGACGATGTCCCCGGTGATGTCGTTGACCGCCAGCAGCGACGTGTGGCCGCCGGAGACGAGGAGCGCCGCACACGGCTGCGGCAGCGGGCCGTGGTCGAGCAGGTCGACGGCGACGTGGCCGACGAGGTGGTTGAGCCCGTAGAGCGGCTTGTCGAGCGCGACGGCCAGGGCCTTGGCCGCGGCGACGCCCACGACCAGCGCGCCCATCAGGCCGGGGCCGGCGGTGACGGCGATCGCGTCCACCTCGGACAGGTCGACGTCCGCCTTCTCGCAGGCGCGGCGCAGCGCGGGGACGATCGCCTGCAGGTGCGCGCGACTGGCCACCTCCGGCACGACGCCGCCGAAGCGGACGTGCTCCTCGACCGAGGACGCGACCTCGTTGGCGAGCAGGTCGTGCCCGCGGACGATGCCGACACCGGTCTCGTCGCAGGACGACTCGATGCCGAGGACCAACGGCTCCGACGAGCTCATGCGCGCTCCTCCCCGCGTCGTTCGGAAGGGCGCGGCCGGCGGGTGGAAGCCTGTGCGGTGATCACGCCGACTCCACCGCCCACTCGTCGTCGACGGCCAGGTGGCGCAGCATGACCACCGCGTCCCTGCCCGGGCCGTAGTAGTCGCGGCGGGTGGTCACCGGCGCGAACCCGAGACGCCGGTACAGCGCGACCGCCGGCTCGTTGTCGGGCCGAACCTCCAGCAGCATCCGCCGGCCGCCGACGGCAGCAGCCCATTCCAGGCCGGCGCGCAGCAGGGACGCGGCGACGCCCTGGCCGCGGAACTCGGGCCGGACCACGACGCGGTGCAGGTCGGCCATGTCGGCCACGCAACTGAAGGTGGCGACGCCGATGACCCGCGCGTCCCGGTCGAGCCGCGCGAAGACGTGGCGATCAGGGGCGGCCAGCTCGTCGGCCCAGGCGGCCGGCGACCACTGCTCGGACGCGTCGAAGCCGGCGCGTTCGAGTTCGAGGATGTCGGCGAGGTCGGTCTCGCGGGCGTGGGTGATGATCATCGGTTCCCCATCATGGCCAGCCGCGGTTGCAGCAGGGTCGACTTGCGGGCGGTCGGCACCTCGGCATCCGGGCGCCGCAGGTAGAGCGGGACGAGGCCGGCGTCGGGCAGCCGGTGGGCCGCCGCTGCCATCAGGCCGGCGTCGATCGCGTCCGGGCCCGCGCCGTCGCGTCCGGTGAGAGCGACGCCGGGGCCGGCGAGCGGCAGGTCGGGAACATCGCCGGGGGCGGTGACGAAGGGCCCGTCGACGCGGTGCCCGTGGGCGTCGTACCGCGCCCAGTAGACCTCTTTGCGGCGCGCGTCCGCGACGACGGCGAACTCGGCGGGAGCATCGCCCCGCACGGCCCAGGCGAGGGCGACGACGTCGAGACTGCACACCCCGGTGACCGGGACCCCCAGCGCCTGGGCCATCGTGATCGCGGCGGCGACGCCGACCCTGAGCCCGGTGAAGGGGCCCGGTCCGACGCCGACGACGATCCCGGTGAGGCCGGCGGGCGTTGCCCCCGCCTCGGCGAGCACGCGCTGGACGAGCGGGAGGAGTTGCTCCGCGTGCGCCCTCCGATCGGCGACGACGCCCGCGGACACCACGTGCCCGTTCCTGGCCACTCCGGCCCTGACGTCGGTGGCGGTGTCGATCCCCAGGGTGGTGGCGGATGTCGGCGTCACAGTGCCTCCAGTTCGGCGCGGACGGCGGTCCAGCGCTCACCGATCGGGGTCAGGAAGATCCAGCGGGTGTCGTCGGCGGGATCCAGCGTGCGGCGGATGTCCACCTCGAGATAGTCCTCGGCGAGACCCTCGGCCACGCCGGAGCCCCATTCGACGAGGGTAATCGAGTCGTCCAGCCAGAGGTCAAGGTCGAGATCCTCCAGCTCGGCCGCGGAGCCGAGACGGTACGCGTCGACGTGGACGAGCGCGGGGCCGCCGACGGTGGAGGGGTGCACGCGGGAGAGCACGAAGGTCGGGGAGATGATCGAGCCGGCGACCTGGAGTCCCGCGCCGATGCCCTGGGTCAGGGTGGTCTTGCCCGCACCGAGGTCGCCGGAGGCGATCACCACGTCGCCGGCGCGGAGGACGCGGGCGAGGCGGCGTCCGATCGCCTGGGTGTCCTCGGCGGTCGGGGCGGCCAGGCGCACCGGCAGCTGCCGGGCGAGGGTGAGGCTGGTGCCGTCCCTGGCGACCTCGACGAAACCGTGCCGCCGCCACCAGGTGACGACCTGGGGGAACTCCTCGCGGGCGACGAGCTCGACCCCGGAGACGCCCCGGACGGTGAGCAACTCGATCGCCACCTCGACCAGGGCGGAGGCGATGCCCTGGCGCTGGTGCTGCGGCCGCACCGAGACCCGGTGGATTCCGGCCATCGGACCGTCCACGCTCACGATCACGATGCCGGCCGGCTGGTCGTCCACGAGGGCGAGGACGCCGAACCCGCCGGCGAGCGCCGCGGTGACGCCTTCAGGCGTCTCGGAGAGCGCCGGAGGCGGCGGGTCGACCACCGGACGGTTGCCGAACGCCTCGCGGATCAGCGCGCAGATCGCCTCTGCGTCCGCGGCGGCGGGCTCGACGATGCGCAGCGCGCGGCCGTCCCCGAGCAGGGTCTCGGCCAGCACACTCATCGACTACCTCCAGGTCCGGGGCGGGGCGATTCAGCCCGAAGCATGCTACCCCCGCCACGTGAGACCGCTACCACCGCTGGCGTCCGGGTGGCACCAGAAACCGTCCCCCGGCAAACCGGCACGAGGGACGGTCCTTCGTGACAGGTGGGTCAGCCGGCCTGGCGGGCCCGCACCACGGCGAGGAGGTCGGGGTGGAGCGGGTGCTCGGGGGTGATCCCGGTCACCTTCTCGACGACCTCCTCCGCGCTCGCCGAGGCGAGCAGGGCCTGGAGTTCGACCGCCTCCGGGTCCTCGGTGGGGTCGAACCGCAGGCCGGCGCCGACGGCCTCCAGCAGGGCCGGCCTGGCCAGGCCTCGCTCGGCGAGCTGGGCCGCGGGGCTGATGAACCGGTCGTTGCGGCTCAGCTTGCGCAGCGGCGCCCTGCCGACCCGCAGTGTGGTGTCGGGCAGGTAGGGGTTCGCGAAACGAGTGAGGATCTTGCGGACGTAGGCGGCCTGCACCTCGGCGTCGACCCCGTGCTTGGCCACGATCAGGGACGCGGTCTCGGCCAGCACCGCGGCCACCGCGGCAGCGACGCCCGGGTCGGCCAGCGCGTCGGAGATCTTCTCGATCCCCGCCGCGTAGCCGAACCAGGCGGCCGTCGCGTGGCCGGTGTTCACCGTGAACAGCTTCCGCTCGATGTACGGCTCGAGGTCCGGAACCCAGGTCACGCCAGGGATGTCCGGATGGGTGCCGCCGAACGGGGTGGTCTCGATGACCCACTCGTAGAAGGTCTCCACGGTGACGTCGAGGCCCGCATCCGGGTCCTGGTTGGGCACGATCCGGTCCACCGCGGTGTTGGCGAACACCGCCTTCGCGTCGAGGTCGTCGCCCGGATAGGACTTCAGGACCTCTCCGGCGAGGATGTCGGTGCCGTTGATGGCGTTCTCGCACGCCATCACGGCCAGCTTCGGCGACCGGGGAGGACGCGCGGCGATGCCGGCGGCGATGGCGGGGGCGACGAACCTGAGAATGTGGGCGCCGACGGCGGTCGTGACGATGTCGGCGGACGCGATCGCCGCGGTGAGGGCGTCGCCCTCGGCGGCGGAGTTGAGGGCGGAGAACCCGCGGACCTCCTGGGTCCGCGGGTCCTCCCCGACTTCGTGCACGACGTAGCTGTCGGCGTCCTTCAAGCGCTGGATCAGCGCCTCTGCGACGTCGGCGAACACCAGTTCGTAACCGGCGTTGTGCAGCAGCAGGCCGACGAAACCCCGGCCGATGTTCCCTGCTCCGAAGTGCACTGCCTTCATGATTACCCGTTCACCTTTCCGAACGTGTCTGCGATCTCCTGGGCGGTGGTCGCCTTCTCCAGTGTCGCCACGGAGTCGGCGTCGAGGAACACCTCTGCGATCTTGCTGAGCAGTTCCAGGTGCTCGTCGTTCGCGCCGGCGATGCCGATCACGAACTTCACCGGGTTGCCGTTCCAGTCGATGCCCCCGGGGTAGCGGACCACCGAGATGGCCGAGGACTGGATCAGCCCCTTCGCCTCGTTGGTGCCGTGCGGGATCGCCAGGAAGTTGCCCATGTAGGTGGACACCGAGTTCTCCCGGTCGTGCATCGAGGTGATGTAGCCCTCCTCGACCGCACCGGCGGCGACCAGCAGCCGTCCGGCCTCGTCGATCGCCGAGGCCTGATCGCCCGCCGTCCCGGACAGGACGATCGAGGACAGCTTCAGGACGCCGTCGGACGCCTCCGGCTCTGCGGCCACCGGGGTCACGGTCGCTGCGGCCGCCGGGGCGACCGCCTCGGCAGCGGGTTCGGTGACGATGGCCCGTGCCGGCGCGGCCGGAGCCGCTACCGGTGCGGGCTCAGACGCTTTTGGGTCGCTGTTCGCCTCCTTGACCATCTCGACCACCTCGTCGTACCGCGGGGAAGCCATGAAGTTGTCCACCGCGACATGCACCGCCGACGGGGTCTTCTGGGCGGCCCTGTCCATCAGGTCCTTGTGGGAGACCACGATCTGGTAGCTGTCGTCCAGGCTGGAAATGGCCTTGTTGACGACCTTCACGTCGCTGAAGCCCGCTGCCTGGATCTTCTTGCGCAGCACGGACGCGCCCATGGCGGAGGAGCCCATGCCCGCGTCGCAGGCGAACACGATCGACTTCACCGCACCCGCCGGCGCGGTGACGGTGCCGGCGCGCAGGCCGGACAGCGCGTCCGAGCCCTTGCCCTTGTTCGCCTCGGTCGCGCTGATCGCCGCACCGAAGGAGTCGGCGCCGGCGGCCTCGGCGGCCAGGTCACGGGAGCGCGAGGCACGCAGGATGATCGAGGCGATGATGAACGTCACCGCGGCCGAAAGGATCACCGAGAGGAAGACCGGGACATACTTCCCCGGTGCGATCTGGGCGGCCACGGCGAGGATCGAACCCGGAGCGGCAGGCGCGCGCAGCGCACCGCCCAGCAGCATGTTGGTGGTGACACCGGTCATGCCGCCGCCGATCAGGGCGAGGATCAGGGTCGGCTTCATCAGCGCGTAGGGGAAGTACACCTCGTGGATGCCGCCGATGAACTGGATGAACGCCGCACCCGGAGCCGACGCCCTGGCCGCGCCGATGCCGAAGAAGGTGAACGCGAGCAGCAGGCCGACGCCGGGGCCGGGGTTGGCCTCGAGCAGGAACAGGATCGAGCTGCCCGTGTCGGCAGCCTGCTGGGTGCCCAGCGGGGTCAGCACGCCGTGGTTGATGGCGTTGTTCAGGAAGAACACCTTGGCCGGCTCGATGATGATCGAGGTCAGCGGCAGCAGGTTGTGGGAGACCAGCCAGTTCACGCCGGTGCTCAGGCCGGACATGACGCCGTTCACGATCCAGGCGATCGGGTAGAAGCCGATCAGCAGCAGGACGAAGCCCCAGATGCCCGCGGAGAACATGTTGACCAGCATCTCCAGGCCGGCCTTGATCTTGTCCTCCCAGAGCCGGTCGAGCCAGCGCATGCTGTAGGCGGAGATCGGGGCCATGATCATGGCGCCGATGAACATGTGCACCTGGCCGAGCTCGGAGAACTTGGCCGGGTCATTGCCCGCCGCGACCCACACCTCGAGCAACCGGGCGTTCTCCTGGGCGATCAGGTAGTCGGAGCCGGCGATCGCGCCCATCACGCCGATGGCTGCGACGATGCCGCCCCGCGCGCCGTAGACCATGTGCCCGCCGGTGTAGGCGATCACGATCGGCAGCAGGTAGTGGATCATCGGGCCGACGATCGTGGAGATCGCCGAGTTCGGGGTGAAGCCCGCCGGGATGAAGAACATGGTGACGATGCCCCACGCGATCAGCGCGGGGATGTTCGGCATGATCATGCCGGACAGGAAGGTGCCGAACTTCTGCACCGCCACCCGCACCGAACCCGGCGCGGGTGCTGTGGTTGTTGCTGACATGAGTTGTCGATTCCTCTCTTACGGTGGAGCCGGGTCCGCGTCCGTGCGGTCGGCGAGGGTGATCAGTGAGGTTCGCCCGAATCGTGTCTGACGGTTCCATCCTGGACCGCGGTCGCGATCCTGGCCAGCATCCGGGTGCCGTCGACGTCCGCGAACGCGTCCGCGTCCATCAGGACCACGCCCACCCCGTTCGGGGCGGCCAGCGCCGAGATCCGGGCCAGGTGCGGAGCGAGGTGGGGACCGAGCAGGACGAGATCGCTGGAGGCGATCTCGTCGGTCAGCGACACCTCGTTCGTCGCGACCGCGAGCCAGGCCAGTCCCTGCGCCCGGGCGGCACCGTTGATGCGCTGTGCCACGAACGTGCTGGACGCCCCCGCACCACACACCACAAGGATCCTCACTGATGCCTCCTTCGCCCACATCCTCGGACGCGGAACAGGTCAGCTCAACCACGACAGTTTCCGCGGGGGCGGAAGGAAGAGTCGACCAGCGAGTTGCGGCCGGCGGCGTTCCCGGGCGCCGGCCGGGGCGCAATAATGCCGCAACGCGTCCCGGCGGGGGGAACACATCGCCGTGCCCCGGGCGTGTTTGACTGTTGTTGCACGAGGGCGTCAGCTTCGACGCCCCGGGGCAGCTCCGCGGGAGGTCGGAACGTGTCGAGGTCTCGGCAGAACAGGCTCCTCACCCGACTGGTGGGTGCGGAGAGCTGGGTCACCGCCGCGTCCCTCGCCGACTACCTGGGGGTCACCCCCCGCTCCGTGCGGACCTACGTCGCCGCGCTGAACACACGGGTGGCCGATGGGGTCGTGGTGGAGTCCGGCGCCCTCGGCTACCGCGCCGGGCCCGCCGCCCGCGCCGCCCAGCAGGAGGACGCCGTCGAGCCCGGCACCCCCCGCGCCCGGCTGCACCAGCTGGTCCGCCGCCTGCTCGAGTCGGAGACGCCGCTCGACGTCCACGACACGGCGGAGGAGATCTACGTCTCCTCCGCGACCGTGGAGGGCGACCTCGCCCGCGTCCGCTCGTTCGTGAGCGGCAGCGGCCTCGCCCTCGAGCGGCGGGGCTCCCTGGTCTGGCTGCAGGGAACCGAGATGGCGCACCGGCGGGTGCTGAGCCGGCTCGTGCACGACCAGACCGACATGAAGTCGCTCGACTTCCCCGCCCTGATGCGTGTCCTCGGGGAGGGACGGGTCGGGGCGCAGGCGTACGCGCGGTTCAAGGCCGACCTGGTCGAGGCTCTGGGACGGCTGGGCTACTTCGTCAACGAGTACGCGATCGCCGACGTCCTCATGCACGTCGCGATCGCCGCCGACCGGACCTCCCGCGGCCGTCCGCTGACGACGGGAGTCGCCGAGCTCCGCGGGGACGCGGTCGCCGTCGGCGAGGTGCTGGACGAGCTGGCCATCCGGCACTTCGGGATCCGCTTCAACGAGGGCGACCGGGAGTTCCTGGCCGCGGTCGTGCTCAGCAGGCTGGCCGCGCCGCGCCTGGAATCGGTGCAGGCCGTCGCGCGGGAACGGGTCGACCCGCAGGTCCGGCAGGCCGTCCAGGACGCGTGCGACGCGGCGGCCGCGGAGTTCCTCGTCGACCTGTCGGGCGAGGACTTCACCTGGCGGCTGGTCCTGCACGTGCAGAACCTCGTCGAGAGGGTGGCGGACTCGGCCTGGTCGCGCAACCCGCTGACCCGCACCCTGAAGGCGTCCTACCCGATGATCTTCGAGGTGGCGGTGTACATCGCCACCCGGCTGCAGGAGCGGCTCGGCATCCCGCTGGTCGACGAGGAGATCGCCTACATCGCCATGCACGTGGGTGCCCGGCTGGAGCGCAACCGCTCCGACGGGTCGCCGCCCACGGCGACGATCGTCTGCCCCGGCTACCACGACCTGGACAGCCTGTTGCGTTCCAGCCTGGACCGCTCGCTCGGCCGGACGATCCAGGTGGTCCGGGTGGAGACGCGCGCCGACCCCGACTGGGACGCCATGGACACCGACCTGGTCCTCACCACGATCGCGCCGCCGGAACGCAGCGACCGGATCGTCCCGATCCCCCTGTTCCTCACCGACGCCGACGTCGAGCGGGTCCACACCGCCGCGATGCGGGTGCGCAGGATCCGCCGGCTCGCCCGTCTCCGCGCCGAACTCGAGAAGTACTTCGCCCCGGAGTCCTTCGTCCGCGATCTCGACCCGGACGCGGGCGAGGAGGCGATCATCCGCCGGCTCGGCGCACACCTGGTGGCGGAGGGAGTGATCGACGACAGCTACGTCGAGCGCACCATCGAGCGTGAGCAGATGTCGTCCACGGCGTTCACCGACGCGCTGGCCGTCCCGCACGCGCTGAGCATGACGGCGAGCCGGACAGCGATCGCGGTCGGCATGGCCGACCGGCCGATCCCGTGGGGTGAGTCCCGCGTGCAGGTGGTCGTCATGGTCGCCTTCTCCGAGAGCGACCGGGCCGCGTTCCAGACGGTGTTCGAACAGTTGGTGGAGGTGTTCAGCGAGCACGACAGTGTCCAGCGGCTCGTCCACCGGGGCACCGACTTCCCCGCCTTCCTCGACGAGCTGGTCGCCGTCATCGACGGCTAGGCGGCTGCTGAACGATGCTGTTCCGAGCGAGGACGTG
>NZ_JASGES010000253.1:0-24277 GCF_047606205.1 Propionicimonas sp. | reverse complement strand
CGACACCGGGCCCGGCGACGCGGCGCCGGAGCGGCGGGAGCGGTACGCCAGGCTTTGGCTGGCGCCGGGCGTGGAGCGCGTGGCCGTCCTCACCGTCACCCCGTCGCTCCGGCTGCGGGCGCGGCGACGGCTGGCCCGGCTCCGCCGCGCGTGGGGCTGAGCCGCGGCCGAGGCGCTCGGGTGCCTGTGGCAGCATGGCGGGAGACCGGACCGTCGAGTCGAGAGGTGCCCGTGGCCACGTCCCCATCGCCGACCAGCATGCGGCTCGCCGTGTGCGGTGTGCTGCTCGCCCTCTACGTCGGGGTCGTTCTGGTGGCCACCATGTGGCCGACGCCGTTGGACGCCGGCTACGAGTCGGCGATCGCGCACGTGTTGGACATCCTGCACCGGCACGGCGTCCCGGAGTGGTTCGGGTACGGCAAGCTCGAGTTCACGGCGAACATCGCCATGTTCGTCCCGCTGGGGTTCCTGCTCGCCCTCACGCTGCCCGAACGCGGGTGGTGGGCGGTGATGCTGCTGGTGCCGGGGTTCTCCGCCCTGATCGAGTACACCCAGGGCGAGTTCCTGTCCGCGCGCTTCGCGTCCGGCTGGGACGTGGTCGCGAACACCGTCGGAGGCTACGTCGGGGCAGTGCTGGCGTACCTGCTGCGGGCCCTGATCCACGCCCGTGATCGGATGGTGGTTGCGCGGGCGTTGGCGGGCGACCGTTCGCGGGGTTGACCCCCCGCGCGCGCCTGTAGCCTTGGCGGGTGCCTGAGCCGCGAGAGACGCCGCCCGAGGGCGGCCCGACCCCGGAGGATGCCCGGTCCCCTGAGCCTGCGCGAAGGGCGGTGCGTCGTCGTCGACGCCGCTGGCCGTGGGTGACCCTGGCCGTCCTCGTCGTCGCCGTGCTCGGGCTCGGTGCGTGGCTGGGCACCCGGGTGCTCACCGTGAAGACCGAGTTGGAGGCGGCGCAGGCGTCCGTCCGTTCGGTGCAGGCGGGCAGCGGCGACACCGAGACGGCGATCCGTTCGATCGCCTCGCACGGAGCGGCTGCGGTCGCCGCGACCCAGGATCCGGTCTGGCGAGCGTTCGAGTCCGTCCCGTTCGTGGGGGACAACCTTCGGGCGGTGCGGCTCGCCTCGGAGTCGCTGGACGCCCTCACCGGGAAGCTGGCCGTGCCGGCGCTGGACGCGGTGAGCACCGAGAGTTCCACGCCGGTGTTGTCCAGGATCATCCCGGTGCTGCAGTCCGCGACGCCGAGGATCACGGCCCTCTCGTCCGAGATCTCCGCCGTGCAGACGTCGTCGTCGCTGGTCCCCCAGGTTCGCAGCGGGGTGGACCAGGTGGCGGGCGTGCTCGACACGGCCACGCCGATCCTCCAGCTCGTCCCCGGGCTGCTGGGTGCCGACGGCGCCCAGAACTACCTGCTGGTCGCGATGAACAACGCCGAGGTGTCGGGCCTGGGCGGCAGCGCGGCGTCCCAGACCCTCATGGAGGCCAAGGACGGCAAGCTCACGATCCTCACCCAGGCCTCGAGCCAGGACTTCGAGGAGAAGCTCCTCCCGAACGACGTGGGCCTCAGCGACGACATGATCGAGATCCTCGGCGACGTGATGTTCCGCCGGATCAACGCCTCGATGAGCCGGCCCGACTTCCCGACCGCTGCCACCTTGCTGAAGAGCTTCTGGCAGCGGGACATCGGCAAGCAGCAGATCGACGGCGTGGTCGCTATCGACCCGATCGCCCTGTCCCACATCCTCGAGGCGACCGGCCCGATCGAGGTCGGCGGCAAGAAGGCGACGAGCGAGAACATCGTTCGGCTGCTCCTCAGCGACGCCTACACGCTGCCGGACGTGGCCAACACCAGTGACGCCTTCTTCAAGGCCGTGGCGCTGGCCGTCTTCCAGAAGGTCGCGGACGGCCAGTTCGACCTGAAGAAGATGGTGTCGGCCGTGCAGTCCGGCATCTCGGGCGGCAGCATCCTGTTCTGGAGCGCGAACGCGGACGTCCAGGCCCAGGTGGCCACCATGCGGGTGGGGGGCGTGCTGCCCGCCGACAACACCGACCAGACCACGATCGGCGTGTTCTTCCGCGACGCGTCCAACGGCTCGAAGATCGACTACTACATGAAGTCCGCCGTCGCCGCCGGCGCGTCCTGCACGGCCGCGGGGACGACCGACTTCACCGCCAAGGTCACCCTGCACCTGGACATCTCCCAGGCCGCGGCGGACAAGCTGCCCGACTACGTCAAGAGCGGCGAGTGGGGATCGACCAAGTTCCTCACCGACGTGTTCGTCTACGGCCCGCCGGGAACCGAGGCGGGCAAGACCACGCTGAACGACGGCGACATCGGCCGCAGGGCGAGGGAGGACCTCGGCCGCCCCGTGGTCAAGGTCAGCGTCCCGCTGAAGCCCGGTGAGACCCGCACCATCACGCTCCACTTCAACGGCACCGATGGCGACTACGGCCCCCTCGAGGTCCGGACGACGCCGATGGTGAGCACCACTGCGGTCAAGCTCGACGATGGGGCTTGCGGGCGTTGAGGACGACGTAGGCAACCTTCAGGTTCCCGCTCACTGCATGCCGTTGGCGCGTGCCGGGCCCTGAGCTGTGCGAGCATGGGTGCCGCACAAGCACCAACAAAGGATCGTCCGAAATGCACCTCCGCCCCGCCCCGGCGGCCCTGATCGCCCTGAGGATCTGGCGAGGTCGCGATGCCGACGGCTGCGAGCCCAAGGGACCTTCGCAGTCGTGAGCGGAATCCTCGTGCACGAGTGGCTGTCGCCGAGCGGCGGTTCGGAGAACGTCTTCGAAGTCCTGTCGGACATGTATCCCGACGCAGAACGGTTCTGCCTCTGGGACGAGAGCAAGGGCCGATTTCCAGGCGTTCAGGAGACCGTGCTCGCGCGCACTCCGCTTCGGCGAAGCAGGGTCCTCGCCGTTCCGTTCATGCCAATTGTCTGGCGCCACCTGCCCGAGCGGGACGCCGACTGGGTGCTCTGCAGCTCTCACGCCTTCTCACATCACGCCAGGTTCTCGGGCCGTGCCCGCCGGGCCCCGAAACTTGTCTACGCGCACACCCCGGCGCGCTATGTCTGGACTCCCGAACTCGACGGCCGCGGCGAGGGTGTGGCGGCACGAGCCTTGTCGGCAGCGTTACGGCCAGTGGATCGCCGACGGGCGACGGAGCCCGTGGCGATCGCCGCCAACAGCAGGTTCGTCGCCGACAGGATCGCCTGGGCATGGGGCAGGGAGGCGACAGTCATCTATCCGCCGGTCGACGTCGCCCGGTTCACCGGAGACGAGCCGGATGTACCGTCAGCCGAGTTGGGTGTCCTCGACGCACTCCCCGCCGAATACCTGCTCGGGTTCTCCCGGCTCATCCCCTACAAGCGCCTCGACCTCGTCATCGATGCCGGGCAGGCAACGGGACTACCGGTGGTGATCGCCGGCAGCGGCCCGGACGAGGCGCGGTTGCGGGAGCACGCGGCGCGGACCCGTACCGAGGCTGTCTTCGTCCCAGCCCCGTCCCCGGCGCTCCTTCACCACCTCTACCGTCAGGCGCTGGCCCTCGTCTTCCCCCCGATCGAAGACTTCGGCATCGTGCCCGTGGAAGCGATGGCAACGGGTACCCCCGTCATCGCGAATGCAGTGGGCGGGGCGGCCGAGACCGTCATCGACGGGCTGACCGGAGCACTCGTCGACGCCTGGGGACGCACTGAACTCAGAGCGGCAGTAGAGCGCGCATCTGCAACAAGCGGCGCCGATTGCCGGGCACGTGCCGAGCAGTTCGGCACGGCCGTGTTCGAAGCACGGATCCGGACTTGGCTCGACCAGTCCGTCGCCGCCGGAGCCCCGACGTGAGGCACTTCGCTGTCCATGGATCGACACACGGAGCGCCGGCACCCCGTCGCGTCCTCGTTGACGAGCGCTGGAGCGGCACGCATGGTATCGGGCGATATTCCACCGAGGTGCTCTCTCGCCTGGGCGTGGAGTGGGCACCGCTGGGCCTGCCCGGCTGCCCATCGGCACCCTCAGACTTCATCCGAGCATTGCCGTCTGCCGCAAGAGAAGCCGTGGTCTACTCGCCGGGCTACAACGCTCTGGCCCGGGCCGACTGCCAGATCTTGACGATCCACGATCTCATCCATCTCCAGACGAGTTGGCCAGGTCGTGCGAAGTATCTCTCCTACTACAACGGGCCGGTTCGACGAGCGATCCGACGCGCAGGTGTCGTGCTGACGGTGTCGGAGACCTCCCGCCAGGCGATAGAGGCGTGGATGAACGACAACTCCGTCCGGGTGGTGAACGCTGGCATCGGCTCATCGGACGCCTTCCACCCTGACGGCAGAGTGGAGGCCTCCGCTGGGCCCTATTTCGTCTATGTCGGCAACCTGAGGGCTCACAAGAACTTCGACACGCTACTGCGGGCACTCCCCATGACTGACGGCTTTCGCCTGAAGGCCGTCGTTCCAGCAGGCGAGATCCTGCCGGCACAGCGCCTCGTCAACCAGGCCGGGCTCGCGCGCCGGGTCGACCTTCTCCACAGCCTCGACGACGAGCGGATCGCCGCCTGCTACAGAGGGGCCACCGCAACCTTCATGCCATCCCTGCTTGAGGGCTTTGGTCTGCCCGCCCTCGAGAGCGTGCAATGCGGGACGCCGGTGATCTTCTGGTCCGGCTGCCAGGCGGTGGCCGAAACAGTCCAAGAACGTGGTTGGCGTGTCCGTGAGGGGCGGGATCCAGAAGAATGGGCCACCGTAGCCCAGGATGCGCTGCAAGCTCAGCTCAGGGTTACGCCACCGGCCGCCAGCGCGTACGACTGGAATATCACGGCAGCCAAGATCTCAGGCGTCCTGGAAGGAGTACTCACCGGTGGTCGATGAGCAAAACGCGGCGAAGTGCGGTGGACGACACCCATACGTGATCGAGGCCATGCGGGGGCTTCGCGGAAATCGCGCCGTGTCCGGTTGGTCGCTGGTGGGCGTGATCATACTTCTGTGGATGTTCGGGTGGGTTCCGAATGTCCTCAATTTGATTGCGCGGGGGCGCCTGAAATTCACGTTCACGTCGGAATATTACGAAGATAGCATTCCAGCCGTGCTATCGGTGAGGGTGATCTACGCACTCCTTGTGGTTGGGCTGGCCATTGTCTACTGGATCGACAGCAGACCAACAACACAGCGGAGTTGGAAAGCGCTCATCCCAGCGCTGCTGCCGGCCGCGCTACTCATCTTCGTATCAAATATCGCCAACGGCGTCTACCCGACACAACCACAAGTGTTCATCTACGCGGCCGTCTGCGTCGCCCTCTGGATGCACGGCTCCGACCGAATCCCTCTGGTGACGATAGGCTGGCTCGTCATCGTGACCGCGACAGCCGCACTGGCTCTCGGTCTACTTGGCGTCGGGGTGCTCACCGATGCTGATGGCGTTTCCACCGAGAAGGCGCTCGTCTTCCCAAGTCTGCTCTCCGGGATGTACAGCTACAACAACTCTCTCGGAATGTCGTTGGTCGCGGCGCTTCCCTTCGTGCTCGTGATCAAGCCGCGACGCCTCGCCGCCATTGGGGCGGCGCTCGCTGCGATTGCGATCCTGTGGAGCGGTTCGCGTGCTTCGCTCATGGCCCTGGCGGCAGCGGGGGTCGTGGGCACGGCGCTCATGTTGACGAGGGCGAACCCGAGGATTCGACAGTGGTTGGGCACGCTCACTCTCGCTGCAGCGAGCATTGTCATCATCGCGTTGCCGTTCATTGAGCGTCACAACCCGAGCAGCTTCTCGTCTCGAGGGCGGCTCTGGGACGTCGCGCTCGACATGTGGATGCGTTCTCCAGTGATTGGGCTGGGGCGAGGCGTGTTCGAGCCCGATGGTGAGTTGTCACGCACGATCAACCTCGTGGTCGCCCATGGGCACAACTTTCTTGTCACTATGCTCGTCGTGGGGGGCCTCATCGGCGCCGCCGCCGCCGCGATTCTGGTGATTCAGGTGAGTGTGGCGTCGGTCCGGGCGCTCGACCTCTCCCTCGTGCCGTATCTTCTTGTTCTCATCATGCTCGTTCTGGGAGTCCTCGAGACGCCCAGCAACTTCTTTCCGTTCGAGCGGCCAAACACAACGTCCTATGTTACGTGGGTCATATTCGCGCTTGGCTTCTGGGCGACGGACGTGAACGGGTTCCGGGCGGCGTTCAGGAGAACGCCCGACCCACATGAGTCCAGCCCGGCCGACGCATGAGCAGCCGCTTGAGAATTGCCGACGACGACATCGCCGTTGGCGAACCCACACCACCTCTTGTCGTCTTCCTCGACCACACGAGCATCCTGGGCGGCGCCGAGCTGGGGCTCTGCCACTATTTCGAACGCCCGAGCACACGCTTCCGTCGAGCCCTGACCGTCGTGGAGACCGGCCCGCTTGTCGCGCGAGCCAAGTCGGCCGGCGTACGGGTCGAGGTCCTTGCCCGCGGGCCCGAGCGGCTCGGTCTAGTCCGGACGGTACTCAGACTGCGACGCCGACTCGAGGAGATCGGACCAGACGTCGTTATCGCAAACAGCTTGCGAAGCACGTTCATGCTGGCGCTCGCTTTGCCGCGCAAGGTGTTCGGCATCGCATATGTCCGAGAGGACCTCACCGCCAAGTCGCTCGGCCCGATGAAGCGCGCGGCCCTGAAGTATGCCGCGCTACCCCTGCTAGGTGCTGTCATCGCCAACAGCGAGTGGACCTTGAACAGTCTCGGAGCGAAGACCCTCCAGAGAGTCCCTCACGCCGTGGCCTACCCCGTGAGCGGGATCGAGACCGCCAATGCCCGGCCGGCCACAGGCCCGGAACCGCAACCCGTATTACGCGTCTTGTCACTGAGCCGGCTCTACGAATGGAAGGGCATCCACATATTGGTCGAGGCGGCGGCCCTCCTCGGTGCTTGGGGGCTCGCCGACCGCTTCGTGTTCACAATCGCCGGCGACGAGATCTTCGGATCCACCGATGACTATGCGAACCGGCTTCGCCGGCGCGCCGCTGAGATCAATGCCGAGATCACCTTCGCTGGCCACCTCGACGATGTGCGGCCGCTGCTCGCGTCCCATGACGTGCTGGCGCACTGCTCCATCACCCCGGAAGCATTTGGCCAGGTGATCCCGCAAGCGATGGCCTACGGCCTGGCCGTCATAGCGACCCGGCACGGCGGGCCGCTCGAGATCATCTCCGATGGGCAAGACGGCATCCTTGTGTCTCCCGGCGACCCGGTCGAGTTGGCGCAGACGTTGGCCGATCTCCTGCAGGCACCGGAGCGAGTTCGCAGTATCGGGCAGCGCGCCACAGCGTCTGCCAACCGGTTTTCGGACGCACGGACAGTGCCTGAGCTGGAGCGGACCATCACCTCATTGTGGGAGACCCGTGGCCGGCAGGTCTCGCGCTGAATCGAGGAGAAAGATGAAGTCAGCCCTACTCGGTCGCCCGAGGTCCGCCGCGATTCGCTTCTCCCTCCTGGCGGTTCCTCCAATCGTATTCTTGGCGCATCTCGCGGCGTTCCGCAAATGGATCGTCGACGATGCGCTCATCTCAGCGGCGTATGCACGAAGCGTTGCCGCCGCGGGGATCTATGCGCAAACGGTCAACGACCGGCCAGTTGAGGGGGTCTCCAATCCTTTGTGGACCCTCATGCTCGCGGCACTCAAGAATATCGGGCTCTTCGACTCGGGCCATCAAATATTCGGCCTGGAGGACTACATATTCATATTTCGGATGATCGCGTTCCTGTGCTTCCTGGCCACCCAGGCACTCATGACGCGCGAGATGATCGCGATCTCTCCGAGAAGTGGCCTTGTTGTGGCCACGTTCTGTTCATCGCTTCTCGCCCTAGCGACGCCTTATGTGACCTGGGCAGCGAGCGGTCTCGAAAATCCCGCCTATGGCCTCATCGTTGCAGCGCTCGTGGCGCAGCTCATCCGAAATGGATCCCGCGCACAGTACTGCCGCCCAACCGTGGCCTTGCGCGCGGCGGCACTTGCGGCCCTCGCCGCGGCGACCAGACCTGACGGGCTGATATTTGGCGCGGTATACCCGCTTGCATTCGCCGTACTGATGAGCTCGCGCCCGAAGAAGCATCATATTGCTGCAATCGGGGCCTACTTCGCCACCTACGCAGCTCTGGTCGGAGCCCTGCTCTCATGGCGTTATGTGACCTTCGGCCTCCTGGTCCCCAACACTGCGGTGGCCAAAGGACAGAGTCTCAGCCCCCTTGCGGCGGCCGAACGAGTTGTCGGCCTGCCTTCCGCGATGTCGTGGCCCTGGTTCATCGGAATGATGATATTGCTGGTCGCCGCCCTTCGGTGGGCACCCGGACACCGGCGGCTCATGGCGAGCGCTTCGGTGCCACTCATCCTGTCGGTGGCCGCCTACGGCGTCCTGGAGTCCGACTGGATGGGAGAATATCGCTTCGCCACTCCCGTCCTTGTCGCCTCAGCGATGCTTACCGCGCTGGCTCTCGTGGCGCTACACGAGGCGCCCAAGGTCGGTCGGACAGGGCTGGGCCTGAGACTGAGACTCGCGGTGGGCCTCGCGGGAGCGGTGACCGTGGCGGGGACTGCGCAGATCATGGCGGTTCGCACGATCGACTTCACCGAACGCCCAGCCTTGGCCGGTTGCGCGGTCGTGGATCAGGTGGGTCGCCTCTTCAACTCGTACGCCGACCTGCTCGGAGTGCGCAATGGCTCTCTCCTGACCCCGGATCTCGGGGGCACACTGATGACAAGCAGGCTGACGGTCTACGATCTCGCCGGACTGACAGAGCCCACGATCGCTCGCATGCGCGCGAGACACGACGACAAGGGCATCCGCGACTACACTTTCGAGACGCTGCGGCCGACATTCATCAGGATCCATCCGGCATGGGACACGGGTTTCAGCCTCGACCCTCGATTTAGCGCGCAATATATTCAACTCGGTCCAACCGGAAACTGGGTGAGAAGGGACGCCATCGACCCCAACTCCGTCGACCGGGTTGTCGCAGAGATTGACGGGCCACTTTCGGCAACAAACGGGAGCCCCCTGCGCGGCTGCGGGCCCCTCGTTGTCGGCCAACCCCTGCAATGAGTGCCCGACCTCGCTCTGCCGTGACTCGGGCTTGCGCCACGCCGTCACTCAGGTAGCACACGCTGCGCACGGAAGAAGCCCGCAAGCGCAACCGACTGAATGCACAGGACAACCACCTCGGTCGTGGCGACAGCCCATGCCGTGCCGTCAGCCCCGAATAGCTGGCCTCCAAGAATGATCAACGGCACAGCGATACAGAACCCCGCGATGGTGGAGAACGCCACGACTCGGAGCCTGCCCGCCGTGGCCAGACACTGTATTCCAGTGCAGCGACTCATCACGACGGCCACGATGACGACTGTGAACGCCACTATTGCCGAGCGGGACAGCGTCACTTCACCGTGGAAGAGCCATCCGGCGACAGGGTTCGCAAGGAGGACGAAGAGAGTGGCTCCGAGCAGAGCGACAGCTCCGTTGACAACGAGCGCAACCCTCATGCGCTTGGCGAGTTGTCGCTGATCCCGCGCCGTAGGTATCCAGCCCTGAAGTGCATAGTTGACGGGTGCCAGCCCAGCGAGCCCCGTGCGCGCGAGGCGCTCGACGCCTGCATAGTTGGCGACGGATGCGGTGCCGACACCCGTCAAGGCGAGGATCGTCGTCGGCAGGGCGACGTAGGCGCTCGTCGCAACCCGCGTGAGGAGTGGGTAGCCCTGCTCGCGCCACAGGCCAGCCAGTGACGCGCGGCCAACTCGCGGCACATGCACCGATCCCTTCACGACGGCAAACGGCACGACGGCCACAGCGCAGTAGACGAGAAGTTGCACGATGGGGAGTGTGACCAAGTCGGCGCCGTTGACGATGAGCAGAGCTCCCGCTACCGATGCCAGCGTACGTGGCAGAGAATCGAGCACGACAAGGAGAACGGGCCGGGCCAGGCCAATGTAGAGCCAGGATGCGGACAATCCCGTAGTCGACAGTGCCACGGCCGTGAGGGCGCCCGCGACGGGAAACTCCAGCTTTGAGAGATAGGTCGCCAACACCGCAACGGGGATCGTCAGCACCGCAAGTGGCAGACGTTGCGCGAGGCTGCGGAAGAACACCTGACGACGGGCCTCCACAGGAGCTCGCGCGAGCTCGATCGGCCCGGTGATATCCCAGCCGAGCGCCACCACAATCGCGGCGGCTCCGCCGACGGATTGCCCCACTGCCACACTCGCCCACCCGGCGGCGCCGAAGTGCCCTGACACTGCCGGGAGAGTGATGAGTGGCGCAATGATCGACAACAGCGGCCCAAGGGTGAAGATCAACATGCGCAGGCCTAGACGCCTCCAGCCAGGCGAGCGCTCACGGTCCTCCACGAGGTCAGTTGCCATCAGGCAGACCCCAGAGCGCGTCCTGGGCCCGGCTGCGGGACACGACCTCCGCGACGTCCCTGTGGGCGGGCCGTCCAGCCACGCCATCTGCGAGGGCCTTCACGACGACTCTCAGGTATGGAAGCTTCTTGGGTGCATTGTTGAACTGCGTTGCTGATGTCCGCGCGAGCGCGACCAGTATTCGTGCGCTGTTGAAGGTGTGGTTGTGACGAACCTCGCGGTACCACCAGATGTAGTTGCGAATATTGTAGTAGTTTCGTTCTCCATTATAGTGCGCGGGGCCAGGATTCTGCGCCAAATGCGCAATCTTTGCGTCGGGGACCGCGTACGCCCTGGACACGGATCCGAGGCGCGCAGTGTATTCCATGTCATCGTGCCAAATGAAGAAATCGTCGAGAGGTAGATGTGTCCCGGCCGCCACGGGTGCAGCGATCAGCGGCCCGACGAAGGTCGCGGCCACGATCGCTACGAGACCGCGACCCGCCGCCTCGTAGTGATCCGCGAAGCTCGAGCTCAAGGTCGGATAGTTGCGGGGCCCTGTTGCACCCGTCGCGTCCACGACCTGGGGAGCAACGAAACCGCACCCTTCCGATGCCGAGAGCAGGACCTCGAGGCAATCGCGCGCAGGGATCGCGTCGTCATCCATGAGCCAGATCCAGTCAGCGCCAAGAGTGCTGGCCCAGGCCAGCCCTCTCGCAAAGCCTCCCGACCCACCGAGGTTGGAGCCAGCCTCAACGAGGGCTAGGCCACCCGCCTCGGCGGCGGCTTCGAGGTAGGGGCGCGTGCCGTCGGTGGAGCCGTTGTCGATCACCAGGATTCGGTCCACGGGCCGGGTTTGGCCCTGCAATGCGCTCAGAACTTGCCTGAGCAGGTCAAATCGGTTGTAGGTGACAACCACCGCAACAACCTTCTCAGTCGTGTTCACCATCGCCTTTCGCCGGAACCGGAAGCCCGCCAATCATACGCTTGGGCATCGGCGCCTTTGGTCGCCCAGGGCCCCGGCTACGCCGACGGATTGCGCGACCGCGCACGGCTCAAGCCAACTTCAGTGAGCATGACCACATGCCCGTCGGTGCCGAGACACTCGACTGAAACAGATCAGCTGGCCGAGCGCTGCCTCGGGGTCATGCACCCATCCGGGGGGAACGCGCCAGATGTGGCCGCGACGCCCCCGTGTTCTCTGGGGAGGTTGGCGGCCGCGCGCTATCCGCCCCCGAATTGCTCGCGGATTGGGGCCGGGAGCCGTTCGGTGCCTGAAGCGGGACAACTTCGTACACCTTCGGTAGGTGGGAACACCGTTCTCCCAACCCGGAACTCTCCTAGACTTCTCCAGTCATGAGCGCCATCAACCCCGAGCATGGACGATCAGCTCACGTCGGGTCCTCCCGGCGGCCCCGCGCTGCCCACACCCAGGGACTCTTCCTTGCTGCCAATGACGTGCGGAGGTCGTTCTGGACGCGACGGTACGCACGTCGACTGATGTTCACCGACGCGGCGATCGTGGTCCTCACCCTCTCAGTTGCGGTGCTGGCCCTTCGCGCAGGTGGCACGCGCCGCATGGACGTGATCGGCTTCGAGCCGGTCAGTTACTGGGTGGCGATGGCCGTCTTCGCCGTTGTCTGGCTGCTCGCACTGAACGTCGTCGACTCTCGCAGTGAGCACGTCGTCGGCCACGGCATCGTCGAGTACGGACGCGTCGTGAGCGGCACGGTCGCGGGATTCCTCGCCGCGGTGGCGGTCGCCTTCTTCCTGAAGGCCGACCTCTCCCGCTCACTCTTTCTCATCGCCGCGCCCGTCGGCCTCCTTCTCCTGCTCGCCTCGCGCTGGCTGTGGCGGCAGTGGCTCAGGAAGCGGCAGAGCTTCGGCGCCTACCTCCATCGCACAGTCATCATCGGTGAGCCGTCCAAGGTGGAGCACATCGCCTCGATGATCCGTTCGACCGGAGGCACCGGGTACGAGATCGTCGGAGCCATCACGAAATGGGCGCAGGGCGAGCACGAACTCGACGGCCTGGAGGTCATCGGCGACTACCGCCGCGCCGTCGCCGCCATCGATCAGGTGCAGGCCGACACGGTGATCATGGCCAGCGCCGACGACCTCAGCCCGAAGGCACTGCGGCATCTCGGCTGGGCGATGGCCGAACGCGACGTCCAGTGGATCGTCGCGCCGGCGATGACAGACGTCGCCGGTCCCCGCATTCACGCCCGTCCGGTCGCCGGCCTGCCCCTCGTCCATGTGGCGTTTCCCACTCTGGACGGCCCCCGTCGCCTGATGAAGCGCGCCATGGACATTGTCGGATCGAGCCTGTTCATCCTTCTGCTCTCCCCGGTGATGCTCGTCGTGGCGCTCCTGGTCAGACTCTCCAGCAAGGGGCCCATCTTCTACTCCCAGGAACGGATCGGACGCAGCGGAGCCCCGTTCGGGATGATCAAGTTCCGCTCCATGATCCCGGACGCGGACGCCCAGCTCGCCACTCTCCTCCAGCAGCAGGGCACCAGCGACACGCCCCTGTTCAAGGTCACCGACGACCCCCGGATCACCCCGGTCGGCCGGGTGTTGCGCAAGTACTCCCTCGACGAACTCCCCCAGCTGTTCAACGTGTTGCGCGGCGAGATGAGCCTCGTCGGCCCGCGCCCCCAACGGCCGGCGGAAGTCGCCCTCTACGATGACATCGCCCAGCGCCGGCTCCTGGTGAAACCGGGCATGAGCGGGCTGTGGCAGGTCAGCGGACGCTCCGCCCTGTCCTGGGAGGACGCCCTGCGGCTCGACCTCTACTACATCGAGAACTGGTCTCCCGCCCAGGACATCGCGATCCTGCTGCGCACCTTCAAGGCCGTCGTGATGCCCGAGGACACCGCACACTGATCGGCAGGTCGTGCGCTCGTCGGCAGGCAGCGTCGATGATGTGAGGCGCGCATCGAGCTGCGCAAGCGTCCGATCCAAGGTCTTCACGGCATCGGGCAACCGGCCACCGCCTAGCTTTACCTCGACCGCGCCCCAGACTGGTCGCCGGGCGATCGCCCTCGAAGAGTCCTGCGATCCAGAGCCCTCGTGCGTGGACGGCCGGCGTCAGGGGGACGAGCGCGACGTCAGTCGCGTCCGTAGATGTCCCGGGTGTAGACCTTCTCGGCGACGTCGGCCAGGTCGGACGTGCGCCGGTTGCTCACGATCACGTCCGCGCGGCGCTTGAACTCGGCCAGGTCGCGCACCACCTCGGAGTTGAAGAAGTCGTCTGCGTCCAGCGTCGGCTCGTAGACGATCACCTCGACGCCCTTCGCCTTGATCCGCTTCATGATGCCCTGCACCGACGAGGAGCGGAAGTTGTCCGAACCGGCCTTCATCACCAGCCGGTAGATGCCCACCACCTGTGGCTTGCGGGCCAGCACGTCCAGGGCGACGAAATCCTTGCGGGTGGTGTTGGAGTCCACGACGGCGGAGATCAGGTTCTGCGGCACGTCCGCGTAGTTCGCGAGCAGCTGCTTGGTGTCCTTCGGCAGGCAGTAGCCGCCGTAGCCGAACGACGGGTTGTTGTAGTACTGCCCGATCCGGGGATCGAGCCCGACACCCTCGATGATCCTGGCCGAGTCGAGCCCGTGCACGGCGGCGTAGGTGTCGAGCTCGTTGAAATACGCCACGCGCAGCGCCAGATAGGTGTTCGCGAACAGCTTGATCGCCTCGGCCTCGGTGGACGGCATCAGCAGCACAGGGACGTCGTCGGCCAGCGCACCCTCCACCATCAGGGCGGCGAAGACCCGGCCGCTCTCGCCCTCGTCGCCGACCACCACCCGGGAGGGGTAGCGGTTGTCCTCCAGCGCGTGCCCCTCACGCAGGAACTCCGGCGAGAACAGGATCTTTCCCCCGGGGTGCGCGGCCAGCATCTGCTCGGTGAACCCCACCGGGATCGTGGACTTGATCACGATCCTCACGCCCGGATTCTCCGCCAGCGCCGCGTCGATCACGCTCTCCACCGATCCGGTGTCGAACAGGTTCGTCCTCGGGTCGTAGTCGGTGGGCGTCGCGATGATCACGAGTTCCGCGTTCCGGTAGGCCCCCGCCGCGTCCAGCGTCGGCGCGAGGTTCAGCCCGCCTCCGGCCAGCGCCTCCTCGACGTCGGCGTCCACGATCGGCGACCGCCCGTCGGCGATCAGCCCGACCCGCACCGGGTCGACGTCGACCAGCGTCACCTCGTGGTGGGCCGCCAACAGGATGGCGTTCGACAGGCCGACGTACCCGGCCCCGACCACAGCGATCTTCACGACTCCCCCTCCACCGGCACCAGGATCCTAGCCGGACATCGCCGCGCTCACCGGCCGCTCACCCGGCCTCACGCAGCCGCAACGCGACGTCGGGGACGTCGGTGAACACCGCGTCCACGCCCCAGCGGAACATCTGGGCGAGCCGGTACTCGCCGTTCACCACCCAGGGACGGATGGCCAGGCCGTGCTTGTGCACCTTCTCCACCGTCCGCTCCCGCACCACGTACCGGGCCGGCGGATGGATCGCGGCCACCCCCAGGTCGTGGGCGTACCGCCACGGGCGGTACAGCGGGTCGGTGTAGAGCATCGCCACCTCGCAGGCGGTCCCGAGGTCGAGCAGGTGCTTCAGCGAGTAGTGGTTGAAGCTGGACAGCACCACCCGGTCGGCGATCCCGTAGGCGGCCACCAGCTCGAGCACCTTCTCCTCCAGGCCCGGGTACTCCTCGACCGAGTTCTTCAGCTCGATGTTCAGCCGCACCCCGGAGGGAACCACCAGGTCCAGCACCTCGGCCAGCGTCGGGATCCGGACACCGGCGTACCCCTCCAGCCCCGCCGCGGCGTCCAGCCGACGAAGCTGCGCGAGGCTGAACCTGTTCACGTGCCCGTTGCCGGTCGTCGTGCGGTCCACGGTCTCGTCGTGGATCACCACCAGCTCCGCGTCCGCGGTGAGCTGGACGTCGAACTCGACCCCGTCCACGCCCATGTCCAGCGCACGGCCGAACGCGGGCAGGGTGTTCTCCGGCGCCTCACGGCTGGCACCACGATGGCCCCAGACCTGCGTCATCACACTCCCGTCGCCTATGGTCGGATCGTGACTGTACGCCAACCCACCCCGGTGGATGCCATCGCCGACGCCTACACCGCCCGCCTCGCCGAACTCGATCCGCTCGAGGCCACCAGCATGGGGATCGCCGGCCACGACCACCAGATGACCGACCTGTCGCCGTCCGGCCTGGCCGAGCGGGCCGACCACGACCGGGCCACCCTGGCCGCCCTGGCCGGGGCCGAACCCATGGACGACATCGACCGGGTCACGATCGCCGCGATGACCGACCGGCTGGGGCTGGCCCTCGAACTGGACGAGGCCGGCGAGACCATGGCCAGCCTGAACGTGATCGCCTCCCCCGTGCAGGGGCTGCGCGACGTGCTCGACATCATGCCGACGGCGACCACCGACGACTGGGCGAACATCGCCGCCCGGGTCAGCCAGGTGCCGTGGGCCGTTCAGGGCTACATCGAGTCGCTGCGGACGGCCGCCGCGCGCGGCGTGGTCGCCGCCGAGCTCCAGGTCGCCGAGTGCATCAAGCAGGCCGCCGAACTCGCCGACCCGACCGCCAGCTTCTTCGTCACGTTCCTCGCGTCCGCCGAACCGGACGGCGCCCCCGCGTCCGGCCCGCTCGCGAACGACCTGACCATGGCCGGCCGCAAGGCCGCCGCGGCCTACGGCGAGCTGGTCGCCTTCCTCGAGGACGAACTGGGCCCGCAGGCCCCCGCCGACGACGCGGTCGGTCGCGACCGCTACGCCCTGTGGTCGCGGGCGTTCGTCGGCGCGAGCGTCGACCTCGACGAGACCTACGAGTGGGGGCTGGACGAGCTCGCCCGGATGGCCGCGGAGCAGGACGCGATCGTCGCCGAGATCGCCGGGCCGGGTGCGTCCATCCACGACGCGGTCGCGAAGCTGGAGGCCGATCCGTCCCGCGTCCTGCACGGCAAACCGGCGCTGCAGGAGTGGATGCAGGCCACGGCCGACGAGGCGATCGCCGCCCTCGACGGGGTGCACTTCGACATTCCCGAGGCCATGCGGCGGATCGAGTGCATGATCGCTCCCACCGAGAACGGCGGCATCTACTACACCGGGCCGAGCGACGACTTCTCCCGACCGGGCCGGATGTGGTGGTCGGTGCCGCCGGGCGTGACCGAGTTCAGCACCTGGCGGGAGAAGACGACCGTCTACCACGAGGGCGTCCCCGGCCACCACCTGCAGATCGCCCAGGCCGTGCTCAACCGCGACGAGCTGAACACCTGGCGCAGGCTGGCGAGCTGGAGCTCGGGGCACGGCGAGGGGTGGGCGCTGTACGCAGAGCGGCTGATGCAGGAGTTCGGGTTCATGGACGACCTCGGCGACCGGCTCGGCCTGGTCGACGGGCAGCGGATGCGCGCGACCCGCGTGGTGCTCGACATCGGCGTGCACCTGCGCAAGCAGGCGCCCGCGCAGTGGGGCGGCGGCACCTGGGACGCCGCCAAGGCCTGGGAGTGCTTCAAGGCCAACGTCAACATGGACGAGGCGTTCCTCCGGTTCGAGCTCAACCGCTATCTCGGCTGGCCCGGCCAGGCCCCGTCCTACAAGGTCGGCCAGCGGCTGTGGGAGACCTACCGCGCCCAGTCGCAGGCTGCGGCGCACGCCTCCGGGCAGGAGTTCAGCCTGAAGGACTTCCACACCCGCGCCCTCAACCTCGGCTCGGTGCCGCTGTCGGTGCTGCCCCTGGCGCTCGGGCTGGACGGGTAGCCGGCCGCCGCGCGAATTCGTCATCGCCGCCCCTGCCGGCGATCCGATCCGCCTGTACCACCTCGTACGAAATCCTCATCGGGGGTTGTCGGACGCCGAATGCCCGCGGCTAGCGTCGAATCCTGGCGGTCCACGCGGAGGAGGAGACCATGACCGGACGCAGGATGCTCGCAGGGGCGATCACGATCGGCGCGGCCCTCGCCGCGCCACTCCTTGGCACGCCGACACCCGCCTACGCCGCGCCACCGTGCACGGCGGCGCCCGCGGGCCGCGATCTCAACGGCGACGGCTTCCCCGACGCCGCGGTCGGCGACCCGTACGCCACTGTGGACGGGCACGCCGAGGCCGGCACGGTCACCGTCCTCTTCGGCGACGCCGATGGACGGATCGGCGGCGGCGCCCGGCAGGTGCTGACCCAGGCCGACGTCGGCGAGACGCCCGAGGCCGGCGACCACTTCGGCTGGGCCGTCGCGGTCAACCGCACCGACAACGGCGGGTGCGCGGGTCTGGTGATCGGTTCCCCCGGCGAGGACGTCGCCGGGATGGTCGACGCCGGCATGGCCCACATCCGGACCTTCGACCCGCGTGAGGACGATCCGGATGCGATCAC
This sequence comes from Propionicimonas sp., assembly GCF_047606205.1. GTDB lineage: Bacteria > Actinomycetota > Actinomycetes > Propionibacteriales > Propionibacteriaceae > Propionicimonas. The sequence goes on along the minus strand of NZ_JASGES010000253.1, from coordinate 6,526 downwards.
GGTCACCACGGTCGTGCAGGACGACGTCGGCGGAACCACGGAGGCCGGCGACGAGTTCGGGTACTCGGTCGCGGTGTTCGGCGGCTCCGACGAGGAGGCGGTCGTCTTCGCCTACGGAGCCCCCGGGGAGAACAGCGACTCGGGCGTGGTGAACCTCAGCCACTTCACCTTCGGCCCGGACAACCTGGCACAGGTCCGGCAGGGCTCGCGCGGGGTGCCCGGCACCCCGAAGGCCGGCGACCGGTTCGGCGAGGTGGTCGCCCTCGCCAACCTCGACATCGGCACGCACGACCCCGCCGACGACGACTTCGTGGTCACGCTGCTGGCCGGGGCTCCCGGCGACACCGTGTCCGGACGCGTGGGAGCCGGGTCGGTGACGGCCGTGCGGCAGAACCTGCGGGCGGCCAAGGTGTACACCCGCAACAGCCCGGGCGTCCCGGGGAGCGCCCACGCCGGTGACCGGTTCGGAGCGTCCCTGTCGGCCAACATCCTGCCGACGAGCCGGCTGGTGCTGGTGGCGGTCGGCATGCCGGGCGGCGACGTCGGTTCGGCCAGGGACGCCGGCAGCGTGGTCGTGCTGCGCAACACCGCGCACAAACTGGTGCACCGGATCACGCTGAACCAGTCCACGAAGGGCGTGCCCGGAACGGCGGAGAAGGGCGACGGCTTCGGCAGCGCCGTGGCGTTCCGGGACGACCGCGCCCTCGTCGTCGGCGTGCCGGGCGAGGACGTGGGCGACATCGTGGACGCCGGCAGCGCCCATGTCGTGCGGATCGGCGCGACGAAAATCTCGCTGCCGTACCCGACTCTCACCGAGGACGTTCCGGGAACAGCGGGGCAGGTGGCCACCGGCAGCCGGTTCGGCAGCACGGTCGCGGGGCTGAACTCGCGCGGCACAGGGCTGGAGACGGCCTTCGCCATCTCCAGCCCCTACCAGGACGGCGGGTCGGTGTACGTCGTCTCCGACAGCCACGACCCCCGATCCTGGGTGTCCGAGCACGGCGTCCGGTTCGGCCGGGCGGTCGGTTGAGCGGTCCGGACGCCGGTCCGTCCCTCACCGCGCCGGGCGGCGAGGGGCGGCCCGCGAGGATCAGAAGATGCGGTTCACCACCGAGGCCGGCGCGTTCAGCAGCTCCTCGATCTCGTCGTCCAGCCTGACCAGGGTCAGCGACGCGCCGGCCATCTCCAGGCTGGTGCAGTACTCGCCGACGTAGCTCTTCGCGACCGTGATGCCCTGCGCGGCCAGCTTCTCCGCGGCGATGCCGAAGAGCAGGTACAGCTCGCTGATCGGGGTACCACCCAGACCGTTGATCATCAGGGCGACCCGGTCACCGGAGGAGAACGGCAGGTCGGGGACGACCGCGCCGAGCAGCTCGTCGACGATCTCGTTGGCGCTGACCAGCTTGGCGCGGCGGCGTCCGGGCTCGCCGTGGATGCCCACGCCGACCTCCATCTCGTCGTCGGCCAGCTCGAACAGCGGGCTCCCCTTCGCCGGTGGCGTGCAGGCGGTGAGCGCGATGCCCATCGTGCGGGTCACCGAGTTCACCTTCTCGCCGATCGCCTTGACCTCCTCCAGCGACCCGCCCTGCTCGGCCTTCGCCCCGACCGCCTTCATCACGAAGAAGTTGCCGGCCACGCCGCGGCGTCCGACCGTCCAGGTGGAGTCCTGGACGGCGACGTCGTCGTTGATGAACAGCGTGTCCACCTTCATGCCCTCGGCCTCGGCCAGCTCCTGCGCCATCTCGAACGCCATCCGGTCGCCGGTGTAGTTGTTCACCAGCAGCAGGACGCCCGCATCGGAGGCGACGAGCTTGGCGGTCTGGTACACGTAGTCGGACGGCGGCGCGGCGAACACGTCGCCCGGACAGGCGGCGTCCAGCATGCCGGGGCCGACCACCATCACGTGCGCCGGCTCGTGGCCGGAGCCGGACCCCTGCACGATGCTCACCTTGCCGTTGTTGGGGGCATCGGCCCGCATGATCAGGTTGTACTCGGGCACGTACCTGATCGTGTCGGGGTTCGCGAGAGCGATGCCCTTGAGCATCTCCGGGACGAACTGCTTGGGGTCGTTGACGAACTTCTTCATTGCACTTCCCTTCGTTGGGTTTGCGGTTGTGACGACGCCCCGCGAGCGCTCACGGGCGCTTCGCCGGGGCCGATGGTGGGTGCCTCTCGTTTCTCGGCGACCGTGGGGCCTCAGCTCGCGGGCCAGGCGTCGGCCAGCGACCTGAGCAGGACGGCGACCGCTTTCGCGCCGGCGTCCACCGACCCGATGCTGCGTTCCCCGGTGTAGGACGCCCGGCCACGCATGGCCTGCAGCGCCTTGGTCTTCTCGGCCGCCTCGTCGGCGGTGGCCGCCATCGCCTCCACCGTCTCCCTCGCGCCGTGGCCGGCCGCGACCTCCGCCTCGAGGGTGTCGACGGCGGGGACGAGTGCGTCCAGCAGGGTCTTGTCGCCGACGTCGGCCTTTCCGCGAGCCTTGATGCCGTCGATGGACGCCCGCAGGGCGCGAACCACGTCCGCTCCCTCGATCTCGGGGTGCTCCTTCAGCTGGACACCCGCCCGCAGCATCGCCGTCCCCCAGATCGGCCCGGAGGTGCCGCCGATCCGTGCCGACGTGGCCGCGGCGATCTTGGTCAGGAACACGCCGGGATCGCTGCGGTCGAAGTCGTCCCACTGGTCGAGGACGATCTCGAACCCGCGGGCCAGCGAGTAGCCGAAGTCGCCGTCGCCGACCACGGCGTCCAGCTCCCCGAAGTACTGCTCATTGGCGACGATGTTCTCGGCGAGGTTGCGCATCACGAACTCGACGTCGCTGATGGATCCGCTCATCGGGCTTCCTCCTGGTTGGGTGCGAGCAGCTGGCTGAGGACATCGATCGTGACCATGCCGTCCGGGCGGACGCCGGCCGGCGCGGCGAGCACGACCGGCGGAGCCCCCGGCTCGCCGAGGTCGCTCACCACCAGGGCCGCACCGCTGAAGTCGTCCTCGGCGGTGTAGGTGCTGACCGTGACGACCGTGGTGAGCCCTGCGCCGGTGGACGCGCGGACACCGATCCCGGAGTCCTCCACGACCACGCAGCCGGCCGGGTCGAGGTGCAGGTCGTCGAGCACCTTCAGGTAGATGTCCGGGGCGGGCTTCTTCCTCGCCACGATGTCGCCGGCGAAGACGTGGACGGCCGCCGCGGCCTCCGCGCCGGCGGCGTGCTCGAGCACGGCCCGCACCGACGGCTCGGCCGAGGTCGAGGCGACCGCGACGGTCCAGCCCGCCGCGAGCGCCTCCGCGACGAGCCGGTGGATGCCGGGGCGGCCGGGCAGGCGGCCGTCGGCGACGAGCCTGGTGAAGCGCTCGGTCTTGGCGAGGTGCATCCGCCGGATCAGGCCGGGGTCGGCGCCCGGCAGCTCGGAGGCGATCCGCTCCTTGCCGCCGCCGATCCTCACCTTCTCCGCGTAGGTCGCGTCGTCCCACCGCACGGGCACGCCGAACTCGGCGAAGGTCTCGTTGAAGGCCGGCAGGTGGCCGTCCTTCTCGGTGTCGGCGAGCACGCCGTCGCAGTCGAAGATCAGGGCCGGCATCTCAGGCCCTGCCCGCGCTTCCGAAGACCTCGGCGAAGTGCCTGGTCATCGCGCGGACGTCCGCCGCCACGTGGGAGAACAGCGAGGGCGGATCCCACCTGCCGGAGGCCTCGGCCTCCCTCAGGAAGGCGAGGTTCGACTGCATGTAGGTCTCCTTCAGCGCGGTCGAGATGTTGACCTTCGCGCAGCCGCGGGAGATGCAGTCGCGGAACTGGTCGTCGCTCAGCCCGCTCCCACCGTGCAGCGCGATCGGGACGGGGTGCGCGGCGACGAGGTCGGAGACCCGCTGGAAGTCGAGCACCGGCGCCCGCTTGTAGGTGCCGTGGGCGTTGCCGATCGCGGGCGCGAACACGTCCACCCCGGTCGCCTCCAGGTAGCGGAGCTGGACCTCGAGAGTCTGCCGCTTCGACTCCTCGTCCGAGCCGACGCCGTCCTCCTGGCCGGTGATCGACTCGATCTCGCCCTCCACGTCCGCGCCGTGGCGGCGGGCCTCGGCGACGACCTCGACGGTCTGGCGCTGGTTCTCCTCCACCGGCAGGGCGGACGCGTCGAAAAGCACGGAGTTCCAGCCGGCGGCCAGGCAGTCGCTGATCACCTGCCGGTCGGGGCAGTGGTCGAGGTGCAGCGCGCACGGGATCTCGATGCCGGCGGTCATCGACGTCCACATCGCGTACAGCACGTCCACCCCGATCTGGCGGACGGTCTTCACCGAGGTCTGCAGGATCACCGGCGAGGACGCCTCGACCGCTCCCGCGAGCACGTTCTCGATGGTGAGGTCGTTGAGGATGTTGATCGCCGGCACCCCGTAACGCTGCTCGAAGGCAGGCTTGAGGATCTCCGACAGAGGCTGGACCGCCATCCCTGGCTCCTCTCGTCGCTGAGGGACGTGCCCCACGCTAGGTGGCGTCCCACCGGGCCGGTATGGGGTCTTCCCCCCACGCCGGCATGGGGGACGCCCGTGGGGGACGCCGAGGGCGGCCCGCGTCCGTCGCCCGCTCGGCGAGATCTCGGCGGCGTCCGCGTCAGGCGCGGGCCAGGAGTTCGGTGCGGGAGCGGACGCCACCCTTGCGCAGGATCGCGCTGACGTGCTTCTCCACGGTCTTCACCGAGATGCCGAGACGGCTGGCGATCTGCTTGTCGGGAAGGCCCTGGTCGATCAGCCGGCGCACCTCGAGCTCGCGGCCGGTGAGGCGGTCGCCGTCGACGGCGGGCAGGCCGCCGAGCTGGGCGAGGACGCCACCGAACACCAGCACGTCGCCCCGCGCGACGCCCACCACCACGCGGCCGAGCGTGGTGGCGTCCGCGTCGGACTGCACGAAGCCGCGGACGCCGGCCGCCGCCCAGTCCCGCAGTTCGGACTCGGGCGTGCCCGCGTCGATCACGCCCACCACTCCCGCCGACGGGCACGCGGCCCGCAGCCCGGCGACCAGGGGGGTGCCGCTCGCCCCGTCGACGTGGGTGCCGGCGAGCACCACGTCGGGACGGAGCAGCCGGACGGCCTCCACCGCCTGCTCGACGCCGGCCACCTCCGCGACCACCTGGACGCCGGGCTCGCTCGCGTCGAGCAGCCGCACCAGGCCCGCCCGCATCGCGGGCTGCGGGTGAACGACGACCACCCGCAGCCTCGGGCTGCCGGAGTGGTCGTTGAGGATCTCCCGGTACGGCAGGTCGGCCCGGATCCTTGTCCCCCACCCGGCGGTGGAGTCGATCCGCACCCGGCCGCCGACCTGCGCCGAGCGGGCGACCAGGCCGGTGAGCCCGACGCCGTGGCCCGCGACGGCCTCCGGGTCGAAGCCGCAGCCGTCGTCCTCGACGATCAGCGCGAGCCCGTCCCCGCCGTAGACCAGGCCCACCCGCACCGAGGTCGCCCGCGCGTGCTGCACGACGTTGGTGAGCGACTCCTGCACGATCCGCAGCACCTGGCCCTCCACGGCCCGGGACAGCGGCTGCGGGTCGCCGAACACCCGGAAGGTCGCGGTGAGGTCGGAGGTGGCCCGCACCCAGTCGAGCTCGAGGCCGATGGTCTCCTCGATCGGGCGCCCCGCGACCCCGGCCGGGCCGAGCCCCCAGATCGCCCTGCGGCCCTCGTTCATCGTCTCCTGCGCGGCGACCTGGGCCTCGATCAGCGCGGGCGAGGGGTCGGCGCCCCTGCTCACCGCGGAGTGGGCGTCCGCGATCCGCAGCGCCACGGTGGCCAGGCCGCGTCCGATGCTGTCGTGGACCTCCAGCATGGCCCGCTCGCGCTCGGCGGCGACCGCGGCCGCCTTCGCCCGCTCCGACGCCTCGGCGTGCAGCCGCGAGTTGGTGATCGCGATCGCGGCGTGGGTGGCGAACCGCTGCAGCAGCTGGGCGTCCGCGGCGTCGAACCGCTGCTCGTCGGACGCGGCGAAGACGATGCACGCCCCGATCAGGGTGGTCCGGACGAGGATCGGGACGCCGATCACCGCCCGGTGGTAGCGCGCCTCGTCGGGGCGGATGTGGCCCTTGCCGATCCGGGAGTAGCGGTCGAAGACGACCGGCTTGCCCGCCCGCGCGACCGCACCGGTGCAGCCCTCCTCGAGCGGGAAGATCCGGCCGGCCTGGCAGCCCTCGTCGAGGTCGATCTCCTTGCGGTAGGTCTGGCTGGCCGCATCGATCAGGCACAGCGACCCACTCCGGCAGCCGAGCAGCTCGACCGCGCTGCGCAGGATGCGTTCCAGCAGCGGCTGCAACCGGAACTCCCCGGCGAGGTCGTTGGCCACGGCGGCCAGCGCATCGTCCACCGATGCCCGTTCCCGGGCGTCCGCCTGCGTCATCGCTGCCCTCCCGGACGTGCCTTGCGCCAGCTTAGGCGTGCCGTCCGACCCGCGACAGGCCCCCTCTCGTCGCTGCTCCGGACGCCGCGTCCCGCCTGCTCGCTCCCGAAAAGGGGGTTTGCTCCCGGAATTCCGGGAGCAAACCCCCTTTTCGGG
>NZ_JASGES010000252.1:0-30955 GCF_047606205.1 Propionicimonas sp. | reverse complement strand
GGGCGCCCGCCCGGGCCAGCTCCTGGCGATGGCCGGACGCCTCGGCTGGGCGGCCGCGGGCGTCGCCGTGCTGGCCCGCGGCTTCCGCTCGCCGAGGGCCGTGGTGCTCGCACACCGGGTTCCCGAGCCGCCCTACGGGCAGGGCCGGGTCGCCGCCGAGGCCGGTGCGTCCGCCCTGATCGACGTCTCCGACGGCCTCCTGGCCGATCTCGGCCATGTGGCGCGGGCGTCGGGGGTGACCCTGGACGTGACCACCTCCGCGCTGGAGATCGCAGAACCGCAGAAAGCCGTCGCCGCGGCGATCGGCGGGGGAGACCCGCTGGCCTTCCAGCTCACCGGCGGGGACGACCACGCGCTGGTCGGCGCGTTCGACCCCGACCGCGTCCCTTCCGGCTGGATCGTGATCGGCCACGTCCTCGACGGCGCTCCCGAGGTCCTCGTGGACGGCGGCCCGTGGGCCGGACCGTCCGCCGGCTGGCAGCACTTCCGCGCCTGACCCGACCACGGCGCGAGCGGACGGTTCCTTCGTGCCGGTGCGGGAGAACCGTCCGGCCACGCGGCAGGACAGGGCTTCTTTCGTGGCCGGGGATCGGCGTGGGGACTCGGCATCGCGGAGTCGATGGCCTAGCCTTCGGTTCATGGCGACCCGCGCGTCTTCCCCTTCGCGGAGCCGCAGCAGCGCGTCCACGCGCACTAGCGCCTCCCGAAGCACCGGAAGCAAGAAACCTGCATCCCGCACGTCCGCGCGCACCCAGCCGGAACAGTCGGGCCTGAGCCGATTCCTCTCCGGGCTCGGACGCGGCATCGCGGCGGTCTGGCGTGGGCTGGCCACCGTGGTGGGCTCCGCGGCCCGCGTGATCCCGCCGTCCGTGCGCGACCTCGAGCCCGAACGTCGCCACGACGGCGGCGGCCTGCTGCTGCTCCTGGTGGGCCTGCTGGTCGCCGGCGAGTTCTGGATCGGCCTTCCCGGGGCGACCGGCAACGGGGTCCAGCTGGCCGTGACGACGCTGTTCGGCTCGTTCTCCTACGTCGTCCCCGTGCTCTGCTTCGGCATGGCCTGGCGCACCCTCCGGCACCCCGAGCGCCACGGTTCGGCCGGACGCCAGGCCGTCGGCTGGACGGCGGCGCTCTTCGGCATCCTCGGCCTGATCCACATCAACAGGGGCCTGCCCCGCGGTTCGCAGCCCGCGCTGGTGCGTGAGGCCGGCGGGTTCCTCGGCTTCATCTCGTCCTCACTGACCGTGGACCTGCTCACGGTCTGGCTGGCGGTGCCGATCCTGGTCGTCCTGACCGGCTTCGGCACCCTGGTGATCGCGGGCATCCCGATGAGCGAACTCCGCGCCAGGGCGGCGGCCCTCCGCGAGCGCCTGCGCCGGCCGGAGAAGCCGGAGATCGAGTACGGGACCCAGCACCGCGCCTACGACACCCCGCTGGTCGACGAGCCGGAGCCCGAACCCGACCCCGCCGGGGAGTTGACGATCGCCCTGGCGGCGACGCCGGCGCCGAAGCCCGCGAAAGCCGTCCAGCCGCCGCTCGAGGCGCCCGTGATCTCTGCCGGACCCCTGCGCGCGGAGCAGCCGCCGATCTCCGGCGACATCGTCTACGCGCTGCCCGATCCGTCGCTGCTGAAGGCGGGGACGGTTCCCAAGGCGCGCAGCCAGGCCAGCGACGCCGTCGTGCAGAGCCTCACCGGAGTGCTGCGCCAGTTCGAGATCGACGCGACCGTCACCGGCTACACCCGGGGTCCGACGGTGACCCGGTACGAGGTCGAGCTGGGCAACGCGGTGAAGGTGGAGAAGGTCACCGCGCTGGGCAAGAACATCGCCTACGCCGTCGCGTCCGCCGACGTGCGGATTCTCTCGCCGATCCCCGGCAAGTCGGCGATCGGCATCGAGATCCCCAATGCCGACAAGGAGATCGTCTCGCTGGGCGACGTGCTCCGCTCCTCCCGGGCCCGGAACGACCACCACCCGATGACGGTGGGCCTCGGCAAGGACGTGGAGGGCGGCTATGTGGTGGCCAACCTCGCCAAGATGCCGCACCTGCTCGTGGCCGGCGCCACCGGCTCGGGCAAGTCGAGTTTCGTCAACTCGATGATCACCTCGATCCTGATGCGGTCCACCCCCGACGAGGTCCGGATGATGCTGGTCGATCCCAAGCGGGTCGAGCTGACCCACTACGAGGGCATCCCGCACCTGGTCACCCCGATCATCACCAACCCGAAGAAGGCCGCCGAGGCCCTGCAGTGGGTGGTGCGTGAGATGGACGCCCGGTACGACGACCTGGCCGCCTTCGGCTTCCGGCACGTCGACGACTTCAACAAGGCCGTCCGGGCCGATCAGGTGAAGCTGCCGCCGGGATCCGAGCGCGTGCTCGCGCCGTACCCGTACCTGCTGGTGATCGTCGACGAGCTGGCCGACCTGATGATGGTCGCGCCCCGCGACGTGGAGGACTCCATCGTCCGGATCACCCAGCTCGCCCGGGCCGCAGGCATTCACCTCGTGCTGGCGACGCAGCGTCCTTCCACCGACGTGGTCACCGGCCTGATCAAGGCCAACGTGCCGTCCCGGCTCGCGTTCGCGACCTCGTCGATGACCGACTCCCGGGTCATCCTCGACACCCCGGGCGCGGAGAAGCTGGTCGGCCAGGGCGACGGACTGTTCCTGCCGATGGGGCAGTCCAAGCCACTGCGCGTCCAGGGGGCATGGGTGACCGAGGCGGAGATCCGGGCGGTGGTCAAGCAGGTCTCCGACCAGCTCGCCCCGCAGTACCGGGACGACGTCGCGGCCCCGGCCGACTCCGGCAAGGCGGTCGCCGAGGACATCGGCGACGATCTGGAGCTCGTCCTCGAGGCGGCCCAGCTGGTCGTCAACCTGCAGCTCGGATCGACGTCGATGCTGCAGCGCAAGCTGCGGGTGGGGTTCGCCAAGGCCGGGCGGTTGATGGACATCCTCGAGACCAGGGGAGTGGTCGGTCCGAGCGAGGGTTCCAAGCCACGTGAGGTGCTGGTCAAGCCCGACGACCTGGACGAGGTCCTCGAGGCGCTCCGCGCCGGGTGAGGGAGTGGGGCGGCCGGCGAACGGCTCGTGGGGTAGCGTGGCTCGGGTGAGTCCGACCCCGGTGCACCTGATCAGCCTCGGCTGCGCGCGCAACGAGGTCGACTCCGAGGAACTGGCCGGTCGGCTGGCCGCGGGCGGGTTCGCCCTCGTCGACGACCCCGACGAGGCCACGGCCATCGTGGTGAACACCTGCGGGTTCATCGACGCGGCGAAGAAGGACTCGATCGACACCCTCCTGGACGCCTCCGACCGCAAGGGCAAGGGCCGGACCAGGGCCGTGGTGGCCGTCGGCTGCCTGGCCGAGCGGTACGGCCGCGAACTGGCCGAGTCGCTGCCGGAGGCCGACGCGGTGCTCGGTTTCGACTCCTACCCGCGGATCGCGGAGAGGCTGGAGTGGATCCTGGCCGGCGGTCACGCCGAGGCGCACGTCCCGCGCGACCGGCGGGCCCTGCTCCCGGTCGCGCCGGCAGCCAGGCCCGCACGGGCGGCAGAGGTCTCGGTCCCCGGCCACGGCTGGATTCCCCGCTACCGGCTGGCCCGTGGCGCCTCCGCCCCCGTGAAGATCGCCTCCGGCTGCGATCGCCGCTGCGCGTTCTGCGCGATCCCGATGTTCCGAGGCTCCTATCTCTCCCGGTCCGTGGACGAGGTGGTCGCCGAGGCCCGCTGGCTGGTCGGGCAGGGCGTGCGGGAGGTCGTGCTGGTCAGTGAGAACTCCAGCGCCTACGGCAAGGACACCGGCACGAACCTGGAACGGTTGCTGGTCGGCCTGGACGCCGTCGAGGGCCTGGACTGGATCCGGGTCTCCTACCTCCAGCCGGCCGAGGTCCGGCCCACTCTGCTGGAGGCGATGCTGGGACTGCCCCGCGTCGTGCCCTACTTCGACCTGCCGTTCCAGCACGCCTCCGGGCCGGTCCTGCGACGGATGCGCCGGTTCGGCGACGCCCGGTCCTTTCTCGACCTTCTCCGACGCATCCGCGAGGTCCGGCCCGATGCCGGGGTCCGCAGCAATGTGATTACCGGCTTCCCCGGCGAGACCGACGCGGACGTGGACGTCCTGGCGTCCTTCCTCTCCGAGGCGCGGCTCGACGCCGTCGGCGTCTTCGGCTACTCCGACGAGGAGGGCACCGAGGGCGCGACGCTGCCCGGCAAGGTGCACCCGGAGGTGATCGACGAGCGGGTCGACCGGCTGGCCACGCTCGTCGACGAGGTGTCGGCGCAACGGGCCGCCGACCGTATCGGGGAGCGCGTGCAGGTGCTGGTCGAGGCGGTGCACCGCGGGCAGGCGTCCGGAAGATCCCTGCACCAGGGTCCGGAGACCGACGGCAGTACTACTCTCGAAGGAGTAGATAACGATCTGGTCACGGGAGCCTTGGTCTGGGGTAGGGTCACGGCGACGGATGGGGTGGATCTCGTCGTGAAGGTGGAGGGGCAATGACGCAACCTGCGCAGCATGCCACGGTGGGCGTGCCGGCGTGGCTCCCGAACGCGCTGACCGTGCTGAGGCTGATCCTGGTTCCGGTCTTCCTGGTGGTGCTGTTCGCGCACCCGGCGGACTTCGGCTGGCGCCTCGCGGCGACGCTCGCTTTCGGAGTGGCGATCCTCACCGACCTGTTCGACGGGAAGCTCGCCCGCCGCTACGACCTGGTCAGCGACTTCGGCAAGATCTGGGACCCGATCGCGGACAAGGCCCTGACCGGGGCGGCCTTCATCTCGCTGAGCATTCTCGGCGAGCTGCCGTGGTGGATCACGATCGTGATCCTCGCCAGGGAGTGGGGCATCACCTGGATGCGCGCGGCCATGCTGAAGTACGAGGTGATGGCGGCCGCCGCCGGCGGCAAGCTGAAGACCGTCCTGCAGTCGATCGCGCTGCTGATGTTCCTGCCGTACCCGATGCCCGAGACCCGCGAGGTGCTCCCGTTCTGGTTCTGGCTGGCCTGGCTCGTGATGGGGGCGGCGCTCGTGCTGACCCTCGTCACCGGCGTGATGTACGTGCGGGACGCGTTGCGGCTGCGCGCCGACGCGCGGGCCGGGCGCGGCGGACGCCGATCCTGACCTGGCCGGGGAACAAGGCCGCGCCCGCGTGGCGTTGTACCACCGCCGGGTTCGGACTCGGCGGGACAGGTAGAGTCGACCCATGATCCAGGAAGTGCGCGAGCGTCCGGCGCTGATGCGTGAGGTGCTCGGTGAGTCGCTGCGTGAGCTGCGCACGTCCTCGAGCCTCACCCTCCGCGAGGTGTCCGGGAAGGCCCGGGTCAGCCTCGGCTACCTCTCCGAGGTGGAGCGCGGCCAGAAGGAAGCGTCCTCGGAGTTGCTGAACGCGATCTGCACGGCACTGGACGTGCCCTTGTCGCAGGTCCTGCGGCAGGTGTCGGACAAGCTCGACGGGCACGCCGGAGTGACGGCGCTGCCGGTGCGCAGCCCGCACGTCGCCGCGGCCTGATCCCGGATGCGGGAGGCGGAGCTGCGCTCGCGGCTGGCGGGCCACCTCGGTGACGCCTACTCCCTGATGTGGTCGGACACGGTCGTTCTGGAGCGCCTCGGCCACCGCACCGTGAGCGAGGCGCTCGCCGGCGGCGTCCCGTGCAAGGACGTCTGGCTGGCGGCCTGGGAGGCCCTCGAACTGCCTGCGCGGGACCGCTGAACACGCCTGGCGTGTCGGGTGCATATCGAACATCTGTTCGGCTAGCCTGTGGACAGTTGCCCGGCGGACGTGGAGCTTTCCACACCAACACCCGCACCTGACCGGTTGTCAGTGGCGGTGCCTAGGGTGATGGCGACGGAACGGACAGCCCGAGGGAGAGGACGCGACAGATGGCGGTAGCGGACAGGGAGAAGGCGCTCGCGGCGGCGCTCGCCCAGATCGAGAAGCAGCACGGCAAGGGCTCGGTGATGCGGCTGGGTGAGGAGACCCGCCAGCCGATGGAGGTGATCCCGACCGGGTCGATCGCGCTCGATGTCGCGCTCGGCATCGGTGGTCTGCCCCGGGGCAGGGTGATCGAGGTCTACGGACCGGAGTCCAGCGGCAAGACCACGGTCGCCCTCCACGCGATCGCGAACGCCCAGGCGGCGGGCGGCATCTGCGCCTTCATCGACGCCGAGCACGCGCTCGATCCGGACTACGCGGGGAAGCTGGGCGTCGACACCGACGCCCTGCTGGTCAGCCAGCCCGACAACGGCGAGCAGGCCCTCGAGATCGCCGACACCCTGGTCCGCTCGGGGGCTCTGGCGCTGATCGTCATCGACTCGGTGGCCGCGCTGACCCCGCGTGCGGAGATCGAGGGTGAGATGGGCGACAGCCACGTCGGCCTCCAGGCCCGCCTGATGAGCCAGGCGCTGCGCAAGATGACCGGTGCGCTGTCGGGGGCCAACACGACGGCCATCTTCATCAACCAGTTGCGCGAGAAGATCGGGGTGATGTTCGGCTCGCCGGAGACCACCACCGGTGGCCGCGCGCTCAAGTTCTACGCCTCGGTGCGACTGGATGTGCGTCGCATCGAGACGCTCAAGGACGGCTCCGACATGGTCGGCAACCGCACCCGGGTGAAGGTCGTGAAGAACAAGGTGGCTCCGCCCTTCAAGCAGGCGGAGTTCGACATCCTCTACGGGCAGGGGATCAGCCGGGAGGGCAGCCTGATCGACCTCGGCGTCGACTGCGGCATCATCCGCAAGGCGGGCGCGTGGTTCACCTACGAGGCCGACCAGCTCGGCCAGGGCAAGGAGAACGCACGCAACTTCCTGAAGGCCAACCCCGAGGTCGCCGATGAGATCGAGCGCCGGATCCTCGCCCAGTTGGGGGTGGGTGCTGCCTCCGACGTGCCTGACGGGATCGATCCGGTTACCGGCGAGGTCGAGTTCTGAGCACGGAGGAGCCTTTCCCGGGCGTGGCGTCGGAGGCCGACCCGGTATCGGTGGCACGCGAGATCGCTCTGCGCCAACTGACCGTGCGGGCGCGGACGCGGGCGGAACTGGAGCGTGCGCTGGCTCGCAGGAACGTGCCGGCGGAGGTCGTACGGGAGGTCCTGGACCGGCTCACGGATGTCGGCCTGGTTGATGACGCCGTGTTCGCCCGCGACTGGCTCGCGGCGGGGGAGAGGCGACACAAGAGCCGCCGAGCCCTCCTGGCGGAGCTGGCGACCAAAGGAGTCGATCGGGACGTGGTCGAAGGCGTGCTGGCCGAGCTCGACGGGGACAACGACTATCTGGTGGCACGTGGCTTCGCCGAGCGCAAGGCCGCGTCGATGCGGGCCCTCGATCCCCAGGTGCGGTACCGCAGGCTGGCCGGTGCGCTCGCCCGCCGCGGCTTCGCCGCGTCGGTCGTGGCGCAGGTGACTCGCGAGGTGCTCGCCGAGCTGGCCGATCTCGACGATGTCCCGGAGCTTGCGGAATGACCCGGGCCGTCCTAGCCTGCCCATGGGTGCGCCCGCGGACCCACTCCTGAGCGACTGATTGACCATGACTGGGGACTGAAACCCCGCGATACGCCGACCCGGCCCCGTCGGGTCGGGTCTGCCGTCGGCACGGCTGTGCGCACTGCACGGTCGTGGACGCTTGAGGACGGATCCTGCGGCGCCTCCGCTCACGCTCGAGGAGGACGCGATGGAACCGACAGCTCTTCTCACCGTGCTGGTGGTGATCCTCGCGATCGTCCTGGTCGCCCTCGTCGTGCTGCTCGGCGTGGTCCTTCGCGGGGCGACCCCGCCCGGCCGTCAGGGCAGGCGTCCGGACCCACGGCGGGCCGGCCGGGGGGCGCGGCGTCCGATCACTCCTGGCGTGCCGGTTGCCCCGGTGCCCGCGGTTCAGGACGAGGAGCTGAAGGCTCGGCGCCAGGCGGTGGACCGCAGGGAGGAGCTCCTCGCCGAGCGGGAGGACCGGCTGAACCGGTATCTGGAGGAAGTGCACAATCGCGAGTCCCACCTCGACGGGATCGCCGCCGGCCTCGACCGGCGCGAGGCCCGACTGGAGGAGGCGGAGGCCGAACGCGCCGAGGCCCTGGCCGCGGTGGCGGGGCTGTCCTCCGATGACGCCAGGGCGGAGTTGATGGCTCAGGTCGAGAAGGAGTCCCGGCTGCACGCGGCCCAGCTGACCAGGGAGATCGAGTCCGAGGCCCGTCGGACGGCGGACGCGACCGCACGGCGCATCGTCGTCACCAGCATCCAGCGGCTCGCGGCCGAGCAGACCACCGAGTCGGTCGTCGCCACCGTCCCGCTGCCCAGCGACGAGATGAAGGGCCGCATCATCGGTCGCGAGGGCCGCAACATCCGGGCGTTCGAACAGATCACCGGCGTCAACGTGCTCATCGACGACACTCCGGAGAGCGTGCTGCTGTCCTGCTTCGACCCGGTTCGCAGGGAGACGGCACGGCTCACGCTCACCGAGCTGGTCGCCGACGGGCGCATCCATCCCGCACGGATCGAGGAGGTGCACGAGCGCAGCAGGCGGAGCGTCGACGAGCTGTGCATCCGGGCAGCGGAGGATGCGCTGATCGAGATGGGCATCACCGACCTCGCTCCCGGGCTCCTGCCGATCCTCGGTTCCCTGCAGTACCGCACGTCCTACGGGCAGAACGTCCTGCGGCACCTCGTCGAGTGCGGCCACATCGCCGCGCTGCTCGCGGCGGAACTCGGGCTCGACGTCGAGACCTGCAAGCGCGCGGCCTTCCTGCACGACATCGGCAAGGCGCTCACCCACGAGGCGGAGGGGTCGCACGCGAAGGTCGGCGCCGACCTGGCCCGCAGGCACGGCGAGCACCCGGACATCGTCCACGCCATCGAGGCCCACCACAACGAGGTCGAGCCGCGCACCGTGGAAGCCGTCCTCACCCAGGCGGCGGACGCGATCAGCGGCAGCCGTCCCGGGGCGCGAAGGGAGAGCCTGGAGATCTACGTGAAGCGGCTCCAGCGCCTCGAGGACATCGCGAAGGAGCACGAGGGCGTCGACAAGGTGTTCGCGATGCAGGCCGGCCGCGAGATCCGGGTGATGGTGGCTCCGGAACTGGTCAGCGACGCGCAGTCGCAGGTGATCGCCAGGGACATCGCCAAGCGGGTGGAGGAGGAGTTGACCTACCCGGGCAGCATCAAGGTGACGGTGGTACGGGAATCGCGGGCCGTGGCGCTGGCCAAGTGAGCCGGTAGAGTTGCGGCTTCACGTCCGCCGAGGTGGGAACAGGGCCTTGTCAGCACGCACTTTCGAAGTGGTCACCTACGGGTGCCAGATGAACGTCCACGACTCCGAGCGGATCGCTGGCGTCCTGCTGGACGCCGGGTACGCGGCCGCGGCCGACGGCGAGCAGGCCGACGTGGTCGTGTTCAACACCTGCGCGGTGCGCGAGAACGCCGACAACCGGCTCTACGGCAACCTCGGCCACCTCGCCCCGGTCAAGCAGTCGCGGCCCGGCATGCAGATCGCCGTGGGTGGCTGCATGGCCCAGAAGGACCGCCAGAGCGTCGTCGACCGCGCGCCGTGGGTGGACGTGGTGTTCGGCACGAACAACCTCGGCTCACTCCCCGTCCTGCTCGAACGCGCGCGGGTCAACGAGGAGGCCCAGGTCGAGATCCTGGAGTCGCTGGAACGGTTCCCTTCCACCCTGCCGACCCGGCGCGACTCCGCGTACGCCGCCTGGGTCTCGATCAGCGTGGGCTGCAACAACACCTGCACCTTCTGCATCGTCCCTTCGCTGCGGGGCAAGGAGAACGACCGCCGTCCCGGGGACGTGCTCGCCGAGATCGAGGCGTTGGTCGCCGACGGCGTCCAGGAGATCACGCTGTTGGGCCAGAACGTGAACACCTACGGTGTCGAGTTCGGCGACAGGGGCGCCTTCGCCAAGCTGCTGCGTGCCTGCGGGGGGATCGAGGGCCTGGAGCGGGTCCGGTTCACCTCCCCGCACCCGGCGGCCTTCACCGATGACGTGATCGCCGCGATGGCCGAGACGCCGAACGTGATGCCGAGCCTGCACATGCCCCTGCAGTCGGGGTCGGATCGCATCCTGAAGGCGATGCGGCGCTCCTACCGCAGCGAGAAGTTCCTCGGCATCCTCGACCGGGTGCGGACGGCTATCCCGCACGCCGCGATCACCACCGACATCATCGTCGGGTTCCCCGGCGAGACCGACGCGGACTTCGAGGCCACGATGGACGTGGTCCGCGCCTCCCGGTTCTCCGCGGCGTTCACCTTCCAGTACTCGATCCGTCCGGGCACACCGGCGGCGACCATGCCCGACCAGGTGCCGCGCGCGATCGTGCAGGAGCGCTACGAGCGGCTGGTCGACCTCGTCGGCGAGGTGGCCTGGCAGGAGAACCGCGCCCTGGTCGGGCAGCGGGTCGAGGTGCTGTTCGCCGACGGCGAGGGACGCAAGGACGCCGCCACCCACCGGATGTCGGGCCGGGCGAGGGACAACCGCCTCGTCCATGTCGGGGTCCCCGAGGACCTCGCGCTGCGGCCACGCCCGGGTGACATCGCCGAGGTGGAGGTCACCTACGCCGCGCCGCACCACCTGAACGCGGACGGGGGGCTGCACGACCTGCGTCGCACTCGGGGGGGCGAGGCGTGGCAGCTTCGCACCGCCGCCCCCCAGGCGGCGAAGCCGGTCACCGGGCTCGGCATCCCCCGCCTCGTCCGCGCCTGAGCCGCGTCCTCCCGGGCGCTCTTCACGACAGGGCGTCCGCGCCCGCCGCGCGGGGATGGTCCACGCCGCGCGGGGATGGTCCACGGCTGCGCGGGACGGAAGCATCGGATGCGCGGGGTGCCCGGGATCGGGTCCGGCAGCCCGGGCAACGGCCGAGGGGCCGACCATCCGGTCGACCCCTCGGGTTTCGTCGTTGTGCGGAAAGCTCGTTCCGCGTCCAGATCAGTGGATCCGGTTACTGGGCAGTGCCCCCCAGCTGGTCCTTGAGGAACTGCTGGGCCTGGTCCACCTGGGCCGCGTACTGGCCGCCGGTCTTCTCGTCGACGAGGTCACCGATCTTCTCGATACCTTCTGCGACTTCAGCTTCGTGGCCGGCCACGGCACCCTTGATCTGATCGACGATGTCCATGCGACCTCCTTTCTGCTCCCGGCGCCGAGACGTTCCCGGCTGCGACCTCCATTGTGGGCCCCGCGCAGGGTCCTGCCAAGAACCCGTCCGCCGAACTTTGGGAGAATGCCGGACGTGACGATTCCGGTGGTGGCGCTGAACGGGCCCACGGCCAGCGGCAAGACAGCCGTGGCCGTCGCCCTCGCGCACAACCTGGCAGGGTCCGGGATCCCTGCGGAGGTGGTGAACGCCGACTCGATGCTGGTCTACCGCGGCATGGACATCGGGACGGCCAAACCCACGCCCGCCGAGCGGGGCGGTGTGCCGCACCACCTGATCGACATCATGGAGGTCAGCGAGTCGGCCAGTGTGGCCGACTTCCAGGTGCTGGCCCGGGGCGCGATCGCCGAGTGCCGCGGGCGCGGCGTCGTGCCGATCCTGGCCGGTGGCTCCGCCTTGTACGTCCACGCCGTCCTGGACGCCTTCGAGTTCCCGGCGACCGATGCCGGCGTCCGGACCCGGCTGGAGGCAGAGCTCGCCGAGGTCGGAGCGCCCGCGCTGCACGCCCGCCTGGCCGCGCTCGCTCCCCAGGTGGCCGCCGGCATCCTGCCCGGCAACGGCCGCCGAACCGTCCGCGCCCTGGAGGTGATCGAGCTCACCGGCAGCTTCACCGCCCGCCTGCCGGGCTGGGAGTACGCGCTCGACGACGTGCTGCAGTTCGGTCTCGAGCTCCCTCGTGAGGTCCTGGACGCCCGGATCGAGGAGCGGGTCGACCAGATGTGGCGCGACGGCCTGGTCGCCGAGGTCGAGGCGCTGGTCGGGCGTGGCCTCCGCGACGGCAGGACGGCCTCCCGGGCACTCGGTTACCGGCAGGTGCTCGCCCACCTCGACGGCGACCTCACCGCGGACGAAGCCCGGCGGGCCACGATCACCGGCACCCGGCGCTTCTCGCGCAAGCAGCTGGCCTGGTTCCGGCGGGACCCCCGGATCCGCTGGTTGGCCGCCGGCCCGGACGCAGCGGATGTGGTCGCGTCAGCGTTGCGCGGTATCGTGCAGGGACACCCGGAGGAGTGAGCATGCACATCGATTTCGCGAAGGGCCACGGCACCCGCAACGACTTCGTGCTGTTCGCGGACCCGGACAACCTGTACGAGCTGACCGACGACCAGGTGCGATTCCTGTGCGACCGGCGGGGCGGCATCGGGGCGGACGGCATCCTCAGGGTGGTGCGCTCAGAGCTCGTCCCCGGCCACGAGCACGACGACGCGCACTGGTTCATGGACTACCGCAACGCCGACGGCTCGATCGCCGAGATGTGCGGCAACGGGCTGCGGGTCTTCGTCCGCTATCTCGCCGAGGAGGGCCTGGCCTCCGGGCCGCTGGTCACGGTCGCCACCAGGGCCGGGCTGCGCACCGGCCGGTTCCTGCCGGACGGCCGCGTGGCGGTGACCATGGGCCCGGTGCGGGTCGGCGAGACCGTCGTGCTGCGGCTCGGCACCGACAGCTGGCGCGCTCGTCGCGTCGACGTCGGCAACCCGCACGCCGTCGCCGACGTGTCGTCCGTCCGCACGCTGGTCGACCTCGACCTCACCCACACGCCGACCTGGCACCCCGCCGACGCGTTCCCGCACGGCGTGAACGCGGAGTTCGTCGTCCGGCAGGGGCCCGGCCACCTCCGGCTCCGCGTCCACGAACGCGGCGTGGGGGAGACCTGCTCCTGCGGCACCGGCGTGGTCGCGGCCGCCGCGGCGATGGGTGACGCCGCCCACTGCGTCGTCGACGTCCCGGGCGGCACCCTGGAGGTCGACCTCGACGGTGAGGAGGCGGTGCTCACCGGGCCCGCCGAGATCGTCGCCCGCGGCACCTGCACCCTTCCGAGTTGAGGACGATGACGTACGAACCCGCAGGGATCGACCCCGAGGAGCTGAGCCCCGACGGTGACCAGCTCGACCTCGCCGAGCGCCTGTCGCTACGCCGGGTCGCCGGCATGTCGACCCAGCTCGCCGACATCAGCGAGGTCGAGTACCGCGAGCTCCAGCTGGAGCGCGTGGTGCTGGTCAGCGTGTGGACGACCGGCAGCGAGGTGGACGCGGACAACGCGATGGCCGAACTGAAGCTGCTGGCCGAGACCGCCGGTTCGCAGGTCCTGGAGGGCCTCGTCCAGCGCCGCGGCACGCCGGACCCCGCCACCTTCATCGGGCGCGGCAAGGTGGACGAGCTGCGCCAGGTCGTGGTCGCGACCGGCGCGGACACGGTGATCTGCGACGGAGAACTCGAGCCTGCCCAACTCCGCAACCTCGAGGACCGGGTCGGGGTGAAGGTGATCGACCGGACCGCCCTGATCCTCGACATCTTCGCGTCGCACGCCAAGAGCGCCGAGGGAAAGGCCCAGGTCGAGCTCGCGCAGCTGCAGTACCTGCGCCAGCGGCTGCGGGGCTGGGGCGGCAACCTCTCCCGGCAGGCCGGCGGGCGTGCCGCCGGCGGCGCGGGGATCGGCGGCCGGGGGCCGGGCGAGACGAAGATCGAGACCGACCGACGCCGGATCAAGACGCGCATCGCCGTCCTGCGCCGGCGACTGCGCGAGCTGGAGTCCGTCCGCGACACCAAGCGCTCGCAGCGCACCCGCAACCAGGTGCCGAGCGTCGCGATCGTCGGCTACACGAACGCAGGCAAGAGCTCGCTGCTGAACCGGCTCACCGGCGCGGGCGTTCTGGTCGAGGATGCGCTGTTCGCGACCCTCGATCCGACCACGCGGCGCTCGGCCGCGTCCGACGGCCGGGTGTACACCCTGACCGACACGGTGGGGTTCATCCGCCACCTCCCGCACGACCTCGTCGAGGCGTTCCGGTCGACGCTGGAGGAATCGACGTCGGCCGACCTGCTGCTGCACGTCGTGGACGGCTCCGATCCCGACCCGTTCGGCCAGGTCGCCGCGGTGCGCACGGTGCTGGCCGACATCGGCGCCGCGGGAGTCCCCGAGCAGTTGGTGGTGAACAAGATCGACGCCGCGCAGCCGGATACGTTGCTGGCCCTGCGCGGCCGCTACCCCGATGCGGTGTTCGTCTCGGCGCGCACCGGAGTGGGGATCGACGATCTGCGGGACCGGGTGGAGCAGCGGCTGCCGCGCCCGGAGATCGAGGTGCGCGCGCTGGTGCCCTACGATCGCGGCGACCTGATCAACCGGATCCACCGGGACGGTGAGTTCCTGGACTCCGAGCACACCGAGCACGGCACGCTCGTCGTGGCCAGGGTGAACGCGGATCTCGCCGGGGAGCTCGCGCGCTACGCCACCCATGCCTGAGGACCTGTCGTCGCGGATTCTCGCTGCGGCGGTGTCCCGCATCGGCGGCCAGCCCCGTCCGGGACAGGCGAGGATGGCCGGCGAGGTCACCCGGACCTTCGACCACGGCGAACATCTGCTCGTCCAGGCGGGCACCGGGACGGGGAAGTCGCTCGGCTACCTCGCTCCGGCGCTGGCGAACCTCGTGGAGAACCCCGAGGCACGGATCGTCATCGCCACGGCGACGCTCGCGCTGCAGGCGCAGCTGTCGGGCAAGGACATCCCTGCCGCGGCGGCGGCCTGCGCGGAGGTGACCGGGGCGAAGGTCAGCCACGCGATCCTGAAGGGCCGCACCAACTACGCATGTCTCCTGCGCGTCCGTGACGGTGCCGGGTCAGAGCAGGACGCGCTGCTTCCGGAGCCGGGGGAGACCACGGGTGTGGGAGCTGAGGTGGTCGCGCTGCGACGCTGGGCCGAGGAGGAGGCCGGGGCCGGACGGCTGGCCGACCGGGACGACGCACCGCCGCACACCCAGCCGGCGTGGGCGCAGGTCTCGGTGCCGGTCCGCGAGTGCCTCGGGGTGCAGCGCTGCCCCTACGGAGCAGAGTGCCTGGTCGAGAAGTCGCGGGACCGTGCCCGGGCCAGCCAGCTCGTGGTCACCAATCACGCGTTGCTGGCCGTCGACGCCCTGCACGGCGGGACGGCGCTGCCCGAGTACGACGCCCTCGTGATCGACGAGGCGCACGAACTGGTCGGCCGCGTGACCGGGGCCGCCTCGGTGGAGCTCACCCCCGCCCACGTCGAGAGAGTGGCTCGACGCTGCCTGACCTGGCTCAGTGACGACGTCGGGGTCGCCTTCCTCGACGCGGCAGACTCGCTGCAGCGGGGGCTGGACGCGGGCGAGATCGGCCGCGTCCTCGACCCGGAGGCCGAGATCGTCGCGTCCCTACGCCTGCTGAGGCAGGCGGCCAGGGCCGCGGTCAGCGGTCTGGCCGGCGGCAAGGACGAAGAGACCGATCGGCGGCAGGCCCAGGCGGCGGCTCAGGAGGTCTTCGACATCGCCGAGCGGATGGCGAAGCTCGACGAGCACGACGTCGTGTGGACCTCGGAGTCCGAGCGGTTCGGACGGCAGGTCAACGGCGCGCCGCTGTCGGTGGCCGGGCTGCTGCGCAACCAGGTCTTCGAGAACCACCCGGTCGTGCTCACCTCCGCGACCCTGAAGATCGGCGGAGACTTCCGCTCGGTGGCGGCGTCGATGGGTCTGAGCGGTGAGGAGGGCGTCCCCTGGCGCGGGGTGGATGTCGGCTCGCCGTTCGCCTATCGCAGCCAGGGCATCCTCTACGTGGCGAAGCACGTGGCGCCGCCCACCCGGGAAGGGATCGCGGCGGACGCACTCGCCGAGATCGCCGAGTTGCTGTGGGCGGCGGACGGCCACACGCTCGGCCTGTTCGCCTCGCAGCGCGCGGCGGAGGCCGCCGCCCGGTACTGCCGCGAGCATGTGCCCGAGCGACTGGTGCTGTGTCAGGGCGACGCTCACCTGGCCCGGCTCACCGCGGAGTTCATCGAGGACGAGGAGGCCTCACTGTTCGGGACGCTGTCGCTGTGGCAGGGCATCGACGTGCCGGGCGACACCTGCCGGCTGGTGATCATCGACAAGATCCCCTTCCCGCGGCCGGACGACCCGCTGATGCAGGCACGGCAGCAGGCGGTGGCCGAGGCGGGCGGAAACGGCTTCATGGCGGTCGCGGCCACCCATGCCGGCCTGCTGCTCGCCCAGGGCTCGGGCCGGCTGATCCGTACCCTCACGGACCGGGGTGTGGTCGCCGTCCTCGACCCGCGCCTGGTGACGGCCCGCTACGGCACCTTCCTGAAGGCATCCATGCCGGACTTCTGGATGACGACCGACCGCGAGACGGCGATCGGGGCGTTGCGCCGGCTGCAGGAAGCGGGCCGGTCAGGGCCGGGCCAGTCTCCTAGGCTCGGACCCGGGAGGGAGCGATGATGAGACCGCCGGCCTGGGCCTTCGGCCTGTGGGGCACGGTCGGCGTCCTCGCCGGCCTCGGTGTTGTGGGCATCCTCTCGATCGGCGTCTTCGCGCTGGCCGCCGCCGTCGTCCTCGCGGTCGTTGGCGTCGCCCTGCCCGGTTCGCGGTCGGCCGCCGCGCTCGCCGTGGTGCCAGGGCTGGGCGTGCTGCCGACCATGGTGGGCCTGTCGAACCTGGGTGGGCCCGGGGAGCGCTGCGCGACCTCCGCCACGACGATCAGCTGCTCGGAACTGCTGAATCCCTGGCCGTTCCTGGTTCCCGGGGTCCTGCTGATCGTGGCGGGCGGCTGGCTCGCGTGGTGGTTCGGGGTCGCCCGACCGCGTCGCTGACGCCGCGCCGGCATCGAGGGCCGGCGCCGGGACACCAGCTCTGGACAGGACTGCTGCGCGTTGGTCAGGAAGGGTGGCGCTCGGTCGGTGGCGCGGCTTCACCGAGCCGTCTGTTCGCGGTGGATGTCGTCGAGGGTGCGGTCGGCATAGACCAGGCGGTGCACCTGTGGGTCGGGGTTGCCCGGATCAAGGACGCGCTGCACAAGCGTGAAACCGAGTTTCTCGGCCACTCTCGTCGATGCGCGGTTGTGTTCGACCATGTACGCGACCACCGGCATCGAAGGATCCCGTCTCGCGGCGTGCTCCACCGCGGCACGGGAGAGTTCGGTGGCGAAGCCGCGGCCCTGCTGATCGGCGGCGATCCGGTAGCCAAGGTTCCAGACGGACCCTCGCCACACCGAACAGCCACCAGACCCGATGATGCGCTCGCTGCCGGCGAGGCGAACGATCCAGACGCCGAGTCCGTCGAGTTCCCATCCGCGTTGCCAGGAGGCGATCATCTCGCTCGTCTGGTCGAGGCTGCGATGCCGCAGGCCGGGGTAGTGGCGCCACACCGCGGGGTCACCGAAAACGTCGAACAGGCCCGGAGCATCAGACGATGACGGTGAGCGCAGCACCAGGCGCGCTGTGCGTACCTCCCCGTCCACCTGCAACTCCTTCAGCACCTCAGGGAGCTCCGGCTCGCGCCGGCGCGACGTCGGGAATGTCTACCAGGGTCGCGTGGCTGACGGGCGTCGCGTCCGCTGGACGGCAGCCCAGCGGACTGGTGAGTGTCCTCAGCCCCCGCGTGCATGCCCCCTCGGTCACGGCGGGGGCCCGCACGGTGACGACCAGGGTGTGATCGCCGAGGCGTCCGCGCACCTGGTCCGTCCGGCTCCCGGTCTCACCCGGAGCGGGACGCGGACCGCTAGGGGGCAGTCTCCTAGACCCTCCGCAGGACGGCCACCACCTTGCCCATGATCGTGGCGTTGGTGCCGTCGATGGGCTGGTAGGCCGGGTTGTGCGGGAGCAGCCAGACCGCGTCGAGCGTGCGCTTGAGGGTCTTCACGGTCGCCTCGTCCTCGATCAGGGCGGCGACGATGTCGCCGTTGCTCGCGTCGGGCTGCTGCCGCACGACCACGTAGTCCCCGTCGCAGATCGCCGCATCCACCATCGAGTCGCCCTTCACCTCGAGCAGGAACAGCGTCCCCTCCCCGACGAGCTGGCGCGGCAGCGTGAACACGTCCTCGACCACCTGCTCGGCCAGGATCGGACCGCCCGCGGCGATGCGGCCGACGATCGGCACCCGGACAGACGGCGCGCTCGGCGCGGGCAGGTCGGGCTCGACCGGCTCCAGGACCGGGACGCCGCTCACCGAGAGCGTCTCGGGCAGCCGCACCTCGAGGGCGCGCGGACGGTGCGGGTCGCGGAAGATGAAGCCCTTCGCCTGCAGCACCTTCAACTGGTGCGCGGCGGAGGACGAGGACGCCAGGCCCGCGCGGTCGGCGATCTCGCGGATCGTGGGCGGATAGCCCCTGCTGACCAGGTCGTCCCTGATCACCTCGAGGATCTTGCGCTGACGTACCGTCAGGCCCTCGCTGTCGACCGGGCCGTCGGGCAGTTGGCTGACCTTCTTGCCCAGTTGCGCTGCGATGTCTTCCTTGCGCGGACGGCCGCGCCTGCGGGCCGGGGGTTCTGCCGTGGTCGCCATGGACAGCAAGCTAGCCCGGGAACGACGCCGAATCAAACACATGTTCGACGTGTCGCGGCTTCGCCTCGCGGGTTCTGCGGGGGCGGGGCTAGAGTCGTACGTGGGCGGTGGGGCTCGCCCTCCTCAGAACCGTCGCCTCTGCGACCAACGGTCCCTACCCGGTGCGCCGTCCGGCCGCCACGGGTGGGGGCCCTCGTCCCCGTCCGCTCCGCCGGCCACGGCGCCCTTCCGGACCCACCGCGGGTCCGGGTGAGCGAGAGGGTACGGAGATGGGATTCGTGATCGAAGAGGCGAGCGGCCCGGAGGCGGTCGACATCTACCTCTGCCGGCACGGCAGGACCGCCATGAACGCCGCCGGCCGGCTGCGGGGACGCCTCGACCCGGACCTCGACCTCGTCGGTGTCGCCGAAGCCAGGGATCTCGGCCGGCTGCTCGGCGCGCTGGCGCCGGCCAGGGTGGTCGCCAGCCCGCTGCGCAGGGCGGTGGCGACGGCAGCGCCGGTCGCGGACGCGGCGGGCGTCACGGTGGAGATCGACGATCGCCTCGCCGACCGTGCCTACGGACGATTCGACGGGGCGGTCAAGGCGGAGGTGGTCGCGGAGTTCGGGTCGCTGGACGCCGCTCCCGGGGTCGAGCCGGCGACGGCGGTCTTCGAGCGGGCGGCCGCGGCCCTTGCCGACCTCGTCCGCCCGGACGGGCCGACGCCCGTGGTCGTGGTCAGTCACGACGCGGTGATCCGGCAGCTCCTGAACCACCTCACCCCCGGCCCCGGTCAGGTGGATCACGTGCCGCCGCGCACCGGGTGCTGGAGCCTGCTGCGTCATGACGGCGAGGGCTGGCACCTGCTGGTGGCCAACAGCAAGGACGATCCGCAGGAGGTCGCGTTGGCACGCGCCTGAGCTCCTCGCCCGCCTCGCGGGAACCGGCCGGGACGGACTGTCAGTGGCAGCTGTGAGACTTCAGTCAGTCCGACACGCGGGCGAACAATTGTTCGAATCTGCTTGACCCGGCGCCCGGGCCGGGGTAGAACAGTTATCGAACACCTGTGCGAGTACCGAGGAGTAACCATGAGCGCCCTGCTGCTTGAAGACCTGCTCGTCCCGGTCCCCACGACCGCGCCCCAGCCCGGCAGGTGGCGTCACGTCGAGCGGTCGCCGCAGGCCCGTCCGGCCACCGGCCTCCCGGGTGGTCGCCCGCTCGGTGTGGTCGCGCCGCCGGTGCAGGCTGTTCCGGCGGCGGCGCGACCGGCCGGGGCGTCCCGGCGCAGCGACTGGCAGCTCACCGATCGGGGGGTGGCCGTCGTCGTGCTGTTCTTCCTCGCGGTCGTCGCCCTCTCGGCTGCGGCCCTCGTTGTCGGCTTCCTCTCGGTCAGCGACGCGCCGATTCCGGTGGCGCCCGATGTCGCCGCGGTGGTCACCCAGGGTTGACCGAGCGCCTCGACGCCGACCGGCACCGCGGGGCCGGTCGGCGTCGGCAATTTCACGCAGGCACCCCGCCAACACGCCGACACGCCGGGTGTTGCCAGGGGGCGTCCAGCGGCATAACCTCTACATGTAGTAGTTACACGGCTGTGGTTCGTCCACAAGTAGTGGTAGAGATGCACAGGTTTATCCACAGCTCGATCCACCGTCGCCATCAGGAGAGGAGCCGGAAGTGCACTGCCCGTTCTGCCGCCACACCGACACCCGGGTCCTCGACAGTCGCGTCGCCGAGGACGGCACGAGCATTCGCCGGCGCCGCCAGTGTCCCCAGTGCGAGCGACGGTTCACCACGCTCGAACAGATGCAGCTCGTGGTCGTGAAGCGTTCCGGAGTGGTCGAGCCGTTCTCCCGGGAGAAGGTCGTCACCGGTGTCGCGAAGGCCTGCAAGGGCCGCCCGGTCTCGGAGGCCGACCTGGCCCGGCTCGGGCAGCGGGTCGAGGAGACCCTGCGCGCGAGCGGGCAGGCCGAGATCCCCGCCGACGACGTCGGCCTGGCCATCCTGGGTCCGCTCCGCGAGCTCGACTCCGTCGCCTACCTGCGGTTCGCGTCCGTCTACAAGCACTACGACTCGGTCGAGGATTTCGAGGCCGAGATCGAGACGCTGCGCCAGCAGGCGCTCGTCTCGCACTGACAACCCCCCTCTCACCCTCCGGATATCGAAAGGCAGCACCATGACCGAGACCGTCAAGGCCACCGCGAGAGGCGGCCGGAAGACGCCGGGCCTCAAGATCAACCGCGTGTTCACGACCGCGGGCGTGCACCCCTACGACGAGGTCACCTGGGAGCGCCGCGACGTCGTCCAGACGAACTGGAAGACCGGCGAGCACGTCTTCGAGCAGCGGGGGGTGGAGTTCCCCGACTTCTGGAGCCTCAACGCCTCGACGATCGTCACCACGAAGTACTTCCGCGGCGCCCTGGGCACCCCGCAGCGGGAGGCGAGCCTGCGCACGCTGATCGACCGCGTGGTGAACACCTATCGGGCCGCCGGCGAGGAGAACGGCTACTTCGCCGCCCCCGAGGACGCCGAGATCTTCGCCCACGAGATCACCTGGATGCTGCTGCACCAGTACTTCAGCTTCAACTCCCCGGTGTGGTTCAACGTCGGGACGACCAGCCCGCAGCAGGTGAGCGCCTGCTTCATCCTGAGCGTCGACGACTCGATGGACTCGATCCTGAACTGGTACAAGGAGGAGGGGTTCATCTTCAAGGGCGGGTCCGGCGCCGGTCTCAACCTGTCGAGGATCCGCTCGTCCAAGGAGCTGCTGTCCTCCGGCGGCACGGCCTCGGGCCCGGTCTCGTTCATGCGCGGTGCGGACGCCTCCGCCGGCACCATCAAGTCCGGCGGCGCCACCCGCCGCGCGGCGAAGATGGTCGTCCTCGACGTGGACCACCCCGACATCTACGAGTTCGTCGAGACCAAGGCGCGCGAGGAGGACAAGATCCGCGCGCTGCGGGACGCCGGCTTCGACATGGACCTGGGCGGCAAGGACATCGTCAGCGTCCAGTACCAGAACGCCAACAACTCCGTCCGCGTGAACGACGAGTTCATGCGTGCCGTCGAGGAGGGTGGGGAGTTCGGGCTGCGGGCCCGCAAGACCGGCGAGGTCATCGAGACCGTCGATGCCCGCGACCTGTTCGCCAAGATCTCCCAGGCCGCCTGGGAGTGCGCGGATCCCGGCCTGCAGTACGACGACACGATCAACGCCTGGCACACCAATCCGGAGTCCGGCCGGATCACCGCATCGAACCCGTGCAGCGAGTACATGAGCCTCGACAACTCCTCCTGCAACCTGGCCAGCCTGAACCTGCTGAAGTTCCTGCGTGACGACGACACCTTCGATGTCGACCTGTTCACCAAGGCCGTCGAACTGGTGATCACGGCGATGGACATCTCGATCTGCTTCGCGGACTTCCCGACCGAGCCGATCGGCGAGACCACGCGGAACTTCCGCCAGCTCGGCATCGGGTACGCCAACCTCGGCGCACTGCTGATGGCGGTCGGCCGTGGCTACGACTCCGAGGGCGGACGGGCGCTCGCCGCCTCGATCACCTCGCTGATGACCGGTGTGTCCTACCGTCGTTCCGCCGAACTCGCCGGGGTGGTCGGCCCGTACAACGGCTACGCCCGCAACGCGTCCGCGCACCAGCGGGTGATGCGGAAGCACCAGGCGGCCAACGACGACGTGCGGACCTACACCGAACTCGACAAGCCGATCCACGAGGCAGCGGGTCTGGAGTGGGAGAAGGTCGTCTCGCTCGGGGCGAAGAACGGCTTCCGCAACGCGCAGGCGTCCGTCCTGGCGCCGACCGGGACGATCGGCTTCATGATGGACTGCGACACCACGGGCATCGAGCCGGACTTCTCGCTGGTGAAGTTCAAGAAGCTGGTCGGTGGTGGTTCGATGCAGATCGTCAACCAGACGATCCCGCGGGCGCTGACCAAGCTCGGCTACGCCGAGGAGACCATCGAGGCCATCGTCGAGTACATCTCCACCAACGGCCACGTCGTGAACGCGCCGGGGCTGAAGCCGGAGCACTACGAGGTGTTCGACACCGCGATGGGCCAGCGCTCGATCCGTCCGATGGGCCACGTGCGGATGATGGCCGCGGTGCAGCCGTTCCTCTCCGGTGCGATCAGCAAGACGGTGAACCTGCCCGAGACCGCGAGTGTCGAGGAGATCGCCGACGTCTACCTCCAGGGGTGGAAGCTCGGCCTCAAGGCGCTGGCCGTCTACCGCGACAACTGCAAGGTGGGCCAGCCGCTGAGCGACGCCAAGGCGGACAGCGGCAAGACCGTGGAGAAGCCGGAGCAGGAGGTGCGGATCGAGTACCGGCCGCGTCGCAAGCGCCTGCCGAAGTCACGGATCAGCCGCACCACCTCCTTCTCGGTCGCGGGCGCAGAGGGCTACATGACGTCGGGCCAGTACGACGACGGCAACCTGGGCGAGGTGTTCCTGAAGCTCGGCAAGCAGGGCTCGACCCTGGCCGGGGTGATGGACGCGTTCTCGATCGCGGTCTCCATCGGCCTGCAGTACGGCGTGCCGCTGGAGCAGTTCGTGCAGAAGTTCACGAACCTGAAGTTCGAGCCGGCCGGCATGACCGACGACCCGGACGTGCGGATGGCGCAGTCGATCATGGACTACATCTTCCGCAGGCTCGCGCTGGACTACCTGTCGTTCGACGAGCGTGCGGAGCTGGGCATCCACACTGCGGCCGAGCGGGCCCGCTACGTCGAGACCGGGCGGTACCTGTCGGAGGAGGACGAGGCCGAGCTGATCGAGTCGGAGTCGCTGAAGAACGACGCCGCCGACGACGTCCGGGTGCACGAGGACGGTCCGAACCAGCCGGCGCTGGTCGAGGTCAGTGCCCACTCGACCGCCGAGGTGCTCGAGAAGCTCTCCGGTCTGAGCGTCGAC
The DNA here is from genome assembly GCF_047606205.1 of Propionicimonas sp. Classification (GTDB taxonomy): domain Bacteria; phylum Actinomycetota; class Actinomycetes; order Propionibacteriales; family Propionibacteriaceae; genus Propionicimonas. Next base: position 7,647 of record NZ_JASGES010000252.1, on the reverse strand, counting down.
GCCCCGCTGTGCCTCACCTGCGGTACGAAGATGCGGCGCTCCGGCTCCTGCTACATCTGCGAGGGCTGCGGCTCCACCAGCGGCTGCAGCTGACCGTTGCCACGAGGCGGCCGGGTCGATGACCCGGCCGCCTCGTGCGCGTTCCCGGCGGCTACGATCCTCGGGTGCTGAAGCCCGACTACTCGTTCTCGACGGACACCTCCGAGGTCGACCGGGTGCTGGTGCACCGGTGGCTGAGCGAACAGGCCTACTGGGCACTCGGCCGGACCCGCGAGGTCCAGGACGCCGCGATCGACGCCTCGCGCAACTACAGCGTGCACGACAGCGGCTCCGGCCGGCAGGTCGCCTACGCGCGGGTGATCACGGACGCGTCGACCTTCGCATGGCTCTGTGACGTGTTCGTCTCCCCACAGGTGCGGGGAGACGGGATCGGCAAACTCCTCATCGAGGGTGTGGTGGCCGATCTGGACGCACTCGGCGTGCGACGCACGTTGCTCGCCACGGCGGACGCGCACGGCCTCTATGCCCGGTACGGGTTCGAGCCGCTTGCCGAACCCGGCCGCTGGATGGGCAGGGGAGGCCTGTTGCCCAGCGCATCGCCCGCTCCCCAGCTCCGTTGACCGGCCTGGAGGACGCGCCTACGCTGCCGCCGGGGCTCTCCTCCCGCGTGGCGGGAGGGCGGTGTCGGGACGGATTGGGCCATGACGTCGGGTGAGGTGAGGGCTGCGGAGTTCCGACGGCTGCACGAGGCAGGCTGCTTCGTGATGCCGAACCCCTGGGACGTGGGCAGCGCCAGGCTCCTGGCACGGATGGGGTTCAGGGCGCTGGCGACCACCAGCGCCGGCCTCGCCTGGTCGATCGGTCAGCCGGACAACAGCGTCGGGCTGGACCTGACGCTCGCTCACCTTCGATCGATCGTCGGCGCCGTCGACCTCCCGGTGAATGCCGACTTCCAGAACGGCTACGCGATCGCACCGGAGGAGCTCGCCGTCAACGTCGGCCTTGCGATCGGGACCGGAATCGCCGGGCTGTCGATCGAGGACTTCTCCGGCGATCCGGCCGACCCGCTGCTCGACCTCGACCTGGCCGTGGAACGCATCCGGGCGGCCAGGTCCGCCCTCGACGCCCGCGGATCCGGCGTGGTGCTGACCGCCCGGTCCGAGGGCTTCGTGTGGGACCGGCCCGACATCGAGGAGACGGTGCGCCGGCTCAGCGCCTATGCCGAGGCCGGAGCGGACTGCCTCTACGCGCCGTGGCTCACCTCGGTGGACCACGTGTCGGCGATCGTCGACGCCGTGGCGCCCAAGCCGGTCAACCTGCTGATCCACACACCGTTCACCACTTTCGCCGAGGCGGCCGACCTGGGGGTCCGGCGGATCAGCGTGGGCGGGATGCTCGCCAAGGCGGCCTGGCGCGGGTTCCTCACCGCGGTGTCGGAGATCACCGGAGAGGGAACCTTCACCAGCTTCACGGACCTGCCGGACCTCAACGCGCTGCTCGGCCCTTCGTGATCCGCTCCCCGCGAGCCGGCCAGGCCGCTCCCGGGCAGCGTGTGGAGGTTGCCCCTGAGGTCACTCGTCGTCCGGGTCGTCGGTGTCCTCCGACCTGGTCGTGTTGACCTGGAGTGACACCCAGGACGTCGTCGAGGGCGGCTCCACGGTGGTGCGTCGAGGAACCGCGCCTGCGCCACCGGGCTCCACGGGGCGGACCGGCTCGCCCATGGCGGCCTTGAGGGCCTGGGCGATCGCACTGCCCGCGGCGGGGTCGAACTTCCTGATCTCGGCCATGCGGGAATCCTAGGCCGGGATGCTGTCGTCGGCCTGTGCGTCGACCGCGCGGACGCCACGGCGGTGCTGGACGACGATGAACGTCACGATCGCGGCGACGGCGCCGACTCCCAGCCCGATCGCCAGGGCAGGGGAGAGCGCCCACAGGTCGCCGAACAGGTCGACGCCGACCGTGCCCAGGGTTGCGTAGAGCAGGGCCCAAGCCAGCGACCCGGTCGTGACGGCAGGGAGGTAGTGCCGCAGCTTCATCCCGGTCGCGCCGGCGGCGAGGTTCGCCAGGGTCTGGAAGCCGATCGTCAGGAACGACACCGCGACCACGGGGGCGCCGTACCGGTCGATCCGGGCGATCGCGGCCCGATAGCCGGCGGAGCCCATCAGCCTCGCCAGCCGGGTCCTCCGCGCGCCGGCAGAGCCGAGCCGGCCCAGCCAGTAGGTGCCGTTCGCGCGGCACATGACAATCGCGAACAGCGCGCCGACCACCACCGGGAACGGGACGTTCCATGCCGTGGGATCCATCGCGCCTCCCGGATCGGTCGGGCGGCCAGCTTACGACGGCGAGGGGGCCGTCGGCGTCGTCCGGGTGGTCGCCCGTCGCAGGACCAGCGCCCCGGCGGCGAACATCCCGACCGCGAGGACCCCCAGCGGATCCGACGGGTGGAGGACGGAGCCGAACTGCCAACTGGCCCACGTCCCTGCGGCGAACAGGGCGTACCCGGTCTCGGCGAGCCCCCGGGCGGGAACCCCCGGCCCGAGCCTCGGGATCAGCCGCAGCTCGACGCGGGCGATCCAGGGCACCGTCGCGGCGACCACGACCAGCACGAGCGCAACCAGCAGCAGCGCATTCATCAGGATCGGAGCCGCCCAGGGCCACAGCAGCGAGAGCCCCACCAGCAGCCCGGCCGACACCACGATCGCCGGGATGTGCCACAGGTAGGCGGTGAGGAGCAGCGAGTTGGCGAGCCGCACGACCCCCGCCGCGCGCTCGCCGAGGCGCGCGGCCACACCGGCGCGTTCGGCGAGGCCGAGGAGGCAGGTCTGGGCGAAGCCGAGGACGACGATCGCCAGCGTGGGAGGCAGCAGGTTCGCCACCAGGACGTCGGCCCACGCCACGGCCGCGGGCGGGTAGCCCAACCCGAACACCAGGACGGCGATCAGGGCCGCGGCGCCGGCGACGAGGATGAGCAGCCACCGCACCGACCAGCCGCGGAACCACCCGCGGTGGTAGGCGATGCCCCACTGGTGGGCCAACGGCCAGGCGAGGGCGAGGTTCAGCCACTGCAGGCCGAGGTCCCCGGTGACCCGCACCGCCGCGTCGACCGCCACGACGCCGGCCAGCATCGGGAGCATCACCCACGCGCCGAACCGGTCGTGCAGCCACACCGCCAGCGGCGCGGCGGCGAGCAGGAGTTCGTAGACCACCGCGAACCAGAGCAGTTGGGCGAACTGCCGGCTGAGGGCCGACGCCTGTGCAGCCCGCCCCGCCCAGGCGGCCGCGCTGGCGACCACCGTGCACAGGGCGAGGAAGAGCGTCATCGGGCCGAGCAGCCGGCTGCCGCGCCGGGTGAGGAAGGACGCGTACGGCTGTCCGCCGGCCCGCCAGGTGTCGACCACGACGGCGTTGGCGTAGCCGGCCGCGACGAAGAACACCGGGATGATCGTCCCCACCCAGCTGATCGCCCACAACACCGGGCCCGGCGCCCACGGCACCACCTGCACCTGCCCGTCCACCAGCAGCACCTGCCACAGCAGGCTGTGGAACACGACGACGATCAGCATCGACGAGATGCGGGCGAGGTCGATCAGGTGGTTGCGTCCGGGCACCGGGACATCGTAGGCACTCCGCCGTGCCCGGATTCCCGGTGCCCGGACCGGCACTTCGCGGAAAGCGCGCCGCGGCGGTCCAGCCGGGACATGATCGTTCAGCAGTCTCCTAGGCTGACCCTCGTGCAGGCAGCGCTCAGCGGATACCTGACCATCTGGTCGGTGATCGCTGTCGGCTGGCTGGCCGCCCACGTCCGGATCCTTGACGAGGCCCACCGCCGGATGCTGTCGCGGCTCGCCTTCACCCTCGCCTCGCCCGCTCTGCTGTTCTCGCTGGTGGCACGCGCCGACCTGAGCCACCTGTTCAGCGGCACGCTGATCGTCTCGGCGCTGGCCGTCGCGATCTCAGCGGCGGTCTACCTCGGTCTGGCGCGGGCCTGGTTGGGCCGCGGCGACCTGCCCGGACGCGTCGTCGGCACCCTGTGCTCCGTCTACACCAATGCGGGGAACCTGGGCCTGCCGATCGCCGCGTACGTGCTCGGCGACATGACCTGGATGGCTCCGATCATGCTGATCCAGATCGGTGTGATGCAGCCGGCGGCGATGGCGCTGCTCGACCTCGCCGCCGCCCGCAGGGACGGTCGGCGGCTGAGCTGGTCGCGGTACCTGACCCTCCCGCTGCGCAACCCCATCACCGTCGGGACCCTCGCCGGCCTCTGCCTGAACGCCCTGCGGATCACACTGCCCGACGTGCTCTGGCAGCCGATCGACATGGTGGGAGGGGTGGCGGTCCCCGCGATGCTGATCGCCTTCGGCATCTCGTTGCGGCTGGATCCGCTGCCCGGTCGCGGTCCGCATGCCCGAGAACTCGCGCTGGTCACGCCGATCAAGGTGATCCTCCACCCGGCGATCGCCCTTGCGGTGGGTGCCTGGGTGTTCGGGCTGGAGCCGTCCGACCTGCTGGCCGTGACCGTGATCGCCGCGCTCCCGACCGCGCAGAACATCTACCTCATCTCCAGCCGCTACCACGTCCGGACGCTGCTGGCCCGGGACGCGATCTTCGTGTCCACGCTCGCGTCCATCCCCGTGATCGTGGCCGCCTCGACATGGCTGCGCTGACGGGTCCCCACGAAGTGCCGCTGACTTCGGCGCTTCCCCTCTCCGACGGCGGCGAAAGGGACTAGCATGCGCGCGATGGACAGTGGTCACTTCACCCGGCTCTCGGGTGACGAATGCCGTCAGCTGATCCGCGGCCACAGCGTGGGACGCGTCTGCTGGCTCTCCGGCGAGGGGCTCCAGGTGCTGCCGGTGACCTACTGCGTCGTCGGCGAGAAGGTCCTGATCCGCGTCGACCCCGAGTCCGTCATGAGCGAGCTCTCCGGCGTGGTCCGGGTCGCCTTCGAGGTGGACGACATCGATGTCCCGACCGCTACCGGGTGGAGCGTGCTGGTGCGGGGCGAGAGCCGTGAGTACGTCGGTCGTTCCGACATCCCGTTGCCGGTGCCGTGGGCGCCCGGGACGCGGACCCTGACCGTGGCCATCACCCCGCTCACCTACTCCGGCCGCGCGGTGTCGGCCGACCACCCGAGGAGTTGAGATGCTCAGACCCTACGTTGGCCCGGCCCGGGTGGTGGTCGGCTTCGACGGGTCCGACGACTCGTACCGCGCCCTCGCCCACGGCATCGGGGAGGCCCTCCAGCGGGAGGCGGAGCTCGTTCTGGTCCACGCGGTCGACGACACCGTCCTGAACAGCGCCTGGGGCGTGGTGTTCGACCCGGACGAGATCAGGGACGGCGCCGCCGCCATGCTCGTGAAGGCGGTCGACGATGCGCTCGCCGCAGGACTGCCGCGACACCGGGTTCGGACCGAAGTGGTCCTCGGCAATCCCGCGGCCGCCCTGACCCGGCTCAGCGACAGGGCGTCCCTGGTGGTGGTGGGTCGTCGTTCGGCCGGCTCCGGCGAGAAGGCGATCGCCGGCTCCACGGCCGTCGGCGTGGTGGGGGCGTCGCACTGCCCGGTGATCGTGGTGTCGGCCGACGATGTCGTGCGGCCCGAGCGCAGCGGTGTCATCGGGGTCGCGGTCGACACGGCCGCCCGCGGCGCGGTGGCGCTGGAGTGGGCACTGACCGAGTGCGCGCACCACGGCGGTCGCGTGGTCGTGCTCAGCGTCTGCCGGGCGCCGCAGGGACGCTGGTTCAGCGGCGGGCACCCGACTCCGGAGCAGCAGCAGGCCGCGGTGGACGTCACCCGGAACCGGATGGCCGACATGGTCTCGGAGATCACCGAGGACTATCCCGGCGTCGACGTCACCCTCGAGGTCTCCTACGGCAGCCCGCTGGACATCCTGGTCGGCCGTACCGAGGAACTCGACCTGCTGGCCGTCGAGGTGCACGCCTCGTTCCCGACCTACTCGGTCGGCGGGCTGATCCGGGGCCTGCTCAGCTACGGACGCTGCCCTGTCGGCGTGATCCGGCCCAGGGACAGCCACGGCTCCTGACCCGTGGCCCGCGCCGGGCCACCCGGCCCGCGGCGTAAGCTTGGTCGGCCATGACCGCTGAGCCGCCCCGGATCGCCTTCGACCAGGCGCTGCCGATCAGCGCGCACGTCGAGGAGATCACCCGCGCACTGCGTTCGCACCAGGTGCTGGTGGTGGCGGGGGAGACCGGCTCGGGCAAGACCACGCAGCTGCCGAAGATCTGCCTGCTCGCGGGACGCCAGCACATCGGTCATACCCAGCCACGCCGGATCGCCGCCCGCAGCGTCGCCGCACGGATGGCCGAGGAGCTGGGCGAGGACCTCGGTCACACCGTGGGATTCCAGGTCAGGTTCTCCAGCCAGCGCAGCCGGGAGACCCGGATCAAGGTGATGACCGACGGCATCCTGCTCGCCGAGATCTCGCACGATCGTGACCTGCGCCGCTACGACACGATCATCATCGACGAGGCCCACGAGCGCAGCCTCAACATCGACTTCCTGCTCGGCTACCTCAAACAGCTCCTGCCGCGGCGTCCGGACCTGACGGTGATCATCACCTCCGCGACGATCGACACGGCCCGCTTCAGCGCGCATTTCGACGGCGCGCCCGTGATCGAGGTGTCCGGGCGCACCTATCCCGTCGAGGTCCGCTACCGGCCGATCGCCGGCACGGCCGAGGACCGCGACCGCGACCAGACCGACGCCATCTGCGACGCGGTCAGCGAACTCTCCGCACGCCTGGACGGGGACATCCTCGTCTTCCTCTCCGGTGAGCGGGAGATCAGGGACGCGGCCGATGCGCTCAACGGCATGGACCTCCGGTTCACCGAGATCGTCCCGCTGTACGCGCGGCTCTCGGTCGCCGAGCAGCACCGGGTGTTCACGCCGCACACCGGGCGCAGGATCGTCCTGGCCACCAACGTCGCGGAGACCTCCCTGACCGTCCCCGGAATCCGGTACGTCGTCGACCCCGGCTTCGCGCGGATCTCGAGGTACTCGGCGCGCACCAAGGTGCAACGGCTGCCGATCGAGCCGATCTCGCAGGCCTCGGCCAACCAGCGCGCAGGGCGCTGCGGCCGGCTCGGCCCCGGCGTGTGCATCCGGCTCTACAGCGAGGACGACTTCGCCGCCCGGCCCGAGTTCACCCAGCCGGAGATCCTGCGCACCAACCTGGCCTCGGTGATCCTGCAGATGGCCGACGCGGGCCTGGGCGACATCACCCGGTTCCCCTTCGTGGAGGCGCCGGACGCGTCCCAGGTGCGCGACGGCCTGCGGCTGCTCACCGAACTCGGCGCGATCGAGCTCGGGGGCGGCCGGTCGCCGCACGGCACCGTCCGGCTGACCACGGTGGGGCGGACGCTCGCCCGGCTGCCGGTCGACCCGCGGCTGGGCCGGATGCTTGTGGAGGCCGACCGGCAGGGCTGCCTGCGGGAGGTGCTGCCGATCGTTGCCGGCCTCGCGATCCCCGACGTCCGCGAGCGTCCGAGCGAGCACTCGGAGGCTGCCGATGCGGCCCACCGCCGGTTCTGGGCTCCGCTGCCGGGGACCGGCTCTCCGCCGTCCTCGGCAGCTGCCCCGCAGGCTCGGCGCTCCGCGCGGACCGCGCCGCCGGGGGCGGCGCCGG
>NZ_JASGES010000251.1:0-17928 GCF_047606205.1 Propionicimonas sp. | reverse complement strand
GTCCTCGCCGCCCTGGCCGAGGCCGGCGCCGCCGCCGCGTCCCCGCCGGCGACCGAGGCGTCGCGACCGGGGCGTGCTATAGCCTCCCCAGGTCTGGCGTCGGGACACGGAGGGCGGCAATGAGCGGACGGACGATCGTCATCACCGGGGCGAGCGACGGCGTCGGCGCCGCCGCGGCGCGGCAACTCGCGCGGCGTGGCGAGAGGGTCGTGATCGTGGGACGCTCGCCGGAGAAGACGGCGGCCGTGGCGCGGGAGCTGGGCGCTCCCGCCCACGTGGCCGACTACGCCTCGCTGGCCCAGGTGCGACGCCTGGCCGCGGAACTGGAGGACGCGTACCCGCGGATCGATGTGCTGGCCAACAACGCGGGCGGCATCATGGGTCCGCGCCGGGTCACGGAGGACGGCAACGAGCTGACGTTCCAGGTGAACCACCTGGCCGGCTTCCTCCTCACCGGCCTGCTGATGGACCGGCTGATCGCCAGCGAGGCATCGATCGTCCAGACCAGCAGCATGGCCGCCCGGGCGTTCGGGCGGATCGACCTCGACGACCTGCAGAACGCCCGCCGGTACTCCCCGCAGGCCGCCTACGGCGCGGCCAAACTGGCCAACATCCTGTTCACCCGCGAACTACACCGCCGCCACCACGCCGACGGGATCGCGGCGGTCGCGTTCCATCCCGGCGTGGTCGCCACCAACTTCGCCGCCTCGGCGCGCACCCCGATGCGGCTCGCGTACCACAGCCCGTTGAAGCACCTGTTCACGATCAGCCCCGAGCGCGGTGCCGACCAGCTGGTCTGGCTCGCCGAGGGCGTCCCCGGGGCGACCTGGCAGCCCGGCCTCTACTACGAGAAGCGCCGGCCGGCCCGCTCGGCGGCCCAGGCGGACGACGCGGACCTCGCCCGCCGCTTCTGGGACGCCTCCGAGCAGTTGCTGGGCGGCGCCTGACCTCCGCGGCGGGCGGGACCTCAGGCCATCAGCGGCACGTACTTGGTGACCACCATCATCACCACGGCCATCAGCCAGACCGCCACGACGAGCACGTCCAGATCGGCGGCGACGAACCGGCGGGCGGCCGCGCTCGCGCGTTCGGGCAGGTAGAGGTTCCCGTCCCTGATGTTGACGTGGGTGAGCGAGGTGAACACCAGGGTCGTCGACAGCGTCACCAGCAGGCACCACGGGCAGAGCGCGCCGATCACGAAGTAGGCCTGGAAGAACAGCCAGTAGGCGAAGACGACACCGATGGTGTAGACGATCTGCGCGGACAGCATGAACCACCGCGGGAATCGCACCCCGCCCAGACTGGCGACCGCGATCGTGATCACGACCGGCTCCGCGACCAGGCCGAGGAACGCATTCGGGAAGCCGAGCAGGCTCGCCTGCCAGGACGTGCCCACCGTCCCGCAGCTGATCACGGCGTTGATGTTGCAGGACAGCGCGGCATGCGGATCGGCGGCCAGGACGATCGCGTCCACCGAGAGCACGAAGGACGCCGTCAGGCTCAGGCACGCCGAGACCAGCATCGTCGCGAAGATCCACGTGTTCGACTGCCGGAGCCGGCTCAGGCCGGACAGCACTCCGACCGGTCTAGGCACTGGCTGCCTGCTCGATCGCCGCGGCCAGGGCGCCGGCGGTGTAGAGGTCGCCGGTGAAGGTCTCGCCGTTGATCTTCACGGTCGGGGTGCCGGTGACACCGTCGTCCCACGCCTGGTCGGTGATCTTGTTCACCCACGGGAGGAAGATCTTCTTCGCGAAGGTGGAGGTGACCTCCTCCGTCACCCCGGCCTGCTTCGCGTACTCGACCAGCTGGGCGTCGGTGAGTCCGGTCGAGCCCTCGGACGGCTGGTTGGCGTAGAGCAGCCTGTCGAACTTCCAGGCCAGCGCGGGATCGGCGTTCGCGATCGTCACGAACGCGTTGGCCGAGCGGGTGGAGTACTCGCTCCCCGAGGACTGGGCGTCGAGGAACGCCATCGGGTGCACTTCGAGCTTCGCGGTTCCCGCTTCGACAGCGGCGTCGAGGTCGTCACCGTTGGCCCGCTCGAACTCGCCGCAGTAGGGGCACATGAAGTCGGAGTAGATGGTGACGGTGACCTTGGCGTCGGCGTTGCCGACCAGGATCGCGCCGCTGTCGGTGGCTCCGGCGGGCGTGACCAGCGAGCCGCTGGCGACGCCCGCCGAGCCGGGCTTGACGATCGCCCAGATGGTCACGGCGAGCATCACCGCGATGACGGCGATCCCCGTGGCCCAGGCGGCCTTGATCGCGATCCCGGTGCGCCGGGTGGCCCGGGCCTGGGCCTCCTGCTGCCGGCGCAGCGCTTCGCGCCGGCTGGTCGTGGGTGTGGATTTCTTGCTGGATGACATGGATCTTCGTTTCCGGGCGCGGACGCCCTGGGCAGAGCTTGTGATGGGAGGGACGGACGGGAACCGTCGCGTGCAGGAACACGGAGCCGCGCGAGGCGGCAGGACATCACAGGCAGGCCGGAGGACCGCGCCGCGGGTTCTCCCGCGTCCGGGCGGCACGGGGGTACTGCGTCCGCACCGGGACGGTCGCGGGCTTCTGCTCGGGGACCAGGAGTGCGGCCAGCCGGACCAGTGCCGCGGCCAGCACGCGGTCGGCCGAGGCGGCCAGCCGTCCCGCCGCGCGCAGCAGGAGCGTCCCGACGGTGAGCAGCAGCGGAAGGACCGCCAGCTGGACGACCAGCGACGCCCCCAGCATCAGCGTCCAGCTGACCACCGTGGTGGGCGCGCTCACGCAGTGGGCGCCGGAGACGAACTCCGTGGTCGCAACGAACTGGTAGAGCGGGTGGCCGGCGTCGAAGCAGGCGACCACGCTGACCCTCGGCAGGCGCTGCAGCGCCGGCAGCAGGCCGAGGATCGTGAGCACGGCTGCGGCCAGTCGCGTCCGGACGCCCGGACGCAGCAGACGGGATCGCAGGGGCTGCACGCGGTCATGCTACCCGTGTACCCTCGAGCCATGCACACCAGCACCGGGCTCGCCGGTTCGCCGAGCAGATTCTGCGCGCGCTGGTGCCTGTGTTGTTGTCGCAGCTTCGCCTGAGCGCGGCAGCCTGAGCGCTGCGGCTCCCCGCGGCGACACCCGTCCCCACCGGTGATCGGTCCAAGGACGCTGCCTGTCCCCCGCGACCACGTCCCTCCCTCCACCGCCCCTGACCGAACGGCAGCCGATATGACCATTTCCCGCGACGACGTCTGGAGCCGCATCCGCACCGAGGTCGCCACCGATGTCCAGGCCGAGCCGGCCCTGGCCAGCTTCCTGCACACCACCGTCCTGTCCCACACCCGGCTGGAGGACGCGCTCAGCTTCATCCTGGCCAGCAAGCTCGGCAGCGAGAACATCACCTCGCTCAGCCTCCGCGAGCTGATCGGGCGGGCCCTGGAGGACGACCGCAGCATCGGCATCGCCGTGCGGGAGGACCTGCGTGCCGTGCTCAGCCGGGATCCGGCCACCCGCGGGTACTCCCAGCCGCTGCTCTACTTCAAGGGCTTCCACGCGCTGCAGGCCTACCGGGTCGCCCACTACTACTGGGTGCACGAGCGTCCGGCGCTCGCCCTGTACCTGCAGAGCAGGATCTCCGAGGTGTTCGCCGTCGACATCCACCCCGGCGCGAGGATCGGCAAGGGCATCATGTTCGACCACGCGACCTCGGTGGTGATCGGCGAGACCGCCGTGGTCGAGGACGACTTCTCGATGCTGCACGAGGTCACCCTCGGGGGCACGGGCAAGGTCGGCGGCGACCGCCACCCCAAGATCGGCAAGGGTGTGATGATCGGGGCGGGGGCCAAGGTGCTGGGCAACATCCGGGTCGGCGAGGGCGCCCGGATCGGCGCCGGGTCGGTGGTTCTCGAGGACGTGCCGCCCTACACCACGGTGGCCGGCATCCCGGCGCGTCCGATCGCCTACCCCGGCCACGCCCTGCCCGCGCTGGACGGGGAGGAGCTGGACCAGTTCACCGAGTCCTGAGGCTCCCGGGGTAGGTTCTCCGCCGTGATGGTGCTGACCTGCCCGAACCCCGCCTGCCTCGGTGTGGTGTTCCTCGAGTCCCTCGTCTGCGACGCCTGCGGGACGCCGCTCGCGCTGCACGCCGCCAGCCGCACGATGGTCGCCGCCACCTCGCCAGACATCCTGGTGGACGGCCGGCTGTGGCATCCGTGCACCAATCGGAGCTGGAACTGCAACTGGCTCGCCGCGGACGGCTCCGGCGCCGGACGCTGCTTCGCCTGCCGGCTGGTGCGGCGGCGGCCCCCCAGCGACGACACGATCTCACTGGAGAAGGTCGCCCTGACGATGCCGCACCTGCGCCGCCTGCTGATCCAGCTGCAGCAGCTCGGCGTGCCCGTCGACCCCCATTTCGAGGCCGACGGCGGTCTCGGCTTCGACCTGCTCTCCTCGCGCTCGTCCAACCAGAAGGTCGTGATCGGCCACGCGAACGGGATCATCACCCTCGACGTGGTGGAGAGCCTGGACGCGGTGCGCGAGCAGTTGCGCGTGCGGCTGCGCGAGCCGTACCGCACGATGCTGGGACACCTGCGCCACGAGGCGGGCCACTACTACCAGTGGATCCTGGTCGAGCAGACCGGCTGGATCACACCGTGCCGGGAACTGTTCGGGGACGAACGCGTCTCCTACACCGACGCGATCGACCGGCACTACCGCACGGGCGCTCCCGACGACTGGCAGGACTCGTTCATCTCCGAGTACGCGACCATGCACCCCTGGGAGGACTTCGCCGAATCCTTCGCCCACTACCTGCACATCACCGACACGCTCAACACCGCGGCCTCCGCCGGGGTGGAGCTGGACGCGTCCCGCCAGACCGTCCCACTGCTGACCGGGCCCGTCACGCCCCGCACGAGCTACGGCCCGGACGACTTCGACGCCCTGGTCCGCGACTGGCGCTGGCTGAGCCTGTTCTTCAACCGGGTGAACCGGGCGATGGGTGCGGCCGACCTCTACCCGTTCCGGATCAGCGAGCCCGTCGTGGCCAAGCTCCGGTTCGTCCACCGCGTGCTCACACAGCTTCCCCCCACACGGATCAGCGTCACCGACGGGTTCCGGCGCCGGGACGCCTGACGCCGGACCGGGCGCGGGACCCCGGGTCGCCGACCTCAACCCTCAACCGAACCCTGAACGGATACTTGAGACCTCTCAGGAACAAACTCCCTAGTCAGAGAGGCGTTGTCGCCCGAAGGGGCGACGCCAACCCTCAAGGGGACCCTTGCCTCCCCCCGGACAACCACGTACCAAAGCACCTGTGAAAACTGTGACGAGAGTGCTGTCCGTGGCCGTTGGGCTTGCCCTGAGCCTCGGGTGTGCCCTTGTCCAGACGCCCCCCGCAGATGCGGTGTCGACCAGCGCCAAGACGAAGTTCATCGCCAGCCTGGTGACCGCGGCCAAGAACACCCAGCGCAAGTTCGGCGTCCCCGCGTCGGTCTCGATCGCGCAGGCCATCGAGGCGTCGGACTGGGGAAGCTCGAGCGTGGTGTCGAAGGCGAAGAACTACTTCGACACCCCCTGCAGCGCGTCGATGACGGCCAAGCAGTTCGCCGCCCTCGCCGACGCGCAGGTGGGCAAGCCGTATGTGCTGGGCGCGGAGGCGGCGATCAGCAACCCCGACCCGGCCAAGTTCGACTGCTCGGAGCTGGTCCAGTGGCTGTTCGGGCGATCGGGCAACCCGATCACCGACCTCGCCGCGTCCCAGTACAACGTCACCAAGAAGGTGACCGGCTCCCCGAAGGTCGGCGATCTCGTCTTCCTGCGCAACAACCCGGCGCGGTCCAACGGCATCGGTCACGTCGCCGTGCTCACCAAGAAGCTCAGCAACGGCGACTGGCGGATCATCGAGGCCCGCGGCCGGGCCTACGGCGTCGTGCGGACCACCCTGAGCTACTGGAAGCAGCGCTCCTACTACGCCGGCCTGCGACGGTACTCCTCGTTCGTGCTCGCCGACGGCGACAGCGTCACCGCGTCCGCGGCAAAGCTCTACCAGACCAGCTGCACGACCATCGGCTCCACCAAGTACGCGACCTTCAGCTCGATGACGAACTCGTTCTACGCGAACGCCGAGGCGATCACGAGCGACTCCGCCTACAAGGCGGCCCGCGCGGCGATGGCGAGCATCCCGAAGTTCGTCGACGAGATCGCGAAGGTCGTCCGGCCCAAGGACGCCGCCGACTACGCCAAGACCATCGACGGCCTGATCGACACCTACAACCTGACCGACTACGACGTGGTGCCGATCAAGATCGTCCTGGAGTCCGGCGACTCCGGGTTCCGGGTGACGGCGCTGCAGTACCTGCTCAAGGCCGCCGGCTACAGCACCACGATCACCGGCAAGTTCGATTCCGGAACCACCTCGGCGGTGAAGAAGTTCCAGAAGGCGCAGAAGCTCGAGGTCGACGGCCAGGCCGGCCAGTACACCCTCGACGCACTGTTCGCCAAGCTGTCCTCCGGTGACTCGGGCACCAGGGTGAGCGCGCTGAACGCCCTGCTCGCCGGACTCGGCTACACCACCACCTCCGGCAGCAGCTTCGGGAGTGCGACGACGGCGTCCCTGAAGTCCTTCCAGACCACGGCCGGACGCAGCGCGAGCGGCACCGCCGACAACAACACCTGGGCCGCCCTGTTCATGGCGCTGGACTCCACCCAGCCGACCGTCGGCGGCAATGCGAAGGTCGGCCAGACCCTCACCGCGGCGGCCGGATCATGGGGTCCGGGAACGGTGAGCCTCTCCTACCAGTGGTACCGCGGCAAGGCGGCGATCAGCGGCGCGTCCGCGGCGACCTACGCCGTGCAGGGTGACGACGCCGGCTCCGCCCTCAGTGTCGTGGTGACCGGCATGCGTACCGGGTACACCCTGACCGCGCGCACCTCGAGCGCCACCGACACGGTCGACGACGGCACGTTCACCACCGCGCCGGCCCCGACGGTCAGCGGCAGCGCGAAGGTCGGCGGGACCCTGACCGCGACGGCCGGCACCTGGAAGCCCACCCCGACCGCGCTGTCCTACCAGTGGCTGCGCGACGGCACGGAGATCGACAAGGCGACCAAGGCGACCTACACCGTTCGGGCGGCCGACGCCGGGGCGACGCTGACCGTGTCGGTCACGGCGACCCGCGACGGCTACAAGACCGTGACCAAGACCTCCTCCGATACGGACGCGGTCGCCAAGGGCACGCTGAGCGGCAAGACCCCGAAGATCTCCGGCTCCCGCAGCGTGGGGCACAAGCTGACGGCCATCCGCGGCACCTGGGGTCCGACGGGGCTGAAGATCGGCTACCAGTGGTACCGCGGCAGCAAGCCGATCAGCGGCGCCACCGGCAAGACCTACAAGCTGACGAAGTCCGACAAGGGCAAGCGGCTGACGGTCGTCGTCACCGGCACGCTGGACGGCTACACCACGCTGGCGAAGCGCTCGGCCGAGACCGGGAAGATCGCCGGCTGAACCCCGGGTCGTTCCGGCCGGATCACCACGCGCCGCTCGCGCACTTCCCGGTGATCTTGTAGGGCAGGAGCTCGGAGGTGGTCTTGCCGTCCCTGGTCTCCTTGGCGGTGAGCTTGCCGGAGATCGTGAACGACGAGCCCGATCCGGTCAGGGCGGCCGAAGTCCCCTTGGCCGGCTCGGACCCGGAGTAGCCGAGCTTCCAGGTGAACCCCTCGGAGTCCTCGCCGAACGCGCCGTCGATCGAGGCCACCGAGGTCCGCGAGGAGTCGAACACGACGGTCAGGTCGACCGTCTGGTACCACTCGTTGTCGTGGTCGGCGAGCGTGACCGTCGGGGAGCCGGACACCGTCCTGCACGTGCCGACGAGCTTCTTGGTCACGGTCATGTAGAGGGCCAGGCTGCCGGTCGCCTTCACCGACGCCGTGGTCGGCGTCGCGGACGCGGAGGCAGTGGTCGATGACGTCGGTGAGGTCGACGGGGTCGACGACGCGGTCGACGCCGTCGACGGGGTGATCGTCTGGATCGGTTTCGGGCTGAAGTCGTTGCCTCCGGTCCCCGCGCAGGCGGCCAGCGTCACGGCCAGCCCGGTCCCGAGGACCACGGCGCACGCACTCCCCCAACGCCTCACCGACGGTCGCCGCCCGGCCTTCTGCACATCGTCTGCCACCTTCCCATCGTCCTGCCTGCATCCCGCCCCCTGCGGCAGGACGCGCCGGGCGCCTGCCGTATCGGCACCGGCCACCGCTCAGCGACCGGCGGCCACGCCCGTCGCCGGGGGTTCGGCAGGGTTCCCCTCGACCCGCAGGTCCATGTCGGCGACGACATGGCTCAGCCCCCGGTGGTGCCGCGACGCGAACAGCATCACCAGGCTCGCGCCGGCGAAGGCGAGTTCAACGGGCGCGACCTCCACCAGCGGCCCACTGACGACGAGGTAGCCGCCCACTCCGAAGGCGAACTTGAGCAGCCGGCTGCGCAGTTCGCGTCCCGGCTTCGCCACCGGCTCGAGCTGGACGGCGGCCTCGCCGATGGTCCGTCCCCTCACCAGCACCCAGTAGCCCTCCAGGGCCGCCGGCACACCGTAGGCGAGAAGGTTGTCGACCCACCCGGGCAGGCTGTCCAGTGGCCACAGCAGCACGTAGAGCGCGAACGCCCGCCAGGCGATGGCGAGCGAGTAGCCCACGACGGCGACCACCGCGAGGTCGGCGAGCACGCCGACGAGCCGGCGCCCGACGGTGACCGCGGTCGCGGGAGGGACCGCGGGCCGCCGCCGGAGCAGCGCCACGATCGGCAGTGCGAAGAGCGAACCGAGCAGGGCGCCCGTGGTGTTCAGCAGCAGGTCGTCCACGTCGAACACCCGGTACGCGCAGCGGTACAACCCCCAGATGCCGGTCTTCTGGGTGAACTCGATCGCGAGGGAGACGAGCAGGCCGGTCAGCGTCGCCACCACCACGCCCCGCCTGAGCAGAACCCGGAGCAGGAAGCCGAGCGGGAGGAAGAACACGACGTTGAACACCGCCTGCAACAACGCCCGGTTGTGCAGGAGCAGGCGGCCGTCGGTGCGGATGTCGTCGACGAACTGGAACAGGTGCAGGTTCGCCCGGACGCAGGTGTAGGACGGCGACTCCGGCAGTGGGACCAGCGTGTAGCTCCACAGCGCCACCGCGTAGACCGCCACCGCGAACAGGATCAGCAGGTCCACCGCACGCAGCCGGCCTGCTCTGCGATAGAGCAGCACCGCGACCGGCAGGAACGCGACCACGGCGAGCAGGCCGCCCACCAGCAGGGCCACCCAGGTGCTCGGGCCGAACTGATGGAGCATCAATCCCTCCCTGCGGCTCGCGGTGCCACCACTCTAGATATCCCAGGGGCCGACGGATGCACTCCCATGAGAAGGCTGCCGGTGCTGTTCCGGGCGGGGACGTGCCGGTCGGGACGAGCCGCGAGGCCGCAGCGTGTGGGCGGGAGCGGGCCCGGTGCCCCGAGGGCCAGCCCTCGGGGCGATTGTTCAGCAGTCTTCTGGGTGCCCGATCGCGCCGCAGCCATCCGGTATTCTCCGGCGCGGTCCACGCGCGAGGTGGGAGGTGCCCGGATGACCTGGCGGATGCCGGCGGAGACGGAGCCGCACGACCGCACGTGGATGGCCTGGCCCGGCGGGGGGTACACCCTGGGCGCCACGGCGGCGGAAGCGGAGTCGGCGCGGCGGGCGTGGGCAGGCGTGGCGAACGCGGTCGTCGAACACGAGCCGCTGACCATGCTGGTGCCGCCGCAGGCGCTCGCGGACGCCCGGCGCCGACTGTCCTCGGCCGTCGAACTGGTCGAACAGCCACTGAACGACGCGTGGTACCGGGACAGCGGTCCGACGTTCGTCGTCGACGCCGATGGCCGGCTCGGCGCGGTGAACTGGGTGTTCAACGGCTGGGGCGGCCAGTCATGGGCGCGCTGGGAGCTCGACGCGGACGCGAGCCTGGTGGCCACGTCGGCGAGCGGGGCGGTACGGATCGACTCACCGCTGGTGAACGAGGGCGGCGGAATCCACACCGACGGCGCGGGAACGCTGCTGGTGACCAGCACCGTCCAACTCGACCCCGGCCGCAATCCGGGCTGGACCCGGGATCGGGTGGAGGCGGAGCTGGCCCGCACCCTCGGGGCTCGAGCGGTGATCTGGCTGAACCGCGGGCTGCAGCGGGACTCCGCGACCTTCGGCACCCGGGGGCACGTCGACCTCCTCGCCACTTTCGCCGCGCCCGGAACCGTGCTGGTGCACGACCAGCGAGATCCCGGCCACCCGGACCACGCGGTGAGCCGCGAACTGATCGAGACTCTCGCCGCCGCGACGGACGCGGAAGGCAGGACGCTCACCCTGGTGCGGCTACCCGCTCCCCGCGCCACCAGGGATGCCGAGGGCTGGGTCGACCACAGCTACGTGAATCACTTCGTGCTCAACGGGGCGGTGGTGATGGGCAGCTTCGCGGATCCCGCCGACGCCGAGGCGGCCGAGATCCTCGCCGACGCCTACCCGGGGCGGCGGATCGTGCGGGTCGACGCCCGGCCACTGTTCAGCCGCGGCGGCGGCGTCCACTGCATCACCCAGCAGCAGCCGACCGTCCGGACCGCTGCAGCCGGCCCGACCCGGGCCTCCGGCACCGACCGAGGAGAACCCCTGTGAAGACCGTCGTCGCGCCCGTCCTGGACTCCCCCGCCAGGGTGCGTGACAGCGACCGCCCGCCCCTGGTCGTCGGGCTCGTCCAGACGCGCTGGCACGCCGACCCCGCCGAGCACAGGGCTGTGCTCGCCGACGGCATCGCTTCTGCGGCGGCCGCGGGCGCGGAGGTGGTCTTCCTTCCCGAGCTCACCCTGCTGCGCTACCCCGCCGACACCAGGCCCGACGGCGTCCCGGCGGCGCTGGCCGAGGACCTCGGGGCCGGGCCGACCGCGAGCTTCGCCAGAGCGATGGCTGCCGAGCACGGCGTGCTGGTGCACGCCTCGCTGTACGAGCGCGCCGACGGCCCGGACGGGCGCGGGTTCAACACCGCCGTGCTGGCCGGACCCGACGGGACGCTGCTCGCCCGCACCCGCAAGCTGCACATCCCGGTGACGGCCGGCTACCACGAGGACCTGTACTTCCGCCCCGGGCCGGCCGACGACCCGTACCCCGTGACCACGCTCAGCCGCCCGTCCGCAGCCAGAGTGGGGCTGCCGACCTGCTGGGACGAGTGGTTCCCCGAGGTTGCACGGGCGTACGGCCTCGCCGGGGCGGAGGTGCTGGCCTACCCGACGGCGATCGGATCCGAACCGGACCACCCGGGCTTCGACACCGAACCGTTGTGGCGTCAGGTGATCGTGGCCAACGGCATCACCGCGGGCCTGTTCATGGTCGTGCCGAACCGGTGGGGGGACGAGGGCCTGGTCCGGTTCTACGGATCCTCGTTCATCTCCGACCCCTACGGCCGCGTCCTGGTTCGAGCGCCCCGGGACGGCGACGTCGTCCTCGTCGCCTCCCTCGATCTCGCCCAGTGCAGGAACTGGCTGGAGCTGTTCCCTTTCCCGGCGACCCGGCGTCCGGACACCTACGGCCCGCTGGTCGTCCCGACGACGACCCCTGGCCCGGCCGGTGGCTGACCCAGGAACCAGCCGGACGGGCCGAGCGCGGTGTGCAGCCTCGGCACATACTGGTCGAAGTACACCCGGGCGATCAGTTCACGTCGACTGCGGACGCCGGCCTTGTCGAAGACCGACTTCAGGTGGTCCTGCACGGTGTAGGCCGACAGGTACAGCTGGGCGGCGATCTCCTTGGTGTCCACGCCCTGCAGCACCAGCTGCGTGATGTCCCGCTCGCGCGGTGTGAGCCCGAACGCGGCCACGACGAGGGGCACGATCTCGGGCGGCCGCGCCTCCTCGATGGTGACCACCACCTCGCCGCAGGACCCGTCCTTCGCGCTGAGCATGGTCGCGTGGAGCACCAGCCACCGGCCGTCGGCGGCGCGGATCCTGCTGCGTGCCGGGACGGCCGTCTCTCCGCGCGCGTACCGGCGGGCAGCTCCGATGACCGACCCGATCACTCCCGCGGTGCCGGCGGTGCCGTCGATGAGACCGGCCAGCCGTTCGCTCGCACCCGACGACATCCGGACGATCTCGTCAGTGGCGTCGACGATCAGCACGATCGGCCCGGCCGGGCTGCACCGGGAGTCGCCCAGGCCGGCCAGCAGGCCGCTGCGCAGGCCGAGCGCGAAACTGCCGCTGAGCGACCCCAGATAGTCGACCTCGTCGGCGTCGAACCGCGCGTCGGCCCCGTCGCGGAACAGTGCGATTCCCGCCCAGACCTGACCACGGTCGTCCCGGCAGATCGCGCGCAGCTCGTCCACGAAGCCGAAGTACGGCCGCATGAACTCCTCGATCCGGATCGACGGCTCGACGCTCACCGTCCTGGCCCGAATCCCGGCGGCGAGCACTCCGGTTGCCCGCAGCTGCAGCAGCGCAGTGGGTTCGCTGGCGCCGTACTCCACCAGGCCCCACTCGTGGTCGTGGGTGTCGACACCATGCAGGTTGCCGAGCTTGAAAGTACTGGTCGGGAGCCCGGTGCTGGGATCGAGGGGGCAGACGCAGGCGCCATCGAAGGGGAGCGCGCGGCCGAGCGACACCATCGCCTCGGTGAGGAAGGTGTCCAGGTCCAGGCCGGCGCGGGCGAGCACCTCGACGTCCCTGCGGACGCGTTCAGCGGCCAGAGCCTTCGCCATGCTCCCGAGTGTGCCGTCGTGGCACGGGCCGCGCCATCCCACAAAGCTGGGAAGTCCTACCACTCCCATCGATGGGACCCGGGGTTCCCCAGTGCGGGGGGATCGTGCCCGCCGTCCCGGCCACGGCAGGCTCGGCGCACCGAACGAGACAGGAGTCAAGGATGATGATCGACGCCCCCGCCCCGATGCCCGATTCGAGGGCGGAGGCGCTTCGCGGCCTGTGCGCCGGGCGCGTCTTCCTGGCCGGTGATCCCGGCTACGAAGCGGCCTGCACCCCGTGGAACGTGGCGCTGACCCAGCGTCCCGCCGCGGTCGCCGTCCCGACGAGCGTCGAGGAGGTCGTCGAGTTGGTTCGGGCCGCAGTCGGCGCCGGCCTGCGGATCGTTCCACAGAGTACGGGCCACGGCGCGGGTGCGCTCGCAGGCCGCTTCGAGGGGGCCGTCCTGCTGCGACTGTCGGACCTCACCGGAGTGACGGTCGACGGCGGACGGCGGGTGGCCCGCATCGTCGGCGCCACCGTGTGGGGGGAGGTGTCAGCGGCCGCCGCCGCCCACGGCCTCGCCGTCATGCACGGCAGTTCGCCCGATGTCGCGGCGGCCGGCTACTGCCTGGGCGGCGGCCTGTCCTGGTACGGCCGCAGGCACGGACTGGCCTGCAACCGGTTGGTGGCCGTCGACATCGTGCTCGCCGACGGGACCCTCGTCCGGGCCGACGCCGACCACCATCCAGATCTGTTCTGGGCGCTGCGCGGCGGGGGCGGCAGCTTCGGCGTGGTGACCGCTGTGGAGATCGGACTGCTGCCGTACGCCGACGCCTACGCAGGGATGCTCGGGTGGGACGGGTCGCGCGCGGCCGAGGTGTGCCGGGCCTGGGCGGAGTGGACCCACGGCCTGGCTGAGGACGCGACCACGTCGTTGCGGCTGTTGAGCATTCCGCCGCTACCCGAACTGCCGCCGTTCATCCGGGGACGACAGCTGGTCGCGATCGACGGCGCGGTCCTGGCCGACGACGAGGATGCCGTCCGCCTGCTCGAGCCGCTGCGCGCGCTCGGGCCCGAGATCGACACCTTCGCACGGGTGCCGGCACCGGCCCTGGGTCGCATCCATCTCGATCCGGAGGGACCGACACCGGCGGTCTCCGGCCACCTCGTGCTGGACGATTTCGATGCGGCCGCGGTGGACGCCTACGTCGGCGCGGCCGGCGCGGACTCGGGCACCACCCTGTTGAGCGCGGAGATCCGCCACCTCGGTGGCGCGCTCGGACGCCCGGCGCGGGGCGGCGGTGCGCTGGACCGGCTCCCCGGCGAGTACGCGGCCTACTTCGTAGCCGTCGCCGCCACCCCCGAGCTCGGCGCTCAGGGCAGGAGGGACGCCGCGAGGGCCGCGGAGGCGCTGCGCCCGTGGTCGAGCGGGCACCGCGTCCTCAACTTCACCGACGAAGCGGTCGACGCCGCGTCCGCGTTCCCGCCGGGGACGCTGGGCCGGCTGCGAGCCGTCCGGGACCGGGTCGACCCGTCCGGAGCGTTCGTGGCCAACCACGCGTTGTGACCGTCCGGCGTCCGGACACCTACGGCCCGCTCACCTCAGGGTGGACCTCGAGCACCTGACCGTCCGGATCGGTGACGACCACCTTCGGGCCGGCCTCGTCCACCTCGAGGCGCGCGCCGTGTCCGTTCGCCCGCAGGCGTGCGGCCAGCGCGTCCAGCGGCTCGGCGGTCTCGAACCCGAGCCCGACAAGGGCCGGGTGGTCGAGCCAGTCCCCACCGGGCGCCTCTGTGGGCGCAGGCCCGCCCTGCCGTCCGGCGTGGAGCCCGATCGCCCCTGCCTGCGACCCTGCCTCCAGGACACACCACCAGGGGTCCTCGAGCGAGCCAGCCGGACGGAAGCCGAGGCAGGCGAACAGCGCCGCGTCCGCGGTGAAGTTGTCGCTGTACCGCACGGCGAGCACCCGGATCGGTGACGGGCCCGCGGAGCCCCCGTCGTCCTCGCTCCCGAAAGGCGGCTTTGCTCCCGGAATTCGGGGAGCAAGGCCGCCTTTCGGGAGCAAACGCGCGGGGAGCGAGCGATAGCCATGCAGGTCGGCGGGGTGCGCCTCGTTGAGGCCGACCGCTCCGATGGCGGGCAGCCACACCGCACCCTGCATGCCGTAGGCCTCGTCCCACGTGGTGGCGTCGAGACCGGTGTCGGCGAGCGCGGCAGCCCCGTCCGGCAGGTCCGCCAGCAGGACGTTCAGCGTCGTGAGGCCCGTGCCCGATCCGTCCGGCTCCGCGGCGTGAACGGCGACGCTCCCCGCAGAGCCGTCCAGCACCACGTACTCGCCGTCCACGCTCTCCCGCACCCGACGCAGGCCGAGCACGGCGAGGAAGTCAGCCATCGCCGCGACGTCCGCGCTGAAGCGCATCGGCAGCACGCGAGCGTCCAGGTTCATCTCGGGTCCCTTCCCTCCAGGTAGCTCCGCAGCGCCGTCTCGACGACCGCGGAGAGACTGCGCCCCTCGTCGATCGCGGCGTGCTTGACCTCCCGGACCAGGTCGGGCGGCAGATACACGTTGAACTGAACCTTGGCGGCTCCACCCTCTGCACTCATGCTAGAACACTAGCACTCTAGCTATCAATCCAGGCGTGCGAAGTCGATCGTGTGCAGAACCAGCTCGCCGGCGCGGTCGCACTCGTCGAGGTCGATCCGGGCGGTGATCGACCAGTCGTGGTCGCCCTCAGGATCGTCGATGATCTGGCGAACCTCCCAGACCCGGGCGCGCTCGGTGATCACGAGCAGGGCGGGGCCGCGGGCGTCCGCGTCGGTGGGGAGCGCCTCGTGGTCGTCCCAGTACTCCCCCAGCGCCTCGTCCCACCGGTTCCGCCCCATCGGCCCGCCGGGCTCCAGCGCGGCCAGGCCGTCCACGTCATCGGACGCGGCGAGTTCCACCCTGCGGAACATCGCGTTGCGGACGAGCACCCGGAACGCCCGGACGTTGCTGGTCACCGTCTGCGGCGGGCGTACCTCCACCACCTCGTCCGGGCCGGCAGCCGACAACCCGGCCAGTTCCTCCCACTCGTCCAGCAGCGAGGAGTCGGTGAGCCGGGTGACCTCGCCCAGCCACTCGATGATGTCCTCCAGGTCCTCGGTGCGCAGGCTCTCCGGCACGGTCTGGCGCAACGCCCGGTAGGCGTCGGAGAGGTAGCGCAGCAGGAGGCCCTCACTGCGCTGCAGTTTGTAGAAACCCACGTACTCGCCGAACGTCATCGCCCGCTCGAACAGGTCGCGCACCACCGACTTCGGCTTCACGGGACTCTCGGCCAGCCACGGGTGGGCGGCCAGCTCCGCGGTGTGCACCACCTCCAGCAGGTCGGCCAGCGGACGCGGCCAGGTCACCTCGTCGAGGATCTCCATCCGCTCCTCGTAGTCGTAGCCGTCGGCCTTCAGCTCGGCGACCGCCTCGCCGCGTTCCCGGAACTGCTGGGCGAGCAGGATCACCATCGGGTCCTCCAGCGTCGCCTCGATCACGCTCACCACGTCGAGCGCATAACCCGGCGCGTCGGGATCGAGCCGGACCATCGCGGCCAGGGCGAGCGCGCTGAGCGGCTGGTTGAGGGCGAAGTTGTGCTGCAGGTCGACCGCCAGCGCGTAGCGGCGTCCACCGGCAGTCGGCTCGTCCCGCCGCACCACCACCCCCGCTCGCAGCAGCGAGCGTCCCATCGCCGCTGCCCTGCGCAGCAGCCTCTGGCGCACCGGACGCTCGCTCGTGCACGAGTCGACCAGCGACACCAGCGCGGACCCGGTGTCCTCGTCGCGCTGCAGCAGGTTCAGCAGCATCGCGTGGGTGACCCGCATCCGGGCGTGCAGCGGTTCCGGCTCGGAGTCGATCAGCTTCGTGAACGTCGCCTCGGTATAGTTCACCACCCCCTCGGGCGGCTTCTTGCGCCGCACCGAACGCAGCTTCTTCTCGTCCCCGGCGAACTTGGCCAGGATCCGGCTGTTCTCCACCTCGTGGTCCGGCGCCTGAGCCACCACGTAGCCGACCGTGTCGAAGCCGGGACGACCGGCCCGTCCGGCGATCTGGTGGAACTCGCGGCTGCGCAGGACGCGACTGCGGCGCCCGTCGAACTTGGTCAGCGCGGCGAACAGCACGGTGCGGATCGGCACGTTGATGCCCACGCCGAGGGTGTCGGTGCCGCAGATCACGGTCAGCAGGCCGCGCTGGGCGAGCGTCTCGACCAGCCGGCGGTAGCGCGGCAGCATCCCGGCGTGGTGCACGGCGACGCCCGCGTGCAGCAGGGTGGACAGGGTCTTCCCGAAGCCGCCGGAGAACCGGAAGCCGCGCAGCGCGTCCACCAGTTCGGCGCGGTGAGTGCGGTCGACGATGCCGGAACTGAGCAGCGCCTGGGCGCGGTCGACGGCGCCGCCCTGGGTGGCGTGGACGACGTACACCGGCGCCTGCCGGTCGTCGACCAGGGTCTGGATCGTCTCGTGCACGGGCGTGGTCGCCCAGGAGTACACCAGGGGGACGGGGCGGACGGCCCCGCCGACGATGGTGGCGGGGCGCCCCGTGCGCCGCTCGAGGGCCGTCGCCGTCTCGCGCATGTCGCCGAGGGTGGCGGACATGAGCACGAACCGGGCCTGCGGGAGTTCGACCAGGGGCACCTGCCAGGCCCAGCCGCGGTCGCGGTCGGCGAGAAAGTGGAACTCGTCCATCACGACCGTCTCGACCCGGGCGGTCCGCCCCTCCCTCAGCGCGATGTTGGCCAGGATCTCGGCCGTGCAGCACACGATCGGAGCCTCGGCGTTCACCGAGGCGTCACCGGTGACCATGCCCACGTTGCTCGCCCCGAAGACCGCGCACAGGGCGAAGAACTTCTCGCTCACCAGCGCCTTGATCGGTGCGGTGTAGTAGCTCCGCCCGCCCGCGGCGAGGGTGGCGAAGTGCGCGGCCGTGGCGATCAGCGACTTCCCCGACCCGGTCGGCGTGGTGACGATCACGTTCGCCCCGGTGAGGATGTCGATGACCGCCTCGTCCTGGTGCGGGTACAGCTCGATGCCGTCCGCGGCCGCCCACCCGGTGAAGGCGTCGTACAGCGCGTCGGGGTCGGTGGGCTCGGAGGGGATCAGCTCGGTGAGTCGCATGGCGCAGCCATCGTCCCACCCCCGCGGGGCGGGCGCGGAACCGCCCTCGGCGCAGCCCGGTGTCCGGAACGAGGGCGACCTCGGCGCGGGCGCGTCCGGACCGGCGGACACC
>NZ_JASGES010000250.1:0-6135 GCF_047606205.1 Propionicimonas sp. | reverse complement strand
GGGGTCCGGGGGCGAGCCCCCGGTTGGGGGTGTGGGGGTTCGACCCCCACAGGACACCACAGAACGAAAAGGCCCTCCGTCAGGAGGGCACAGTTCCGGTGAGTTCTGTGGAGCTAAGGGGATTCGAACCCCTGACCTTCTCATTGCGAACGAGACGCGCTACCAACTGCGCCATAGCCCCAAGCCGCCTCTGCAGCCCGTACAGGCTAGCACCGGCGTGCCTCGGGGGTGAAACCGGTAGGGCGTCTCCATGGCCGGGTGGCCGCCGGACGCGTCGTGAACAGATCAGGCGGGGGAGCGGCGCCCGGACGAACCGAACGGGAAGACCAGCCGCGTGACCAGGTGCTCGGGGTCGGTGCCGGGAGCGCTGTCATAGAACTCGATCATCGAGTCGCTGAGCTCGAACTCCTCCATCTCCAGCCACGGCATGAGCTCCCGGTAGCTCTCCGACAGCCGCTCGTACGGGCCGACGTGCGTGGCAACGACGGCGCGGGTCGCCGGGTGCGTCCGCACCTGGAGGCCGGCGACCTCGACCTCGGTGTCGATGCCGAGGCCGATCTCCACGTCCACCACGTCGGAGGGCATGCCGAAATACTCCGCGTAGACCGGGCCGACGATCCTCGCTCCGGCCGCCTCGACGGCGGCGCTCACGCGCTCGTAGGTCGGGCCGAACGCATCCGCCAGGCCCGACATCGGCAGGACCCGGCGCACGCCCGCGCCGGTCCAGGCGTCCAGGCTCTCGATGTGCGGGTGCACTCCCATGGGGCCTCCAGCGCAGGCGGTTTCCCCCACGCTAGCCCGCGCCCGTCCCGGGCGTCGAGGGTCAGGGTCGCCACCGCCCGGATGCGCCGGTGGATGCGCTCGGTGCACTCCGGCGGGTCCGCTATTCTTCCGCCATGCACAGCGACCGGATGCAGGGCCGAGCGGCCCGGACCGGTGCCTGTCGTCGGTGTTGGTGCTGACCGATCCCGGACGCAGCGTCGTCCCGCCATCGAGCCCTCTTCTCCAGCCCACACCCGTCCCGGCCGATTCAGGAGCCCACCAATGACCCGTCGACTGCTCGCAGCTCTCCTCACCCTCCTCACGCTGGCCGGCTGCTCGTCCGCACCGACCGGTCAGAGCGCGTCCGGCTCCCCTGCGGCCGGGGCGCCCCAACGCGGCGGCACCATCACCTACGGCCGCGCGGCCGCGGTCACGTCCTTCGATCTCAACAACGAGATCACGGCCAACAACGCCTTCGCCATCGACAAGGTGTTCGAGCCGCTCGTCTCCTTCGACACGACCGGCAGGATCATCCCCTGGCTCGCCGAGAAGTACACGGTGAGCCCCGACCTGCTCACCTACACGTTCATCCTGCGGCCGGACCTGCAGTTCTCCGACGGCACGCCGGTGACGGCGGCGGACGCGAAGTTCTCCCTGGAACGGCACATCAAGGTGCAGGGCCCGTTGCCGCTCGAGGCGCCGATCGCGAGCATCACCGCCGAGGACGACCACACCCTGACGATCGTGCTGAAGAGCCCCTACACGCCATTCCTCTCCGAGCTGTCCGGATTCTCCAACGGCATCTTCCCCGCCGATTTCGGCGGCCGGAGCGAGAAGGACTTCTTCGCCAGCCCGGTCGGCACGGGGCCGTGGGTCGTCCAGTCGTGGGACCCCAGCGGCGACACCACCTTCACCGCCAACCCCCACTACTGGCAGACCGGCAAGCCGTACGCCCAGAACCTCGTCTACAAGGTCGTCGCCGACGACACCCAACGCATCCAGCAGCTGCAGGCCGGCCAGCTCTCGGCGATCGAGGACGTCGCTCCCGCCACCATCTCGCAGCTGCAGAGCAACCAGAACGTCACCGTGTCCGAACTGGGCTCGTGGGCGGTTGAACAGGTGTTCTTCAACACCCAGAACCGGTACTTCGCCGACCGCCACGTGCGCAGGGCCGTGGCCTACGCCCTCGACCGGGAGGGGATCACGCAGGCCACCACCTTCGGCGCCGCCGAGACCGTCCACACCCTGATCCCGCCGACCATCCAGTACTCGGCACAGGTGAAGGCGCTCGACAACGACCAGGACGCGGCCAGGACGGAGCTCGCCGCCTCCGCGTTCCCGGACGGCTTCAGCGCGACGCTCCTGATCGACTCCGGCGACTCCGCCCGCACCCAGGAGGCCCAGATCATCCAGGCGGCGCTGAAGCCGCTGAACATCGAGGTGAAGATCGAGGCGATCGAACTCAACTCCTTCCGTGAGCGGTTCAAGGCGTTCACCTACGACTTCATGATCAACTCCGGGCAGTCGGACGCTCCCGACCCGAACGGACTGATCACCTTCCAGGCCGATCCGGACGGGTTCAGCCACTCGTTCTGGACGCACTACACCAACCCGAAGGTCACCCGGCTGATGCGGGAGGGACGCGTCACCGCCGACGGCGCCGACCGGGAGAAGATCTACGCAGAGATCCAGCAGATCCTGGCCGACGACGTCCCCTACATCCCGCTGTACAACCCCAAGAACGTGGTGGCGTCGCTGGCCGGCGTCCACGACCTCACACCGCGGATCAACGGCAGCGTCCTGTTCCAGGACGTGTGGCTGCAGCAATAGGTGAACCCTTCAGCGGGCAGGTGGACCAAGTAGGGGACGGTTCTCCTCTCGGTCCACCCGGACGACCTGGACCGAGTAGGGAACCGTCCCCAACTCGGTCCGGCCAGAGGACGGGCCGGCCGACGGGGGAGAATCTGACCATGCGCTGGCTCGGCCGCACGCTGGCCTCCGTCGTCCCCGTGGTCGTCGGAGTGGTGCTGTGCGTCTTCCTGCTGCTGCGGATCGTGCCCGGCGACCCGGCCGCGATGATCCTCGGCGACCAGGCCACCCAGGCCTCGATCGACGCGTTGCGGCACCGGATGGGCCTCGACCTGCCCCTGGGACGCCAGCTGTGGAACTGGCTGGTCGCCGTGTTCACCCGCGGTGACGTCGGAACGTCCCTGGTCACCGACCAGCCGGTGCTCTCCCTGGTCGCCTCGCGGGCCGGCATCACGGCCGCCCTGGTGGCGCTCAGCGTGGTGTTCACCGTCCTGCTCGCCGTCCCGCTCGCCCTGGTCGCCGCGACCCGTGCCGGCGGGCCCCTCGACCACCTCGTCCGGGTCGTGCCGACCATCGCCATGGCGATGCCGGCCTTCTGGGTGGGTCTGGTCCTGATCCTCGTCCTCGGAGTGAACCTGCACTGGCTGCCGGTGGGCGGCATCGGGACCGGGCCGGGCGAACCCCTGCGCAGCCTCGTGCTGCCGTCCCTCACCGTCGCGCTCGGCATGTCGCCACCGCTGGTCCGCTCCCTGCGCGAACAACTGCTCGAAGTGCTGGACGCCGACTTCGTCGTCACCCTGCGCGCCGCACGGCTGCCCCGGCGGAGGGTCGCCGCACACGTCCTGCGCAATGCCGCGGTGCCCACGGTGTCGCTGCTCGGCCTCAACGTCGCCTACCTGATCGGAGGCACGCTGGTGATCGAGAAGGTGTTCGCGATCAACGGCCTCGGCGCGCTCCTGTTCTCCTCCATCAGTTCGCGCGACTTCCCCGTGGTGCAGGGCATCGCCCTGGTCCTCGCGCTGAGCGTGGTCCTGGTCACCCTGCTCACCGACGCGATCGTCGTGGTGCTGGATCCCCGGCTGAGGGCGACATGAGTGCGCCTGCAGCCCTGGCGGCCCGCCCGCTCGCCCGCTGGTGGCGGCGCGCCCGACGTACCCCCACCCTGCTGGCCGGCGCGGCGATCCTGCTGTTCATGTTCTCGCTGGCCGTGCTCGGCCCCACGCCCTACGACCCGAGCGCGCAGGACCTCGCCAACGGGCTTGCCCCGCCGTCGGCCGCCCACTGGTTCGGTACCGACCAACTCGGCCGGGACATCCTCTCCCGCGTGATCGCCGCGGCCCGGACCGACCTCCGGATCGCCGTGCTCGCCGCGGTGGTGCCGTTCGTGGTCGGCGTCGCAATCGGGCTGGTCAGCGGTTACGCGGGCGGCCGCGTCGACTGGCTGATCTCGCGACTGGTGGACACGTTCGTCGCGTTCCCCTTCTACGTCCTGGTCATCGTGGTGGTGTTCGCCGCCGGCACCGGCGAGCGCGGCATCTTCCTCGCCTATGCCCTCGTCGGCTGGATCGGCTACGCCAGGGTGATCCGGGCGAAGACCCGCGCGCTGTGCCGGGAGGGCTGGGTGCAGGCCGCCTACGGCGGCGGCCTCTCCCACGCGCGCGTGCTCGGACGCCACCTGCTGCCCAACGTGCTGCCGCAGGCGGTGGTGCTCCTGATGACCGAGATCCTGCTGATCATGGTCGCGGTCGTGACCCTCGGCTACCTCGGCATCGGCGTCCAGCCGCCCACGCCGGACTGGGGGACGATGATCAGCGACGGCCAGCTCTTCCTCACCACGAAGTGGTGGGTGTCGACGCTGCCCGGTCTCGCCGTCGTCACCACCGGTGTCGGCCTGTCCCTGGTCGGCGACGGCCTCGCCGACGTGTGGAGGCTGCGATGAGGCCCGGCGAACTGGTACTCGACGACCTGCGGGTGAGCGGGGACGCCGAACTGCTGCGCGGGGTGACCCTGGCCCTCGAGCCCGGCGGGGCCCTCGGCGTGGTGGGGGAGTCCGGATCCGGCAAGAGCCTCACCCTGCGTGCCGTGATGGGCCTCCTCCCGCGGGGCCTGCGCGTGAGCGGAGGGACGATCGGCGTCGGCGGGACGGCGGCAATGATCTTCCAGGACCCGCTGACCTTCCTCGACCCGCTGGCCCGGGTGGGCGATCAGGTCGCCGAGGTGTGCGCCGCGGCCACAGGCCTGACGCGTCGCGAGGCCAGGGCCAGGGCGCTCCGGCTCTTCGACGACGTGCACCTGCCGGACGCCGGCGACCTCCTCCGGCGGTATCCGCACCAGCTCTCGGGCGGTCAGCGGCAGCGTGTCCTGCTCGCCGTCGCGCTGGCCAGGGAGCCCGATCTGCTGCTCTGTGACGAGCCGACCACGGCCCTCGACGTCACCGTCCAGCGTGGCGTCCTCGACCTGCTCGCCCAGCTCCGCGCCGAGCGCGGCCTCTCGGTGCTGTTCGTCAGCCACGACCTCGCCGTGGTCGCGCAGGTCTGCGACCGCATCGTGGTGCTGCACGAGGGCAGGGTGGTGGAGAGCGGGGACACCCTCGACGTGGTCACCCGGCCCGCAGAGCCGTACACCCGTTCGCTGCTGGACGCCGTGCTGCCGCTGCCGGAGCTGGCCGGTGGCCATGGCTGAGCAGAACACGCCGACCCTGCACGGCCTGGCGGTCAGCGGCGCGAGCATCGACTACGCGGGCCGGCGGGTCGTCGACCAGGTCACGCTGGGCGTCCGGCCCGGCTCGATCCTCGGGCTGGTCGGGGAATCGGGGTCGGGCAAGACATCGCTGGCGCGGGCGATCACCGGCCAGGTGCCGCTGGCCACCGGTACCGTCCGCCTCGACGGGGTCCTGCTCGGTGCGCGCAGGTCGCCGGCCGAGCGCAGGGCCGTCCAGCTGGTCCAGCAGGATCCGTTCGCGTCGCTCAATCCGCTGCTCACGGTCGGCCAGGTCCTGGACGAACTGCTGCGGGTGGGCGCCGCGCGGCGGGGCGGGCGGCGCACGGTGCCGGACGCACGGCCCGCCGAACTGCTCGCCCTCGTCGGCCTCACCCCGGACGCCCTCGGACGCTATCCGCGCGAGTTCTCCGGAGGGCAACGCCAGCGGGTCGCCATCGCCCGCGCGCTGGCCACCGACCCCCGCGTCCTGGTCGCGGACGAGCCCACCAGTTCGCTGGACGCGTCCGCCCAGCGCACCGTCCTGGAATTGCTCGCCGGACTCGGCCGCCGGATCGGGCTGGCCGTCCTGCTGATCACCCACGACCTGGCCGTCGTGAACGCCATCTGCGACCACGTCGCGGTACTGCGGGACGGCGTGCTGGTCGAGCAGGCCGGCGTCGACCGCTTCTTCCGCCACCCCGAGCACCCCTACAGCCGAACGCTGCTGGAAGCCGTCCTCCGCCTGCCGGAGCGCCGATGAGCGCCCCGGCGCCCGGCCCGCGCGTCGCCGCCGTGGTCGGTGGCCTCCTCCTCGGCCCCGACGGCCGCTTCCGCGCCAACCCCGGCATCCAGCCCCCCGGCGCG
>NZ_JASGES010000249.1:0-4067 GCF_047606205.1 Propionicimonas sp. | reverse complement strand
TCCTGTGGGCACGCTCCGCGCCCATCGACGGAGCAGGAACCATCAGCCTGTCGGCGGTTCGGGACGAGCCCGGGCGGGATCCATCGCCTCCCCGCACCTTAGCGAACCGCCCGGACGCACGGCACCGCGCCCGGCAGGCAGGCGCCGCGCCGGGCCGGCTTCCGAAACGGCAGGGCAGGACCGTCCTCCCGTGACCGCACGAGGCGACGGTCGCGGGAGGGCGAGGGGGCTAGCCGGCGGCGGCGCGGAGCGCTGCGGCGTCCTCGACCTCCTCGCGGGAGAGCCCGAGCAGGAAGAGGACCGCGTCCAGGTAAGGGAGGCTGAGCGCCGTGTCAGCCCTGGCGCGGACGGCCGGCTTGGCGTTGAAGGCCACCCCGAGACCGGCGGCCGCGAGCATGTCGAGGTCGTTGGCGCCGTCGCCGATCGCGATCGTGCGGGCCAGCGGCAGCCCCTCGGCGACCGCCCACTCGCGCAGCTTCGCCGCCTTGGCCGCACGGTCGACGATCGGGCCGGCCACCTCGCCGGTGAGGCGGCCGTCGACGGCTCGCAGGGCGTTCGCGTGCGCGTAGGTGATGCCGAGGCTCTCGGCCAGCGGCCCGACGACCTCGATGAAACCACCGGAGACCAGCCCGATCGACAGGCCGAGGTCGCGCAAGGTGGCCACCAGCGTGCGGGCGCCCGGGGTGAGCCGCAGGTCGGCGCGGACCTCGTCGAAAACCGCCACCGGGAGCCCTGCGAGCAGCCTGACCCGCTCGCGCAGGCTGTCGGCGAAGTCGAGTTCGCCGCGCATCGCGCGCTCGGTGACGTCCCTGACCTGCGCCTCGCAGCCCGCGCGCGCGGCCAGCAGTTCGATCACCTCGTCGCGGATCAGGGTGGAGTCGACGTCCATCACGATCAGGCGACGGCCCTGCCGGGCGAGACCTGCCGGCGAGGTCGACACGTCGAAACCCGACGCGGCCGCCGCCGCGGCGAGAGCCGGACGCAGAGCGGCCGGGTCGGCACCGGAGACCCAGAACTCGATGCTGGTCAGCGGCGTGCGGGACAGCCGCCGGCTCCGGTCGACGTTGCCGCCGTGCTCGGCGATGATCCGGGTGACGATGGCGAGGTGCCCGGTCCGCAGGGGGCGGCCCAGCACGGTGACGATGGTCCGGTTGTGTCGCGGCGGGTTGTCGCCGACCCCCTCGGCGAGCTGGACGGACAGCCCCAGTCGCGCGCAGGAGCCGGCGAGCCGGTCCTGCAGCCGGTCGTGGCCGACCGCGGGGACGGCCAACAGGACGCCGATGCTCAGCTGGCCGCGCACCACGGTCTGCTCGAGGTCGAGGATCTCCGCCTCGGAGTACGCGATCGCGTCCAGCACCCTGGTGAGCTGACCGGGGTGGTCGACGCCGGTGATGGTGGCGGCAAGCGTGTAGGCGGACTCGGCCATGGACGAATCCTTCCACGGCCGCGACGGCCACCGGGTCCCGGACCCGACGCGCGGGACGGACGCCCCCTGCGGGTTCCGTTCACCGTGTTCGGTCAACGCCCACCGGCGACCGGCGTCATTCCGCGCCTTCCGGAGTGGAAGGCGCGTTCGCCGGCGGCCGGGCGGCGGGGACGACGAGCAGGGCCAGCACCGACACGACGCCCACGACCAGGAGCGCCCTCAGGACGCCGTAGTGATCACCGAGGAAGCCCAGCAGCGGCGGGCCGGCGAGGAAGGCCGTGTAGCCGAGCGTCGAGACGACCGACAGCCGTAGCGGCGCCCTCGCCGGGTCGTCGGCCGCCGCGGACATGCCGACGGGGAAGCCCATCGACGCGCCGAGCCCCCAGATCGCGCAGCCGACGAACGCCACCGGGGTGTTGCCGAAGACGACCAGGACGCAGCCGAGGATCGCCGCGCCGAAGAGCACGCGCAGCACGGGGACGCGCCCGTGCCTGTCGAGCAGCCCGGTGCCGAGGACGCGGCCGGCCGTCATGAACGAGAGGAACACCGCCAGCGCCACGACGCCCAGGGCGTTGTCGAGGCCGTGCCCGTCGACGAAGGCCACCGCCATCCAGTCGTTCGCAGTGCCCTCCGCGAAGGCGGCGGCCAGCACCATCAGCCCGATCAGCAGGGTGCGCGGTTCCCGCCACGCCGACCGTTGCGGCGCCGGCGCCCCCGAGGACGAGCTCCCCCCGTCCTCGTCGAAGGCGGGCAGGAAGCGCGCGGTCCCCCACAGCACCGCGACCGCGGTGAGGGCGGCGACCACGCCCAGGTGGATGGCGACCGGCACCCGCAGCCAGACCAGACCGGCGCCGATCAGCGCGGCCAGGACGGTGCCGCCGCTGAACGCGGCGTGGAACCACGGCATGATCGCCCTGCCCAGCGCCCGCTCGACGATCGTGCCCTCGAGGTTCTGGGCGACATCCCAGATCCCCGAGCCCATCCCGAGCAGGAACAGCCCCGGCATCACCAGGTACATGCCCAGGTGGGCCTGGACGGCGATCCCGGCCCAGGCGATGCCCGGCACGAGCATGACCATGCCGAGCCGGACGGTGTTCGCCGCGCCGATCCGGTGGGCGATCCGTCCGGCCGCGGGGAGACCGAGCAGCGAGCCGATCGAGACCGAGAGCAGCAGGATCGCCAGCAGGCCCGGAGTCAGGGCGAGCGACTCCTTCACGTCCGGTACCCGTGACATCCAGGACGCGAACGCGAAGCCGTTCACCGCGAACACCACCAGATCGCCGGCGCGCGCAGACGCCACCGGGCGGCTCACGGCCGGCTCCGTCGTGGCCATGGGACGACCTCTCTCAGCGTGCACAACGAAGAAACGTAGGTGACGGCGTCCGTCGTGCGCTGCCGAGTCCGGATCACGGAGCACCGAGGCGCCGGGATGACTGGTCGGCCCCGAACGTCCGGCCGCGGGTCCGTGCTGCCGAGGAGCGGCGCTGCCCCGCGTCCGGGCAGGGCCGCGCGGCAGGCAGCCTACGTGGAGGCGGGGACCGCGGCCAGGATGTCGATCACCAGCGCCTGCGCCTCGGTGCTGTTCTCCTCGTCGGCGGGAAAGGTCAGCAGGATCCGGGAGCCGACCCGCTTGCCGACGGTGGCGGAGCCGCCGCCGGAGGTCACCGACTGGTAGGAGCTCGACCAGCTGGACGAGGTCTGTCCTCCCCAGTAGCCGCCGACCGCGTGGTACAGGATGGTGTCGGTGTCGGTGATCTCCGCACCGGTCCCCTCGGCGATCACGACCGCCGTCTCCTCGTCCGGGGCGGAGCTCCCGTCGGCGAAGGCGAGCGTGGGTTCCTTGCCGAGCTCTCCCGTGACCGTGACCCCGTCCGGCAGGGACGCGCCGGTCAGGGTCGCCGAGTTCAGCGCGTCGGTGCTGACCGAGGTCGTCGAGAGCACGTCGACGACGAAGACCAGTGTCGAACCGGCCGGGATGGAGTCGGTCGCCTCGTCGCCATAGCCGTAGTCCGGGGGGACGACGATGACGACGCGGTCGCCGACCTTGGTGCCGGCCAGCCCGTACCTCCACCCGTCCACGACCTGGCCGAGGGCGAAGCCCGCCGGCTGGCCGCTGTCGTAGGAGGAGTCGAACTGGGTGCCGTCGCTCCACAGGAAGCCGGCGTAGTTGACCGACACGAAGTCGCTGGAGCCGACCGTGGCCCCGTCCCCCGCGGTCAGCGTCTTCACCGAGATCACGCTCGGCGGATCGGACTCGACGACCTTCATCGTCGGGATCCCCTTCGCACTGAAGGTGATCGCGGGGAGCTCGCCCTGGGGATCGCGGTCGACCTCGGGAGCGTCGGCGTCGACCTCGGTGCTCGCGGAGGCCGAGCTGGACGCCGGACTCGAGGCGTCCGTGGGCGCCGAGCAGCCGGTCAGGGCCAGGACGAGGCCGAGAAGGGCGGTGGACAGCGTTCGTGGTGTCATCGTGGGGTAACTCTCTGCAGCCGCACACAACTGCGGGTCGGGTACTGTGCGCCGGCGTCCGTCCCGCCGCGGGACGGAGCGGCTCCCCCCGAGGCTAGCCACCCGCCTTGTGGGCAGCCTGTGCATCCGCGCGGCGGTCGCCCACCGGCGGCGTCCGCCGCGGCCGGGCGGG
>NZ_JASGES010000248.1:0-5549 GCF_047606205.1 Propionicimonas sp. | reverse complement strand
GCTCGCGGGTGAGGTCCGCGTGGGTGAAGGGGTCCACCGCGCTCACCACGGCCTCGGCGGCCAGGTCGCCCGCCGTCGTCGCGACGCGGTGGCCGACACCGGGTTCCGGGCGGATGGAGAGGGCCTCGACCCCGCTGCGCAGGTTCACGCCACGCGCCTGCAGCCTCTCGACGAGGAGGCCGGCGAGGACGCCGGCCGGCTGCGGGACGCCGCGGGCGTCCTGCACGTGCCAGCGGCCGAAGGTGCGCTCGACCGCCAGCCGGGCGGCGTGCCAGCCGGGCAGCCGGGCCGGGTCCTGGCCCAGGCGCGCGGCCACGTCGAGGACGACGTCGGCCAGCGGCGGCACGCGTTCGGCGAGGCCGGCCAGGCTCGTCCTCGGTCGCAGCACCGCCCGCTGCGCGGACGTCAGCCGGCCCTCGAACTCGGTCTCGAGGCCGAGGCGCCGCAGCACCTGCCATGCGCCGTCCAGTTCGTCGAGGAGGTCCCGC
This sequence comes from Propionicimonas sp., assembly GCF_047606205.1. Classification (GTDB taxonomy): domain Bacteria; phylum Actinomycetota; class Actinomycetes; order Propionibacteriales; family Propionibacteriaceae; genus Propionicimonas. Next base: position 5,061 of record NZ_JASGES010000248.1, on the reverse strand, counting down.
CACGCCGCCGCGGTCGCCTGGCCGAAGCGGGGGGCGAGCACGGACCACTGCTCGCCCCGATCGGTGGGCAGCGCGAGCCGGGAGCCGTCGGAGAGCACGAACGGCCGTGCGGGAGCGGGTGCGAGCACCAGGCCCGTCCTGGCCAGCTCCGCGTCCAGGCTGCGCCCGGTCTTGCGGAACAGGTCGCGCCAGGCCGCGGGAAGGGTGAGGACGGTGCCGCCGGGTTCGGTGGCGACGCCGGCACCCGCCGCCGGAACCGGTGCGCTGTCGCACAGGACGACCTCGTGGCCGGCCCTGGCGAGGCGGGCCGCCGCCGCGAGCCCGGCGAGACTCGCGCCGACGACGACGATCAACGGGTGGCCAGCCAGCCCTGGAGCGCGGTGACGCCCTTGCGGATCTGGGCGAGCAGCAGGATGGCGAGCGCGATCGTGCCGGCGAGCAGGACAGCGGCGAGGAGCGCGGCCTGGGCGGGGTAGGCGATCGCGAGCGAGAGCACCGCGATCAGCGCCGCGTCGCCGACCAGCGACGCCCCGATGTTGCTGATCGGCTCCGGTGAGGTGTTCACGGCCAGCCGGACGCCGGCGCGGGCGGTGTGGCTGACCAGCGCGGTCACCCCGCCGAGCGCGCCCATCGTCACCGGCAGCAGATCGCCGTTCGCCCCGGCCAGCAGCGCGCCGATCAGAGCGCCCGCCACGGGCCGGATGAAGGTGGAGACCGCGTCCCAGATCGAGTCCAGGTAGGGGATCTTGTCGGCGAAGAACTCGACCACGGCCAGGACGCCCATGATCACCAGCACGTCGGTCCGCTGGAAGCCTTCCGGAATCCCGGCCATCCCGCCCAGCCTGCCGATCAGCCCGAGCAGGAAGACGGTCGCGTACGCGTTGAGGCCGCTCGCCCAGCCGCTGGCGAAGGTCATGGCCACCACGTCCATGCCGGAATCGTAGTCGCGGCGTCCGCACCGGGGCCGGAAGCGGGTCCCGGGGCAGCCGACTGTGCGGGATACCGGCTCTTGACGCCGTGTCGGAGGCAGCGGCTATGATGGTGCTCATTCGAACAGAAGTTCGATAATGCGGGCAGGGGAAGCCCGCACACCCGGGCGGCGGGCAACCGCTCCGGAACGGCCCCGGCGCCGATGTCCCCGCAGGCCGTGGGGAGCGGACTCGACCCCCGCTTCCCACGGCTCGCGGCACATGTCGCGCCGGGGTCCGGTGTTCCCCGGCGACGCGCGGGAGGCGGGCGGGATGGGCGGGGACGAGGTGCCACGGGTGGTGATGTGTGTCGACATGGACGCCTTCTACGCCTCGGTGGAACTACGGCGTCATCCGGAGTGGCGTGATGTGCCGATGTGGGTGGGCGGCGCGCACCGTGGCGTCGTGCTGTCGGCGAACTATCCCGCCCGGGCGTTCGGGGTTCGCGGGGGGATGTCGTCGGCCCGGGCGCGGCAGCTCTGCCCCCACGCCGTCTGCGCCCCGCCCGACTTCGAGGCCTACTCCGAGGTCAGCGCCGGGATCGTCGCCGTCCTGGAGACGTTCACCGCACGGGTCGAGAGCGCGTCCATCGACGAGGCCTACCTCGACCTCACCGGCTCGGAGCGGACGGTCGGGGCCGCGGCCGTCCTGGGGGAGCGGATCCGGGCGATCGTCCACGACGAGCAGGGCATCTGCTGCTCGGTCGGGATCGGGCCGAACAAGCTGATCGCCAAGATGGCCTGCAACGCGGCCAAGCCCGACGGGCTCCGCGAGGTCGCCCCCGCCGACGTGATCGCCTTCCTGGGGCCGCTGCCGGTCGGCGACCTGGTCGGGGTCGGGGAGAGCACCGGGTCGAGGCTGGCCGCCCTGGGAGTGGCGAGCCTCGGTGACCTGGCCGCCCTGCCGCGCAGCGCCGTCCAGGCGGCGTTCGGGCTGCGGGCCGGCGCGCTCCTGCACGAACGGGCCAGCGGGCGCGACCACAGCAGGGTGGTCGCCCGCGCCGGCGAGCGGGGGGTCGGGTGCCAGGAGACCTTCGGCCACGATCTCAGCGACGATGCCGGCGTCCACGCGGAACTGCTTCGGGTGGTGGTGAAGGTGACGTCGCGGATGCGCGCGGCCGGAGTGCTGGGTCGCACGATCACGCTCTCACTGCGGTATGCGGACTTCCGGACGGTGTCGCGGGCACTCACGCTGCCCGCGCCGACCGACGTCACCGACGAGGTGTACGACGTCGCCCGCCACCTTTACGCAATACTGCGGACCCCCCGCAGTCCGGTGCGCCGGGTGGGAATCAGGGTCACCGGACTCGCCGACGTCGGCACGGTAGCCCTCCAGCCCACCCTGGACGCCCCCGAGCGTGGTTGGCGGGATGCGGAACGTGCCGCTGACAACGTGATTCGGCGCTTCGGGCCGGCTGCGGTGCGCAGGGCGGTGCTGACCAGGCGGGAGCGGCCCTGACCGTGGCCAGGACGAGCGCCGACAGTTCCGAAAACCCACCTGCGCGCCTAGACTGGCCACGTCCGCACGGACAGTCTGAACCAGGGGAGGCGGCCATGGCACTCTCGGCGGAGGAGCAGCGACTCCTCGACCAGATGGAGGCCGCCCTGGCGGCCGAGGATCCCAAGCTCGCCAACACCCTGCGCGGCACCTCCCACCGGTGGCAGCGACGTCGCGCGGTTCTCGCCGGCTTCGGGTTCGTGGTCGGGGTCTGCTGCCTGATCGGCGGCATGCAGGTGCATCCCGCGCTCAGCGTGTTCGGCTTCCTGGTGATGCTCGCCTCCTCCGTTCTCGGCGTGACGGCCTGGCAGCACTCGGGGCTGGCCGGGGAGTCGGCCGCCTCAGGCGGCAGGGCGGGAGGGGCGTCCGAGTTCATGGGGCGCATGGAGGACCGCTGGCGTCACGGCCAGGATGACGGCGGGGCCTGAGTCCTCACGATCTCGACGGTCGCAGTGACCGCGGCCACCAGACTCTGGCGGTGGGCTGTGCCCACCGCCTCTCCATGGCAGCGGTGATCCGCGCCACCCTCTCCCGCAAGGCGGGCGGACGGTCCGGCGCCTCGGCGTACCGGGCCCGCTCCACGTCCAGGGCGAGGCTGACCAGTGCGTCCCTGCCGTCCGCGTCGAGCGCGGCGCCGAGGTCCGCGGCGACCCGGCGGGTCGTCCCCTCCGGCCAGTCCTGACCCCTGTCCCTCGCCACCGCCCGTACCTCGGCCCAGGCATGCTCCGCGGCGCGGCCCGGATCTGCGGAGCCGGCCAGGCGGAACTGCCGCAGCGCCGCACGAACCAGCCGCGGGCCGGCCGCCGCCATGGCTCCCGCGACGAGCAGGCCGACCAGCCACGGCAGCGGGTTTCCCTGCGTCGATCCCGGGCCGGTCGGGGTGACCGGTGCGAGGGTCGGCGCCGTCGAGGTCGGGGCGAGGGTCGGCTCGGTGCTGCCGGGCGTGCGGGTGGCGCTGGGCGAGGCGGAGGGGATGGCGTTCCCCAGGGCGCCGGACGGCGTGGCGTCCACGGCCACCCAGCCGAGGTCGCCGCCGAAGTAGAGCTCGGTCCAGGCGTGCATGTTGCGGGGAGTGACCTGCCAGTTCTGGCCCACCTTGCGGCCGGGCAGGAAGCCCACGACCACCCGGGACGGGATTCCCACCACGCGGGCCAGCACGGCCAGCGAACCGGCGAACTGCTCGCAGTACCCGGTCCGGCTGCCGAGCAGGAAGTCGTCGAGGGTGCTCAGCGTCGTCCCGGGGGTGACGGCGGTGCTGTAGGTGAACGCATCCGAGCGGAGGAATTCCGCCAGCGCGAGCGCCTTCCTGCCCGCGCCGCTCCGGCCCTGGGTCACCTGCTCGGCGAGTTGGCGGACGCCGTCCGACAGTTCGGGGGGCAGCTGCAGGGTCAGGCCCCCGTCGCCGGGATCGCCGGGCTGGCCGGCACCGGCCAGCAGCTCCGCGGCCGCAGGCAGGCGCGCCGACATCGTCTGGTAGCTCAGTCCCCGGGTCGCGGACGTGCGGCCGCTCCCGATCGCCACCACGGCGAGCGTCCTCGGGTCGTACCGCCAGGTGCCGGAGTCCACGTCGGCCGTCAGCGGGTACCACGGCGTCGGCAGGTACTCGCTGGCCAGGTTGCCGATGGTGATCGAGGTCCGTTCCGTCGAGGTGGCCGCGGCGGGTCCGTCCCTGCCGGCGGGCAGGGGAACCAGGTCGGTGGCGGTGAGGTGGAATCCCCGGTCGTCGAAGGCGGGCAGGGCGGCCAGGCGCAGGTACTCGCCGTCGCCGTCGGACGTGCGGTAGGTGATCACGATCTGGTCGCTGTTGGAGTTCACGTTGCGGATCAGGTCGAGGCTGGGATCGCCCAGCTGCACGGACCCCTGGCCACCGGAGGACGAGGCACTCGCGGAGCGCTCCGGGATCGGCAGCGACACCACCACCGAGCCGACGAGGGCGATCACGGTGGCAAGGGACGCGGTGGTCGCCACCCCGCGGCGCCAGCCGGACACCGTGTCCTGGTCGGTGTCGCCCGCCGAGTCGGCGGATGTCGCCGTCGCGGTCGCCAGGATCAGCGCGTAGCCGGCAGCGGGGAAGACGAACAGGAACGGGCTGGTCTCGGCGTAGATGGCCAGCGAGGGGATGAGGTAGGGCAGCAGCAGGACGGGGAACGTCCACGCCGGCGACGCCAACCCGATGGCGAGGGCCTCGCACAGCAGGTGGACCGCCCACACCAGCGCCGCGCAGAAGACGGCGAATCCCGCGTCGTACGGCATCGGGGCGAAGGCCGTCTGCACGAACGAGTAGGTCTGCTCGAAGAGCCCGACCGGGTCGAGCACGGAGGGGATCAGCACCGGGATGGCCGCCGCGGGCAGCAACTGCGCGATGCGGACCAGCGGCTCGCCCGCACGCAGTCGACGCACCCCGATGCCCAGGGCTGTGCTCAGCCCGATCAGCAGCGCGGCCAGGACGAGGTAGCTGCGGTCCTGGGTCAGCGGTGCGAGCGGGACTCCCGCCGCGAGCGCGGCGACGGCGGACGCGAGGCTGCGCCGGTCGGTGGCGGTCACCGGGTGCCCTCCCTGCCGAGCTGGCGCCACGCGTCCGCGACCGGGGTGCCGG
>NZ_JASGES010000247.1:0-9054 GCF_047606205.1 Propionicimonas sp. | reverse complement strand
GCCCGCGCCGCCGTGGTCGGCGCCCTGGCCGAGCGGGACGCCGCGGTCCAGCGCGCGGCCGAGGTCGCCGCCGACCGCGAGCAGCTGCTGAACCAGTTCAAGGCGCTGTCGGCGGAGACCATCGAGCGCCAGACCCGTCAACTGGAGGAGTCCGCGCAGTCGCGCCAGCAGGCCACCGACCAGCTGCTGACCCCGGTGCGGGAGAGCCTGCAGCGCTTCAACGACCGGCTCACCGAGGTCGAGAAGGAGCGCGTGGTCCTGTCCGCCGAGCTCCGCAGCCAGGTCAGCGAGGTCCGGCTCACCGGCGAGAGCCTGCGCAGGGAGACCGCGGCCCTGGTCACCGCGCTGCGCAAGCCACAGGTGCGCGGGGCCTGGGGCGAACTGCAGCTCAAGCGGGTGGTGGAGTTGGCGGGCATGGTCGAGCACTGCGATTTCGTGCAGCAGCAGACCACCCACACCACGGCCGGCGCGACGATCCGTCCCGACCTGAAGGTGACCCTCACCGAGGGCCGGTTCATCTACGTCGACTCGAAGGTGCCGCTGAGCGCGTTCCTCGACGCCCAGGAGGCGTCCGATCCCGCCGAGCAGGCGCGGCTGCTGGGCCAGTTCGCGAGGAACGTCCAGACGCACGTCGACCAGCTCTCCCGCAAGGACTACTACAAGGCCGACGGCGGGGGGACACCGGAGTTCGTGGTGCTGTTCCTGGCCAGCGAGGCGCTGGCGGCGGAGGCCTTCAACCGGATGCCGTCGCTGCTGGAGTACGCCTCGGACCGCGCGGTCATGCTGGCCACGCCGAGCTCGCTGATCGCGATGCTCAAGACGATCGCGTATTCCTGGCGCCAGGCCGCGCTCGCCGAGTCCGCCCAGGAGGTGTTCAGTCTCGGCCGGGAGCTGTACGACCGGCTGGGCACGCTGGGCTCGCACTTCGACAAGGTGGGCCGCTCGCTCACCTCCGCGGTCGACTCCTACAACAAGGCGGTCGGCTCGATCGAGGGCCGGGTCTTCCCCACGGCGAGGAAGCTGCGCGACCTGAAGGTCACCGAGAAGGAGCTCGACCCCGTCCGCGTGGTCGAGGCGGCGGTGCGCCCACTGACCGGCGCGGAGCTCGTCGAGGACGCGGTGGTCGTCACTCCGATGATCGGACGCAGCCGCTCCGCGGAGGAGCTGCTGGTGCGAGCCCAGCCGGAACTGGACGACCTGCTCGCGGGCGAGGCCGGGCAGCCGCCGGACGCGGGCGCCCAGACGGCCTGAGCCGCGAGCCGCAGCCCCCGGGCGGGACCCGGCCGAGGCAGCCCCGTCCGACCGGCAGGCGGGGCGGGGCTACGCTCGGCCCCGTGGCACAGGACGGGACCGACGGCGGGCTGGGGCAGCGCGACTGCACCTTCGACGAGGACGGCCGGTGGTTCCGCTACCGGGCAGCGGCGGTGATCCTGCACGAGGGCAGAGTGCTGATGGCCCGTAACGAGGTGGAGCCCTACTTCTACTCGATCGGCGGTGGCGTCCGTCACGGCGAGACCGCGCAGGACGCCGTTCGTCGCGAGGTGCGGGAGGAGACCGGCGTCGACATGGAGGTCGACCGGCTCGCGTTCATCCACGAGAACTTCTTCGCGGGAGACTCCACCGCCAGCCTCCGCGGACGGGAGTGCCACGAACTCGCCTTCTACTTCGTGATGCGCTACGAGCCGGGGATGGCCCTGACGGCGGCCGGCACGACCCTCGACGGCGTCCGGGAGTGGCACGAGTGGGTCGATCTCGCCACGTACGGTCGGGACCGGCCCGCCCACCCGGCGTTCTTCGCGACCGAACTGCCCCGCCTGGGGACCTCCCCGGCGTGGATCGTGTCGCGCGGATGACGCCGCCGGGGACGGGGCCCGAGGCCCTGCCGGTGCGGGGTCGCACGCCGGAGCGGGGACGCCTGCGATGCGACGTCCCGAAACCCGCCCACGGTGCAGAACCACAGGCCCGGCCCGGTGCCAGAATGGGCCGGTGACGATCGACGCCCGGGCCGTGGACGAGGCCGCTGAGCGGTTGGCCGGAGTGGTCACCCGCACCCCTCTGCAGCGCAACGAGCGGCTCAGCGCCGCGACGGGGGCCAACGTCTGGCTCAAGCGCGAGGATCTCCAGCCGGTCCGTTCCTACAAGATCCGTGGCGCCTACAACCTGATCTCCCAGCTCGAGCCCGACCAGCGCCGCGCCGGCGTCGTCTGTGCGTCCGCGGGGAACCACGGCCAGGGGGTGGCGTTCGCGTGCGCCCAGCTGGGCATCAGCGGCCGCATCTTCGTCCCCGCCACCACACCGCGCCAGAAACGCGAACGCATCCTCGCGATCGGCGAGGGCAGGGTGGATCTGGCGGTCGTCGGCGACACCTACGACGCCGCGGCCGCGGCGGCGACGGCCGAGGCGGCGGCGTCCGGGGCGATCGTCGTTCCCGCGTTCGACGACGCCCGCACGATCGTCGGCCAGGGCACGGTGGCCCGGGAGATCGTCGACCAGTTCGGCTACTCCCCGGACGTGCTGGTCGCCCCGGTCGGCGGCGGCGGCATGATCGCGGGCTGCCTGACCTACCTGGCCGAGCGCCATCCGGCCACGAAGGTCGTCGGTGCCGAGCCTGCGGGGGCGGCGTCGATGGCGGCCGCGCTCCGGGCCGGGCACCCGGTCGAACTCGGCGAGCTGGACACCTTCGTCGACGGCGCGGCCGTACGCCGCGTCGGGGACCTCACCTTCGGCCTCGTGCAGCGCTGCGGTCCGGCGTTGGTCGCCGTCCCCGAGGGGCGGATCTGCTCGGAGATGCTCGCGCTGTACCAGACCGAGGGCATCGTCACCGAGCCGGCCGGAGCGCTGGCCGCGGCCAGCCTCGGCAGCTTCCGCCCGGAGCCGGGCCAGACCGTCGTGGTGCTGGTGTCGGGGGGCAACAACGACGTCTCCCGGTACGCCGAGATCGTCGAGCGCTCGCTGGTCTACGAGGGCCGCAAGCACTACTTCCTGGTGAACTTCCCGCAGGAGCCCGGCGCGCTGCGGCGCTTCCTGGACGAGGTCCTCGGGCCTGACGACGACATCACCCACTTCGAGTACGTCAAGCGGAGCAACCGGGAGACCGGCCCCGCGCTGGTGGGCATCGAACTCGGCGATCCCGACTCGTTCGGCAACCTGCTGATGCGGATGGACGCGAGCCCGATCACCTTCGAGGTGGTGGCCTCCGACAGCCCGTTCTACCGGTTCCTGGTGTGACCGGGGACCGCTGGAACCACAACCTGCACTACCACCGGCTGGTGCTGGACGCGGTTCCCGCCGGTGCCCGCACCGCGCTCGACGTCGGCACCGGGGACGGCCTGCTGGCGCGCGACCTGCACCGGATCGTGCCGGAGGTGACCGCGATCGACCTCGACGCCGGGGTGCTCGAGCGGGCGCGTCTGGAGGACCCCGCCGTCGACTGGGTTCACGCGGACGCGCTGACCCACCGGTTCGCCGGGACGTTCGACGTGGTGGCGTCGATCGCCGTTCTGCACCACTTCCCCGACACGACGCGCGCCTTGGCCAGGATGGCCGACCTCACGGCGCCCGGCGGGCTGCTGGCCGTTGTGGGGATGGCCCGCAGCACGACGCCGCTGGACTACGCCTACGAGGTGGCCGGCATCGCCCAGCACCAGGTGCTCAGCCGTACCCGTGGCTTCTGGGACCACACCGCTCCCACCGTCTGGCCACCGCCGCACAGCTACGGCGAGGTGCGCCGGCTCGCCCGCCGGGTCCTCCCCGGCGTCCGCTGGCGCCACCTGCCGCTGTGGCGCTACGCCCTGCTGTGGCGAAAGCCCGCCCGCCCCGGGCCGCAGTGACGGCCGGCCCGGGAGCGGGCGAGGGCGGTCGGGGCTCAGGCCAGGCCGACGCTGGTCAGCCAGTCGGCGGCGACCTGGTCGGCGTCCTGCTTGTCGGTGACGACCTTGCTGACCAGGGTGGCCAGCGTGTCGGTGTCGAGCTTCGCCGAGACCGCGTTCAGCGCCGAGGTCACCTCGGGAGTGGCCAGGGACTTCGTGATCACCGGGATGACGTTCTGGGAGCCGAAGAAGCTCTTGGTGTCGGTCAGCGTGACGAAGTCGTTCGCCTTGATCGCCGGGTCGGTGGTGAACAGGTTCGCCGCCTGGACCTGGCCGTTCTTCAGCGCCTGGACGGTCAGCGGCCCGGCCGTGTCCAGCGCCTTGAACGACTTGAACTCCAGCCCGTAGGTCTTCTGCAGCCCGGGAATGCCGTAGCTGCGGTTCTTCCACTCCGGCGGGCCGCCGAGCACGAGCTGCCCAGCGACCGGCACCAGGTCCTCGATCGTCGTCAGGTTGTACTGGGTGGCGGTCGCGCGCGTGACGGTGATCGAGTCGTTGTCCTGCGCGGGTGCCGGGTCGAGCACGGTCAGCGTGTCCGGCAGCGCCGAGGTCAGCGCGGCCAGCGCGGCCTCGGTCGTGCTGGTGTCGGCGTTCGGGTCCAGGTACTTGGCGAATGCACCGGTGTACTCGGGGAGCAGGTTGATCTCCCCGCTCTTGAGAGCAGGCACGTAGGTCTCGCGGGAGCCGATGTTCAGCTTCGTGCTGACGTTGACGCCCTTGGCCTTCAGCGCCTGGGCGTAGATCTGCGCGAGCAGCTCGTTCTCGGGGAAGTTGGCCGAGCCGACGACCACCGAGACCGCCGCGGCGGAACTCTGGGTGGCGCTCCCCGGCGCCGGCGTGGCCAGCGGATCGCCGGACGAGCAGGCCGCCAGCGTCAGGGCCGCGACCACGGCGGCGGCGAGTGCGAGGGGTTTGTTCATCTCATCCTTCTTTCGTTGGGTCGTGCACGGTCAACTCGGTTCGGCGGCAGGGGACGCGGCTCGCGCGGCCGGACGCCCTGGGCGTCGCGACGCTCGGACCGGCGCGAGACCCGGCGAGACGACCAGCCGCTGCACCGCGGCGAAGCCGAGATCCACCAGCATCGCCAGTACGGCGACGAGCAGCGCGCCGCCGGCCATCTGCCCGTAGTCGCGGTAGGCCTGGCCGTCGATCAGGAAGCGGCCCAGCCCTCCGAGGCTCACGGACGCGGCGAGCGTCGCCGTCGCCACGACCTGGAGCGCCGCGGACCGCAGTCCGCTGAAGATCAACGGAAGCGCGCACGGCGCCTCGACCCGGACCAGCACCTGGGCGGGCCGCATCCCCATGCCGCGCGCGGCGTCCCTCGCACCTGGATCGACGCCCTCGACGCCGGCGTAGGCGCCGGCGAGGATCGGCGGGATGGCCAGCACCACCAGGACGAAGATCGACGGCACGAGGAAGGCGATGTCGCCGCCCAGCAGGGGCCCGACGACCAGCACGGCGATGAACAGCAGGCCCAGGGTGGGCACCGAGCGCATGCCGTTGACCAGGTTCACCACCACGACACGGCCGCGCCCGGTGTGGCCGATCCACGCCCCCAGCGGGATGCCGACCAGCGCCGCCAGCACCAGGGTGATCACCGAATAGAGCAGGTGCTCGGCCACCCGCACAGGGATGCCGTCGGCACCCTGCCAGTTCGCCGAGTCGCTCAGCCAGGTCCAGAGCAGGTTCATCTGGACCCCCCGCGGAGGTGCTCGGCGGAGCGTGGCGGAGGCGCGGAACTCGGTGCCACCGCCGGGCGCGAGGCACGCAGCCACGGCGTGAGCACCCTGCTGCCGGCGAGGATCGCCAGATCGAGGGCAAGGGCCAGCACGATGCAGGCGAGGATCCCCACGACGATCGGGTCGAGGAAGTCCCGCGCGAAACCGTCGGTGAACAGCGACCCCAGCTGCGGGACGCCGAGCAGCGCCGCCACCGAGACGATCGAGACGTTGCTGACCGCCGCCACCCGCAGCCCGGCCGCGACCACGGGAACGGCCAGCGGCAGCTCCACGCCGAAGAAGCGGCGCACCCGCCCGATACCCATCGCGGTCGCCGCCTGGAGCACCTCCTCGGGTACCGACGCCAGCCCGTCCGCGACCGTGCGCACCAGCAGCGCCACCGTGTAGATCGTGAGCGCCACCACCACATTGACCGGGTCGAGGATGCCGGTGCCGAGGATCAGCGGCATCAGGATGAACAGGGCCAGCGACGGGATCGTGTAGAGCAGCCCGGTGCCGGCGATCAGCGGCGTCCGCAGCACCCGGTAGCGCCGCGCCAGCCAACCCAGCGGGACGGCGAGGACGAGCCCGATGACCAGCGGCACCACCGCCAGCACGGCGTGGTTGGCCATCAGTTCGCCGATCTGGTCGAGGTGGCCGAGGAACCAGGTCACGATCCGCCACCCCCCGGCTCCCTCTCGATCGCCGTCAGCACGTCGTGGGCACGCACGGTTCCGACCAGGCGCCCGTCGTCGCCGACCAGCACGCCGCGGCGGCTGGGCGCGGACAGCGCCGCGTCCAGGGCCGAACGCAGCGAACCTCCGGCCGGTGCGACCGTGCCGCCCCGGTGCAGGTCGGCGTGGGACACCGGACCGGTGAGCCGGGCCGGCTCGATCCAGCCCACGGGGGCTCCGGCCCCGTCGACGACGAGCAGCCACCGTTGATCGCCGGCGACGCGGCGCGCGTCCGGTACCGGCGTCCCCAGCACGACGGTGGGCTCGGCGCTGACCGGCAGCGCCGGCGCCGCCTGGAACGCCAGCCCGCGGTAGCCGCGGTCACGGCCGAGGAAGTCGGCGACGAAGTCGTCGACCGGATCGGCCAGCAGGTCGGCGGGGCTGGCCAGCTGGGCGAGTGTCCCGCCCACCCGCAGCACGGCCACCTGGTCGCCCAGCTTGATCGCCTCGTCGATGTCGTGGGTGACGAAGACGATGGTCTTGCCGAGTTCGGACTGCAGCCGCAGGAACTCCTCCTGGAGCTGCCCCCGGACGACCGGGTCGACCGCGCTGAACGGCTCGTCCATCAGCATCACCGGCGGGTCGGCGGCCAGCGCCCTGGCCACCCCGACGCGCTGCTGCTGGCCACCGGAGAGCTGGTTCGGGTACCGGCGGCCGAGTTCGGGCGCGAGCCCCACGCGTTCGAGCAGTTCGGAGGCGACCGTGCGCGCCTTCGTCCTCGACCAGCCGAGCAGCAGCGGGACGGTGGCGATGTTGTCGAGGATCGTGCGGTGCGGAAACAGCCCGCCGCTCTGGATCACGTACCCGATGCCTCGGCGCAGCTCGTTCCCGTCGAGGGTGGCCGTGTCGCGTCCGTCGATCTCGATGGTGCCGGAGGTCGGCTCGATCATCCGGTTGATCATGCGCAGCGACGTGGTCTTTCCGCACCCGGACGGCCCGACCAGCACGGTGATCCGGCCGGTCGGCGCGACCAGGCTCAGCCCACCCACGGCGGTGGTGCCGCCCGGATAGACCTTGGTCACGTCAGTGAAGCTGATCATGCCTGGCCACCTCCTGGTCGTGGTTCGCCGCGGGTGGCCGAACCCTCGGTGCGCGCATCTCGGCCAGGTCGTCGCCCCTCCGCTCGCGCCTCAGGGCCTCGATTACCCAGTCGATCACCTCGGCAGTCACCTGGGTGCGTCCGGTGACCTCGATGATCGCGGCCCTGAGCCGTTCCACCGGGGCGCCCAGCACGGTGCCGTGCCCGTGGTGCACAGAGATCACGGTCGCGGCCAGCAGGGCCTCGACCGCGAGCAACTGCTCGATCACGTCCAGCACCTCCTCGCTCACCCGCACCGACGGATAGGCCATCGATGAATGATCCTCCACCCCGTCACCGACAGTCGTGCCGGTGAGCGAGATCGGGGTCGCGAGATGCTTGACGCAGGCGACCAGGGCCGAGGCCGTCTGGGCGAGGATGACCGGCGTGACATAGCCGGTCGCCGCGGTCACCGCCTGCACCTGGACGGCCAGCGGCAGGCCCTGGCGCAGCCTCTTCACCAACAGCGCCACCCGCCGCTCGGCGAGCGTGGCCACGTGCGCGAGCGCGATCCGCAGCGCGTCGAAGCCGATCGCGAGATTCGTGATCGAGAAGTTGCCGTTGGACACGAAGACGCCCCGCTCGACGTCGAGGAAAGGGTTGTCGGGCGCGCAGTTCAGCTCCACGACCAGCAGTTGTTCGAGGTGCTCGAGCTGGTCGAACAGTGCTCCGTGCACCTGCGGGACGGTGCGCAGCGAGACCGCGTCCTGCACGGATGCGGACGCCCGCCGTCCCGCGGCGAGGTCACCGCCGGCGACGGCGGCCCGGACGTGTCGTCCGCTCCGCTGCTGTCCGGCGTGCGGCCGCGCCGCCAGCGCCGCCGGGTCGAACGGGCTGAGGTTCGCGCCCAGCGCTTCCACGGTGAGCGCGGCCACGAGGTCGGCACGTTCCGCGATCAGGGACGCCCGACGCTGGGTCAGCGACGCGGTCGCCACCGAGATCGCGTTCGAGCCGACCAGGGCGAGGCTGTCCTTCGCCGCCAGGCGCAGCGGTGCGAGCTCCGCCGCGGCGAGCGCCTCGGCGCCCGTGGCCGTCCGGTCCTGCCCCGGCAGCCAGGCGCGCCCCTCCCCCAGCAGGACGAGCCCGACCGCCGCGAGCTGGGACAGGTCACCGGCGCCGACCGACCCCTGGTCGGGGATCGCAGGGATGACGTCGTGGTCGAGCAGGGCGAGCAGGCCGTCGAAGAGTCCGACGGAGGCGCCGGACGCTCCTGCGGCGAGAGTGTTCAGCCGCGCCAGCAGCGCGGCCCTGCCCTCGATCCGGGACAGCGGCTCGCCGATGGCCGCGGCGTGGCTCACGATCACGTAACGCTGGAAGTCGCCGATCAGTTCCGGCGGGATCTCGCTGTCGCGCAGCGGCCCCAGCCCACGATTGAGCCCGTAGGTCGGCACGCCCGCGTCCAGCGCCGCCTGGACGACGGCCCGGGCGCGGGCGAGCCGGGCGTCGATCGCCTGCCGGTCGACGGCGACCACGGCGTGGCCGATGGCGACATCGGCGATGTCGCGGGGGGTCAGCGTCGAGCCGAGCACGACGACGCGGCGCTCGGCGCTCATCCGGCCACCGGTAGTCGGGCAGGCGAGCGAGGCCGGGACGCGATCCCGTGGCCCGCTGGCGGGCGTGGCCGGGTCGGGCGGCATGGCGGCGGCCGCCTGCGG
>NZ_JASGES010000246.1:0-9457 GCF_047606205.1 Propionicimonas sp. | reverse complement strand
GGCGGCGCCGGTGCTGGCGGACGCGGAGGCTGCCCCCGCGCCCGCCCCGGCCCGGCGCACCCGGTCGCGCAAACCGACCGCAACGTCGTAGTCCGAGCGAACCCGCAGTCCCATCGCGCTCGGAGTTCCCGGCACCAGCCGGAGGTGGGACCAGGAGAGGAAAGGAAGTGTCATGGGCGAAGCGCTCGGTCTCGTCGAGACCAAGGGTTACGTCGGCGCCGTCGAAGCGGCGGACGCCATGGTGAAGGCGGCGAACGTCGTCCTGATCGGCTACCAGAAGGTCGGCGCCGGACTGGTCACCGTGCTGGTGCGTGGCGACGTGGGCGCGGTGAAGGCCGCCGTCGACGCCGGCGCGGTGGCTGCGGCGAACGTCGGCGAGGAGGTCGTGAGCAAGCACGTCATCCCCAGGCCGCACGCGGACGTCGAGCAGTTGCTGCCCAAGAAGGCCTGACATGCAGGACACCCGTCAACTCGTCGAGGAGGTGACCCGCATGGTGATCGGCGAACTTCAGCTGCGCATCGTCGTGGGTGTGTCGAACCGCCACGCGCACCTCTCCCGGGAGGACCTGGCGACCCTGTTCGGCCTCGACGAGTTGACGGTGTACCGACGGGTCCGCCAGCCGAGCGACTTCGCCGCGGAGCAGACCGTCTCGATCGCGGGCCCCCGGGGCGCGTTCCCCAAGCTGCGGCTGATGGGCCCGTGCCGCCCGAAGACGCAGGTCGAGCTGAGCCGCACCGACTGCATCGCGCTGGGCATCGACGCCCCGATCACCCAGTCCGGGCACCTCGACGACGCGGGCCCGATCGACATCGAGGGTCCGCGGGGGACGATCCATGTCGAGCACGGGGTGATGGTCGCCGCCCGGCACATCCACATGGGCCCGAGCCATGCCAGGGCGTGGGGGCTGGCCGACCAGGACCTCGTCCAGGTCCGGTTCGGTGGCGAGCGCGGCGGCGTGCTGGACAACCTGATCATCCGGGTCAAGGACGACTGGGTGCCCGAGATCCACCTCGACACCGACGAGGCGAACGCCCTCGGCCTCCGCGACGGGGAGTACGGGAAGCTCATCCTCCCGTGACCGCGACCATGGCACCCGACATCCGTGACCTCCACACGCCGGAGGCGGCGATCCGCCGCTTCGCCCAGCTGGTGCGCACCGGCGAGGTCGACCCGCCCACCGGCGAGCCGCGGCTCGGCATCGACCTGGGCACGGCGAACATCGTCGTCTCCGTGGTCGATGCGCGGGACCGCCCCGTGGCCGGCGGCTGGCTGCACTCCACGGTCGTGCGGGACGGTGTCGTGGTCGACTGGGCCGGTGCGACGTCCGCTGTCCGCCGGCTCACCGGGGACGTGGAGGCACGGCTCGGCCACCACTTCACGTCCGCGTCCGTGTCGATCCCGCCGGGCATCAGCGAGGGCGACATCCGGGTGTTCCGCAACGTCGCCGGTGCCGCGGGCCTCGACGTCGCGGAGGTGGTGGACGAGCCGGTCGCGGCCGCGAGGGCCCTCGGCATCACCGACGGCTGCGTGATCGACATCGGCCACGGCACGACCGGCGTCTCGATCCTGGCCGGCGGGGAGGTCCTTTCGAGCGTGGACGAGGCGACCGGCGGCCACCACATGACCCTCGTCCTCGCCGGCGCCTACGGGATCGGCTATGACGAGGCCGAGGCGATGAAGAAGGACCCCGCCCGCCGCGACGACGTGGTCGGCGTGATCCGGCCCACGCTGGAGAAGATGGCGACGATCGCGCAGGCCGCGCTCAGGGGCCACGACGTGCCGATGGTCTACCTGGTCGGCGGCTCGAGCTCGTTCCCGAACGCCCCGGACGTCTTCGCCGCACGGCTGGGCCGCCCGGTCGTGCGTCCGGTCGAGCCCCTGTTCGTCACCCCGCTCGGCATCCCCTTCTCGCCCGCTGTGGTCACGGGCTCGACCCGTGGCTCCCGTCAGCCGGAGCGGAACCGATGACCGAGGCCGACCTGAAGCTGCTGGTGCAGGCGAGCGTCCTCGAGGCGATGGCGCCCCGGCCGCGGCGCGCGCTGGTGTTGTTCACCGGCGGGCTGCTGGGCTTCGAGGACGCCGTCGAGAGCCTGCGCCGGCTCGCTGCGACCGGGGTCAGCCTCGACTATGTGCAGACGCCCAGCGCGGAGAACGTGCTCGACCAGACCCTGATCGCAGGCCTGGGCATGCAGGAGGTCTCGCGGCGGATGGTCGCGGAGCACGACATGCTGATCGCGCCGACCCTGACCGCGAACATCGCGGGCAAGGTCGCTCACGGCATCGCCGACTGCAAGGCGAGCAACCTGTTCAGCGAGTTCATCATGGCCAACAGGCTCGTGGTGGCCTCGCGGACGGCGATCTGCCCGGACGGCGCGGCCAAGCAGTCGTGGTTCCCGGAGATGCCGTCGGGCTACGCCGACCTGCTGCGGGCCAACCTGCGCGCGCTCGCGTCGTTCGGCGTCCGGTTGCCCGAGGCGCGGTTCCTGTGCCGGACGGCGCTGGCCGCCTGGGACCGCAGGGACGGCGCGCGCAGGGCGCCGTTCACCGCAGCCTTCGGTACGTCTGTCGCCGGCCTCGCCCGTTCGATCGGCCTCACTCTGGTCGACGGGGACGGCCGTCCCGAGCCGAAGGCGGTTGCCGGGGACGGCCGACGCCACCCGGGACCGGCGGTCGTCGCCTGCGCGCAGCCGCTGGTCAGTCAGCAGGTCGTCCAGCAGGTGCCGAGAGGCGTCGAGTTGAGGGTCGCGAGCAGGGCCCTGGTGACCGCGGCGGCGCGTGACGCGGCCGCGGCCCGTTCCATCCGGATCTCACGGGAGGTGTGACATGTTCCTGGCCAAGGTGCGCGGCACGGTCGTCTCGACCAGCAAGGACGAGCGGCTCGTCGGGTTCAAGCTGCTGCTGATCCAGCGGATCGGCATCGACGACGAGTACGTCGGCATGCCCCAGGTGGCCGTCGACACCGTCGGTGCGGGTGTCGGCGAGCTCGTGATCGTCACCGGCGGCAGTTCCGCCCGCGTGGCCGCGCGTCCGGACTCGCCGATCGACGCGACGATCGTCGGCATCGTCGATTCCGTGGAGATCGGGTCCTGACCGTGCCCAACGTCTACACGCGTACCGGCGACGCAGGCACCACGGGCCTGTTCGGCGGCTCGCGCGTGCCCAAACAGGACCCTGGTGTGGAGGCCTACGGCACGGTCGACGAGGCGAACGCCGCCATCGGCGAGGCCAAGGCACTGGCCACGGACGCGTCGGTGCGGGAGACCCTGCACGGCATCCAGCAACGGCTGTTCGTGCTGGCCGCGGAGCTGGCCAGCGACGCCAACGGCAGGGCGATCCTCGACAACACGGTCGGCACCACCGACATCGCCGACCTCGAGGCGCTGATCGAGGAGTGCCTCGAGGTGACCGGGCCGCAGCGCAACTTCGTCGTGCCCGGCAGGGACGTCCCCTCCGCAGCGCTGCACCGGGCGCGCACGGTGACCCGCCGCGCCGAGCGCCGGGTGCTCACCATGGCGGAGACCCGTGAGGTGCGTCCGGAGGTCGTGAAGTACCTCAACCGTCTCTCCGACACCCTGTACGCCCTGGCCCGGCTCACCGAGCACCAGCACGACCTGGTCGTGATCGAGGGGATCGTCCGCGCCGCCGTCACCAGGGCGCTGGACGCGACGCCATCCGTCGCGGCCTACGATCTCGCCACGCTCAAGCGGATGGCGGATGCCGCCGAGGCCAGGGCGGTCGAACTCGGCGTGCCCATCGTGTTCGCAGGGGTGGACGCCGGCGGCAACCTGCTGCTGCTCCACAGGATGGCCGATTCGCTGCTCGGCAGTATCGACATCGCCGTCAACAAGGCCTACACGTCTGCGGCCTTCAAGCTCCCGACCGCGGCGCTGCACGACGCGTCCGCGCCGTCGGGCGAACTGCACGGCATCCAGAACTCCAACGCCGGCCGGGTGGTGGTCTTCGGGGGCGGCCTGCCGGTCTTCACCGACGGCCGCATCGCCGGCGGCATCGGCGTCTCGGGCGGCACCGTCGCCGAGGACGTCGCCATCGTCACCCATGCACTCTCGATCGCTCAGGAGGCGAGCCAGACATGACCACCATCAGCCCGGAAGTCGTCCGCAAGGTCGTCGCGGAGATCGTCCGCGAGGTCGCGGCCCGGAGTGGGACGCCCACGGTCGGCGACGGCGTCTTTCCCGACATGGACGCGGCCGTCGTCGCGGCGGACGTGGCCTGGCGCGCCTACCTGGACTGCTCGATGAAGGACAGGGCCCGGTTCGTCCGGGTGATCCGCGACGTGGCGCTGCAGCCCGAGCACCTGGAGTACATGGCGCGCTGCGCGGTCGAGGAGACCGGAATGGGCAACGTCGCGGACAAGATCGCCAAGAACCGGGCTGCCGCCGAGTTCACCCCCGGCACCGAGGACCTGGTCACCGAGGCGTGGTCGGGCGATGACGGGCTGACCACGATCGAGATCTCGCCGTTCGGGGTGATCGGGGCGATCACGCCCACCACGAACCCGACCGAGACCATCATCAACAACGCCATCGGCATGCTCGCGGCGGGGAACGCCGTGGTGTTCAGCCCGCACCCGAGGGCCACGAAGATCAGCCACTGGCTGATCCGCACGCTCAACCGGGCGCTGGTCGCCGCCGGGGCCCCGCCGAACCTGATCGTGACGGTGAGCGCGCCGTCCATCGAGAACACCAACGCGATGATGCAGCACAAGCTGGTCCGGCTGCTGGTCGCCACGGGCGGGCCCGGGATCGTGAAGGCGGTGCTGTCCAGCGGCAAGAAGGCGATCGGGGCGGGGGCGGGCAACCCGCCGGCGCTGGTGGACGCGACCGCGAACATCGAGAAGGCGGCGAAGGACATCGTCGACGGCGCCAGCTTCGACAACAACCTGCCCTGCACGGCCGAGAAGGAGGTGATCGCTGTCGAGTCGATCACCGACCTGCTGAAGTTCGAGATGCTCAGACACGGCGCCTACGAGCTCCGCGACCCCGCCCAGATCGCCCGGCTGGTCGACCTGGTGGTGGACGGCAGACACGCCGTCACCGACTGGGTCGGCAAGGACGCGAGCGTGATCCTGGCGGCGATCGGCGTCGAGCCGCCGCCCGGCGTCCGGCTGATCATCGCCGAGGTGCCGTTCGACCACCCGTTCGTCCGGGTCGAGCTGATGATGCCGGTGCTCGGGATCGTGCGCGCGAAGGACCTCGACGCGGCCATGGACATGGCGGTGATCGCCGAGCACGGCAACCGGCACACCGCGATCATGCACTCCAGCGACGTGAACGCACTGACCCGGATGGCCAAGCGCATCCAGACCACGATCTTCGTGAAGAACGGCCCCTCCTACGCCGGCATCGGCATCGGCGGCGAGGGCTACTGCACGTTCACGATCGCCGGCCCGACCGGCGAGGGCCTCACCTCGGCCCGCAGCTTCGCCCGCCGTCGCCGGTGCGTGCTGGTGGGCGGGCTGAACGTCCGCTGAGCCCGCAGGGAACTGCTCCCCCGGCGGGAACCCGGGGCGGGCCCGTCCCCGGCCACCGGTCCCGGTGTGGTGGGGGCGGGTTCGCTCCGTCGGGAGGCTCAGCGGCCACCCATCCACTCGCGCACGGCGGCCGGACAGGCGCCCTCGGCGAGCCACAGGAACGCCGCGGTGTGGCGCAGGTCGACCAGGCGGCGTCCGCGTCCCGTGCGATCCCAGTGCAGGCGGTCCAGGACGTCCGTGCGGCTGAGCGGCTCGCCGGTGCTGGTGGTGAAGAGCACCTCGTCGTCGTCGCGTCCGGCCAGCAGCCGTTCCACGATGGGCCGGATCCGTACCGCGACGGGGACGCATCGCTGCCGCGGCCCCCGGACGCGGAGGTGATCGGGGCCGGCATCGGCAACGGTCAGCCGGCGGGCCTCGTCCCAGCGCAGGCCGGTGCGGGCAAGGACCAGCAGCACGTCCGCCAACAGGGGGGAGTAGCTCGACCATTCGCTCCAGGCGGCCTCGAGTTCGGCCGCGGAGAACGGCTCCACGCGGCCGGCGAGGACGGCGCCGGGGCGATCGGGGACGGGCAGGTGCAGGGGGGTCTGGCCGAGCCAGCCGGGAACACTCATCGTTCGTCATCCTTGCTGCGGCACGGATGACGGTCTCACCGCCTCCCGTGCGTGCGCGACAGCGGGTCAGGGTTGCCGCCGGGCAGAGCATTCCGACTCGCCGTCCAGGACGGCTCACGGCTGCGCGTCAGTGCCGGCTTCTCACCGGCTTCCCTCCGCGGGGCGGGTACTGCAGTGTCAGGCTACTCCGATGCCGGCCCGGCCGACAGCGTCACCAGTGGCTTCGTACGGCGGCCGCCACGCCGGCGAACACGCCCGGATCGACTCGTGCCGAGATCCGCCGGACCCGGGCCGGGTCGACCCGGACGATCCGGTTCACGCGTACCTCGCTCGCCCGGCCCCGCGCGTCCCAGCCGCCGGAGCCGATGTCGACCCAGTAGCGTCCCTCGCGAGCCTCCTGCGCGGCGTCCCGGTCGTGGTCCTTGCTGGTCATCGGCAGGGCGAGCAGCCACGGGCCGTCGGAGCCGATCACGAGGACGGGGCGGTCCTTGCCCTGGCTGTGGTCCTCCTCGAACGGCACCCAGGTCCACACCACCTCACCCGGGTCGGCGGTGTTCCCCGGACGCGGCGCGTAGGTCAACGTAGTACGTCCGACGAAGTCGCCGGGATAGTCCGAGCCGCCGGCGGGCAGGGTTTCGGAAGCCGGGGGACGGGTACTCCCGGTGCGCCGGGAGGGGGACGTCAGGCGGGGCGAGAGGGCGTCGAGGACCGCGCGTCCGATCCGGGTGAAGAGCGTCACGCCGCACACGCTACGACACCGTCGCCGGGACCGTCCGCCCGGGGTTGGCTAGTCTGGCGACGCGAGGAGGAGGAGACATGCAGGTGTGGCCGGGATCGCCGTATCCGTTGGGTGCGACCTACGACGGGCGGGGCACGAACTTCGCCCTGTACAGCGGGGTGGCCGAGCGGGTGGAGTTGTGCCTCTTCGACGAGCTGCACTCGGAGACGCGGGTCGAACTCACCGAGGTCGACGCGCACGTGTGGCACTGCTACCTGCCCCAGGTCGACCCCGGGCAGCGCTACGGCTACCGCGTGCACGGGCCGTGGGATCCCGCGAACGGCCTGCGCTGCAACCCGGCGAAG
Source organism: Propionicimonas sp. (assembly GCF_047606205.1). Classification (GTDB taxonomy): domain Bacteria; phylum Actinomycetota; class Actinomycetes; order Propionibacteriales; family Propionibacteriaceae; genus Propionicimonas. Next base: position 2,271 of record NZ_JASGES010000246.1, on the reverse strand, counting down.
CTGCTGCTCGACCCCTACGCCAAGGCGACCGAGGGCGAGATCGCCTGGGACCAGTCGCTGTTCGGCTACAACTTCGGCGACGAGAACTCGCGCAACGACGAGGACTCAGCGGGGCGGATGATGCGCTCGGTCGTGATCAACCCGTTCTTCGACTGGACCGGCGACCGCAGACTCCGCATCCCGTACAACGAGTCGCTGATCTACGAGGCCCACGTCAAGGGCCTGACCGAGCTCCACCCCGACGTCCCGGAGGCGTTGCGGGGCACCTACGCGGGCATCGCCCACCCTGCGGTGGTCAAGCACCTGCAGGGGCTCGGGGTGACCGCGATCGAGCTCATGCCGGTGCACCAGTTCATCCACGACCAGCATCTGCTCGACGCGGGCCTGCGCAACTACTGGGGCTACAACACGATCGGCTTCTTCGCCCCGCACGCCGACTACGCGTTCGTGAAGGACGCCGGTGGCCAGGTGCAGGAGTTCAAGTCGATGGTGAAGGCGATGCACGCGGCGGGCATCGAGGTGATCCTCGACGTGGTCTACAACCACACCGCCGAGGGCAACCAGCTCGGGCCGACGCTCAGCTTCAAGGGCATCGACAACCCGTCCTACTACCGGCTGGTGGACGGCCAGGCGCAGTACTACATGGACTACACCGGCACCGGGAACTCGCTCAACGTCGGCAACCCGCACAGCCTCCAGCTGATCATGGACTCGCTGCGCTACTGGGTCCTGGACATGCACGTCGACGGCTTCCGGTTCGACCTCGCCGCGGCGCTGGCCCGCGAGTTCTACGACGTGAACCGGCTGGCCGCCTTCTTCGAGCTCGTCCAGCAGGACCCGGTGATCTCGCAGGTGAAGCTGATCGCCGAGCCCTGGGACGTCGGCCCGGGCGGCTACCAGGTCGGCAACTTCCCGCCGCAGTGGAGCGAGTGGAACGGCAAGTTCCGCGACGCCGTCCGCGACTTCTGGCGGGGCGAACCGGACCTGGGCGAGTTCGCGGCCCGGCTGTCGGGTTCGGCGGACCTGTACGAGCACTCGGGCCGCCGTCCCTTCGCGAGCATCAACTTCGTCACGGCGCACGACGGGTTCACGCTGCGCGACCTGGTCTCGTACAACGACAAGCACAACGAGGCCAACGGCGAGGACAACCGCGACGGCGAGAGCTTCAACCGGTCCTGGAATCACGGGGCGGAAGGGCCGAGCGACGACCCGGAGATCCTCGCGGCGCGAGCCAGGGAGCAACGCAACCTCCTCGCCACGCTGCTGCTCAGCCAGGGCGTCCCGATGATCCTGCACGGCGACGAGCTGGGTCGCACCCAGGACGGCGACAACAACACCTACGCGCAGGACTCGGCACTGTCGTGGCTGCACTGGGACAACGTGGACGCGCCGCTGATCGAGTTCACCGCAACGGTGGCGAAGCTGCGGGCGGACCACCCGACCTTTCGTCGCAAGCGCTTCTTCACCGGCACCGCGGTCCGGGTGGGGGACGAGCAGCGGCTCAACGACATCGTGTGGCTGCACCCCGAAGGACGCCCGATGGAGGACGGCGACTGGCACGCCGACGGAGCCGTCGCGCTCGGCATGTATCTGAACGGCCACGGGATCGCCGGCGTCGACGCGACCGGCAACCGCATCGTCGACGTCCACGCACTGCTGTACTTCAACGGCGGCACCGACGCCGTGCCGGTGACGCTGCCCTCGGAGGAGTACTGCGCCGCCTGGGACGTGAAGGTGGACACCGCCGCCGACGACAGTCCCGCCGAACCGCTCGCCGCCGGCGCGACCAGGGAACTGGCCGGCCACAGCGTGCTGGTGCTGCTGCAGCACACCGGGGTGACCCCGGAGCCGAGGGTGTCCGCGGCCGCGTCCGTCGCGGCGATGACGGCGTCCCGGCCGGAGCCCGACCCTGTCGACCCCGAGCCGGAGCAGCCCGAGCCCTGACCGCCGCCGCAGCGCCGGTCCGGTCCGCAACTACCCCTTCCGGACCGAGTCGGGGACGGTTCTCTACTCGGTCCGCGACTGCCCCTTCCGGACCGAGTCGGGGATGGCTGTCCGGACCGAGTTGGGGACGGTTCTCTACTCGGTCCGCGACTGCCCCTTCCGGACCGAGTCGGGGGACCGAGTCGGGGACGGTTCTCTACTCGGTCCGCGGCCGGAGTCTGGCGGCGGCGGTTCCCCGGTCGCCGTCCGGGCCGGGTCAGGGATGGCTGTCCGGACCGAGTTGGGGACGGTTCTCTACTCGGTCCGCGACCGGAGTGGACCGAGTAG
>NZ_JASGES010000245.1:0-5825 GCF_047606205.1 Propionicimonas sp. | reverse complement strand
GACGCCTACGCCGCCCGGGAACACAAGTCCCGTTCCCAGATCATCCGCGAAGCCCTCGACCAGCAGCTCGCCCACTGACCCCGCGTCTCCCCGCCGATTCAGCCACCTCCAGCGGCTCGACCCTGCCGGCGAAGACCTCACCGGAACCCCACCCGAAACCTCGATACACCCGGTGCAAGTCGGCAGGGGGTGCGGGCGACAGCCGTTGCCGCCGCGAGCAACTGATCGCAGTCAGCGGGTAGGACACCGACCCGTACACCATGCAGGCCGACGGCCGCACCGCGGATGACAGTGCGTCTGGTCGGGGACCAGGCGTCCGCGTTGGCGGGGCCCCAGCGCGGCAGATCAGTGCCATGGCATCTGCCTCCCTGCGGCCGGCCCGGCCTCAGAAGGTGAGGTAGGCCTTGATGGCGCTGCGGTTGTCCATGGCGGCGTAGGCGTCGGCGGCCTGGTCGAACGGCAGCGTCAGGTCGAACACCTTGCCGGGTTCGATCTGTCGGGTCATGATCCGCTCGATCAGGTCGGGCAGGTAGGCGCGGACAGGCGCGGGTCCGCCGTGCAGGTGGACGTGGCTGAAGAACAGTTCCAGGCCGGGCAGATTGACGTCGTGGGAGACGCCGACGTAGCCGACGTGGCCGCCGCGCCGGGTGGAGCGGATGGCCTGCATCATCGACTCCTGGGTGCCGACCGCTTCCAGGGCGCTGTGCACGCCGAGCCCGTCGGTGAGTTCCTTGATCCTCGCGACGCCCGCGTCGCCGCGTTCGGTGACGATGTCGGTGGCGCCGAACTCGATCGCCAGCTTCTGGCGGGGTTCGTGCCGGCTCATTGCGATGATCCGTTCGGCACCGAGTTCCTTCGCGGCGAGGACGGCCAGCAGGCCGACCGCACCGTCGCCGATCACGGCGACGGTCTTGCCGGGCCCGACTTCGGCGGCCTTGGCGGCGAACCAGCCGGTGCCGAGCACGTCGGACGCGGCGAGCAGGTGCGGAATCAGGTCGTCGGAGGGCGTGGTCGGGGTGGCAACCAGGGTGCCGTCGGCGAGCGGGACGCGCAGGTACTCGGCCTGGCAGTTCTCCCCGCCCATGCCACGGCGGTCGAGGCAGCCGGAGTAGTAGCCCGACCGGCAGATCTCGCAGGTGCCATCGGAGGCGAAGAACGAGCCGACCACGAAGTCGCCGACCTTCACGTTCGTGACCGTTGGCCCGACCTCTGTCACCACGCCGCAGTACTCGTGTCCAACGGTGATCGGCTCGGTGATCGGGTCGATCCCGCGGTAGGCCCACAGGTCGGAGCCGCACACGCAGGCCGCAGCCAGCTTGATGATCGCGTCCCCGTGCTCCCGGATCGTGGGCATCGGGACGTCCTCGACCCGAACGTCGCGGGCGCCGTACAACTTCACTGCACGCATGTCGTGCTTCCTTTCCTTCGGTGAGCGGTGGATGGTCAGGTCGTGGGTCGGGGCCGGGCGACAACGAGCAGGGCGAGCAGTGATCCGGCGGTGAGGACGAGCACGATGACGGCCATGGGGACGGCGCTCCGATCGCCGCCCAGCCCGGCCAGGGGGGCGATCAGGCCGGCCATGCACCACTGCAGGAAGCCGAGGACGGCAGAGCCCGTCCCGGGATGCTCGGGCACTTCGCTGGACGCCAGGGCTCCGGCGTTCGGACCGACCAGGCCTTGGGCGGTCTGGAGGAGGAAGAAGCCGCCCAGCGAGATCGCCAGCGGCATGCCCCACCACAGCGCTCCGGCGAGAATGGCCAGCCCGGCGGCGCCGGTGGCGAACAGGCCGACCGCGATCACGGCGCGGGTGCGGACACGTCCGACCAGCCAGCCGGCAGTGAGCGTACCGGCCATCAGCCCGACCGCGTTGGTGGCGAACGCGACCGAGTACAGGATTGGCGAGAGGCCGTTCATGGATTGCAGGACGAACGCTGAGGTGGCGACGTAGGCGAAGGTGACTCCCATCGAGAAGGCCATCACGATCAGGTAGCCGACGTAGCCGCGGTGGCTGAGCACGGCCTTGGTCGAGGCGGCGAGGCGGGTGAGGCCGCCGCCGTGCCGGCGTTCTGCAGGCAGGGTTTCGGGGATTGCGAGAGCGACCACGACGATCATCGCGGCGGCCAGTCCTGCGACCGCCAGGAAGGTGGTTCGCCAGCCGAACGACTGCAGGATCGCGGCTCCGAGCAGCGGCCCGACGACCGGGGCGATGCCGCCGACGCCCGCGAGCAGGTTCATCGCCCGGACGAGTTCCGCGCCGGAACTGAGGTCGACGACCACGCTGCGGGCGATCACCATGGCCCAGCCGCCGCTGAAACCCTGCACGAAGCGGGCCAGCATCATCACGGTGATCGAGGGCGCGGCCGCGCAGGCCAGCGAGGCGGCGACCAGGACGGCCAGGGAGGCGAGCAACGGCAGGCGGCGTCCGCGCTGGTCGGAGACAGGCCCGCCGATCAGCTGGCCCAGCGCCATGCCGACGAAGAACGTGGTCAGGGTCAGCTGGACGGGGAAGGCGCTGGTGCCGAGGTCGGCGGCGACCCCCGGGAAGGCCGGCACGTACATGTCGGTGGCCAGCGGGGCGATCGCGCCGATGAACACCACACTGGCCAGCAGCCACCCGGTGAGTCGGCGGCCCGGATGGGTGCTGCCGGAGGGTTGGCTGGTGGTCACGGTCCCCAGCCAACAGGGGCTGCGGCTGGTGGGGAAGTCACTGCTGATGGGTGTACGGGGAGTGCATCGCTACCGGAAGCCGGCGTGCCTACGGTGGTGGGCATGGACGAGACGGGTGATGCGCGGGACTTCCTGACGTCGCGCCGGGGCAGGCTCAGCCCCCGCGAGGTGGGGCTGCCGGAGCACGGCCGGCGGCGGGTGCCGGGCCTGAGACGCAGTGAGGTCGCGACCCTGGCCGGGGTGAGCATCGAGTACTACGCGAAGATCGAGCGCAACGGCCTGGCCGGGGTCAGCCCCGGCGTGCTGGAAGGCATTGCCCGGGCGTTGAAGCTGGACGATGCCGAGCGGGCACACCTGCTGGACCTGGCCCGCAGCGCAGACGGCGCGGGCGACGTGCTGCGGCGGCGTCCGCGCGCCGCGCGTGGGTGGACGCCGCCGCCGAGCCTGCAGTGGGTGCTGGACGCGATCACCGGTGGGCCGGCGATCGTCCGGAACAACCGGATGGACCTGCTCGCGACCAACATGCTCGGCCGGGCGATGCACGCCGCGCTGTACGAGCGGACGCGGTCAGGGCCGCCGAACTTCGCCCGCTACACGTTCCTGGACGACGACTCGCACAGCTTCTATCCCGACTGGGACACCGCGGCCGACACCTGTGTGGCGATCCTGCGCACCGAAGCCGGCCGCGACCCGCATGATCGCCGCCTGCAGGACCTGGTCGGCGAACTCGCCACCTGCAGCGACGAGTTCCGCGCCCGCTGGAGCAGCCACAATGTCCGCCTCCACGGCGCTGGCGGCAAGACGTTCTGGCACAGCGCCGTCGGCGACCTCGATCTGGCCTACGAGTCCGTCGACATGGTCAGCGAACCCGGTCTCACCCTCACCATCTATGCGGCCGAACCGGCCTCCCGGACGGCCGAGGCGCTCCGGCTCCTCGGCTCCTGGGCGGCCGTCCAACAGCCGACCACCGACCATGCCGTCCGCGAATGACCGGCTCACCCGACATCGCCGCGTCCGCTCATCAGTGGTCGCGGCCGGCGTCGTCCTCGCCGTCGTGCTGGCCGGTTGCGCAGCCGCTGGGAACACTGGCGGTGAGCCGACCGTGAGCGCCACCACCCCGGAAGGAACAACAGTGACCCGCATCCGGATCAACACCGGCAGTGGGGACATCGAGGCCGAGCTGTTCGACAACACGGCTGCCAGGGACCTGCTCGCCATGCTGCCGCTGGAGGTCACGATCTTCGACTACGGGCGGCAGGAGAGGTCGCCGACCTGCCCCGCGCTCTGGACACGACCGGGCTGCCCGCCGGCGCCGACCCGGACCTGGGCGACCTCGGCTACTGGGCGCCCGACCACCGGCTGGTCCTGTACTACACCGACGTGGGCTCCTTCACCGGGATCGTACGGCTGGGCCGCATCGTCAGCCCGCTGGAATCGGTCGCCGGCATCCCCGACGACTCACCAGGAAGGCTGAGCCGCCGCGCGTAGCGCACTTCAGGCGGGGTCGACTCGACCCGTTCAATTGCAGGGGAGTGCTCGTCCCCACCCGCTGACGAGTGCCGGCCCGCTGACTATGGGCTGCTCAACCCGACGCTCAGCCAACAGGAGTCGAATCGCAAGCGAGGTGCCGAAGAAGAGGAGCTGACACCCCCCCCGGCAGGCATGCTCCGAAGACCTGCACAAAGGCGGGTACCTGTTCGGCGATTGTCGCGCAGGCTTCCAGTGCCGAGTCGAGTGCTTGTCCGTTCCACCGTGGCTCACGTGCTGTCATCACGCATAGGGCGTGAGTGGCGGGGACCGACTGATCCCACGTCGGGCGAGGACGAGTTCGTGCGCGGACAGCCCGCGTCAGGCGAACGCCGCCGGCGTCGACGGCTGGCATGAGGCGGCAAGGCATGCCGGGAAGGTTGACGGCGTCCTGACGGGCTGGCTCAAGCCGTTGTCAGGACCGAAGTGGGGACATGATGGATCCCCGCGTACGGCGATTCGTCAGGATCCGACGGCCAAGAAGTCCGCCGCCTGCTGGCCAATTCCTCAGCCCGACTTGCCAGCCGTCCCGGCCGGCCGTGGTGCCCCTGGGACCGCACCTGCGGCGCGGTCGGACCCCGCTCCGGCCAGAGCCCCGACCTACTCACCGCCGAGCGCCACGCCAAAGCCTTCGCCAACCCCCGGGGTGACACCGCCGCCCCAGGGATTGCCGGCCAGGTCCTCCTTGACGCCCACTTGCCACGCAGGATTCGAGCAGCCGGGGCGGGACAGCGCGAGCTCGTCCGCGTCTGCAAAGGTTGCCCTGCCCAAGACTGTGAACTATAGTTGACATATGGTCGAGGTGGTGCGATCCGCGACATTCGACCGATGGCTGGGCAGGCTAAGGGACCGCCGTGCGGCCGCGCGAGTTCTGATCCGGATCGGTCGGCTGGCCGCAGGGAACGCCGGGGACGTCAGACCGGTCGGCCACGGCATCTCGGAGTTGAGGATCGACTACGGCCCGGGCTACCGGGTCTACTACCTGAGCGAGGCGGACCGGCTGATCTTGCTGCTGACCGGCGGGGACAAGTCCAGCCAGACCACTGACATCAAGACCGCCCATGAGATCGCTGCAGCGTGGCGCAGCCAGGAAGGAGCAGAAGGATGAGCAGCCAGACCGAGACCTTCGCCGCGTTCGACCCTGCGGACTACCTCAACAGTTTCGACGACGTGGTCGCCTACCTGGAGGCGGTGATCGATGGGGGAGAGGATGACCCGACCCTGATCGCCCAGGCGCTGGGCGCGATCGCCCGCTCCCGCAACCTGAGCGAGATCGCCCGCCAGGCCGGCATGAGCCGAGAAGGCCTGTACAAGGCGCTCTCGGCCGGCGGCAATCCCAGCTTCGCGACCGTGGTCAAGGTGGCGCGTGCGCTCGGTCTCCGCGTCCACTTCGAATCTGTCGCCTAGCTCGCGCTCATCTCCGGACAGGTTGCCAGGGATCCGTGCCGGCGATGTCATGGGGGTGGTGATCCGGTTCTGGCTCGACCCCGAACGTGCTGCCCGTCTGGACGCCTACGCCGCCCGGGAACACAAGTCCCGTTCCCAGATCATCCGCGAAGCCCTCGACCAGCAGCTCGCCCACTGACCCCGCGTCTCCCCGCCGATTCAGCCACCTCCAGCGGCTCGACCCT
>NZ_JASGES010000244.1:0-11404 GCF_047606205.1 Propionicimonas sp. | reverse complement strand
GTTGGGGACGGTTCTCAATTCGGTCCACGGCAGAAGGTGGACCGTGTAGAGAACCGTCCCCAACACGGTCCAGGCCTCGGCAGTCGCGGGCGCGTCCGCCGCGGGTCGCCGGAGGCCTCCGCCTATCCTTGACGCGATGAGGACCGGGAATCATGGCACGCGCCACGCGTAGTCCACGCAGCAACAGCACCGGTCCGGGACGAACCCCGAGGCGATCCCGGACGGGGACGCGCGCGTCCAGCTCGTCCACCCCCGCCGAGCCGGTCACCGACCCCACGCCCGCCGCGGTTCCGGTGTGGCGCCGTGGGCTGCACCTGACCCGGCGCGCCCTGGTGATGGTGATCGTCGTCGTCGTGCTGGCCATCTCGTTCGGCAGCTCGCTGCGGATCTACCTCACCCAGCAGCACGACCTCGCGGTCGCCGAACAGGACATCCGCGACCGCTCCGCGCAGATCGCGGACCTGCAGTCCGAACTGGCTCGCTGGGACGACCCCGACTACGTGAAGGCGCAGGCGCGCGAACGCCTCGGCTGGGTGATGCCCGGCGAGACCGGCTACCGGGTGGTCGACGAGGACGGCAATCCGCTCGGCGGCGGGGCCGTGATCACCTCCGAGCAGACCCTCCCCTCCGGAGAGCACGACCCGGTCTGGTGGGACCGGTTGTGGGGCTCGGTGCAGACCGCCGACGCGCCGACCCGCAAGGTGACCACCCCCTGACGCACTCGCCGGCCGCTCGAGGGTGAGGCGAGGTGGCCTCGGCGGGCGTAGCTGGACTCCGGCGGGGCGGGCCTCTCGACCCAGGCGCGGACGGGCCGCCGCGGCGGTCCGTGCCAGAATGGCGGCCGTGCGTGAGCCGATGACCCCTACCGACGAGGCGACGATCGCCACCCAGCTCGGACGGACGCCGCGCGGGGTGGCGGCCGTGGCGTGGCGGTGCGCGGACGGGCACCCCGGTGTGGTCGTGACCGAGCCCCGGCTGCCGGACGGCTCCCCGTTCCCCACCACCTACTACCTCACCTGCCCCGCGCTCACTTCGGCGACGTCGACGCTGGAGGCGTCCGGCCTGATGGCGGAGATGACCAGCCGGCTGGCCGCGGACGCGGGCCTGGCCGCGGCGTACCGCCGCGCGCACGAGGCATACCTCGCCGACCGCGCGCAGCTCGGCACGGTGCCGGAGATCGAGGGGGTCAGCGCCGGCGGCATGCCGACGCGGGTGAAGTGCCTGCACGTCCTGCTCGCCCATGCCCTGGCCGCCGGGCCGGGGGTGAACCCGCTGGGCGACGAGGTCGTCGCGCTGCTGCAGGCCGACCAGCCCTGTCTGGCCCGCCGTGGCTGAGCTCTTCGCGGCCGTCGACTGCGGCACGAACTCCGTGCGTGTGCTGGTCTGCCGCCGCGACGGCGGGCGCACCGTCGAGGTCGACCGGCGCCTCCAGCTGACCCGTCTCGGCCAGGGTGTGGACGCCACAGGACGCTTCCGCCCCGATGCCCTGGCTCGCACCCTCGACGCCATGGCCGACTTCGGGGCGGAGCTGGACCGGCTCGGCGTCCCGACCTCCCACCGCAGGGTCGTGGCCACCTCGGCGGCGAGGGACGCGGCCAACTCCGCAGAGTTCTTCGCCGGGGCCCGCGCCCGGCTCGGCGTGGACGCCGACGTCATCCCCGGCGAGGAGGAGGCGCGGCTCTCCTTCGCCGGGGCGACCTCCGGTCTACCGGGCACCGCCCAGCCGGTTCTGGTGATGGACATCGGCGGCGGCTCCACCGAACTCGTCCTGGGCAGCGACGGCGTCTGTTCCCGCGCGGTCTCCCTCGACGTCGGAGCCGTCCGCCTGCGGGAGCGGTTTCTCCACTCCGATCCGCCTGGGCCGGCGGAGATCGCGGCCGCCCGCGCACAGGTGGACGCGCTGCTGGACGGCAGTGGCATCGACTTCGACCTGGTCGCGACGTGGGTCGGCGTCGGCGGCACGGCGACCAGCCTGTCCGCGCTCGCCCAGCACCTGCCGACCTACGACCGGGCCCGCGTGCACGGCTCCGTGCTCGCCCGCGGCGACCTGGCGGGGCTCACCGCCGGCCTGCTCGCGATGCCGGTGGCAGCCGTCGCGGCCCTCCCGACCATGGTGCCCGGCAGGGCGGACGTGATCTGCGCGGGGGCCCTGGTCTGCGCAGCCGTTGCCGACCGCACCGGTTGCGACCTGGTGGTCAGCGAGGCTGACATCCTGGACGGGATCATCCTCCAGCTCACCTGAGCCGGGCCGAGGGCGGCGCCGGGCCACGGAGTTGTGAGCGTTTCGCCCGCGACCCCCTGTGATCGATCACATCTGGTCTTCGGCGGCGAACGTGGTGGACACTATGCTGCAGACGCCCGAACCCGTCCCGCGCCCGTGGCGCGAGCCGACAGGAAGGGCACGACGTGCGAACGAGGAGGTCTTGCGTGGTGGGGACGGCCGACGCCGGACCGCCGTCGCCGGCGCCGGTGGTGGAGATGACCGGCATCTCGGTCAGTTTCCCCGGCGTGAAGGCGCTCGACGCCGTCGACTTCCGGCTGTTGCCCGGCGAGGTGCACTCGCTGATGGGGGAGAACGGGGCGGGCAAGTCCACCCTGATCAAGGCGCTCACCGGGGTGTACGGCGTGGACGCCGGGGTGATCCGTCTGGACGGGCGGCAGGTCTCCTTCACCAACACGGCCCAGGCGCAGGCCGCCGGCATCAGCACGGTGTACCAGGAGGTGAACCTGCTGGGGAACCTGACGGTCGCGGAGAATGTCCTGCTCGGGCGGGAGCCGCGCCGGCTCGGCTTCATCGATCGGCGGGCGATGGAGCGCAGGGCTGCGGAGGTGCTGGCCGGCCTGAGCCTCGACATCGACACCGGCTCGCCGCTGGACTCCCACTCGCTGGCCGTTCAGCAGTTGGTGGCCATCGCCCGCGCCACCGACGTCCAGGCCAAGGTGCTGATCCTTGACGAGCCGACCTCGAGCCTGGACGCCGAGGAGGTCGCGGAACTGTTCCGCGTGATCCGCTCGCTGAAGGAGCGCGGGGTGGCGATCCTGTTCGTCAGCCACTTCCTCGACCAGGTCTACGAGATCAGCGATCGGATCACCGTGCTCCGCAACGGGTCGCTGGTGGGCGAGTACCTCACCGACGAACTGCTCCGGATCGACCTGGTCCAGGCGATGATCGGCAAGGAGCTCACCGCCCTCGACGACCTGGAGAGCCGGGTCCACTCCGAGGGCACGCAGGGCGCGGTCGAGCCCGCCTCGGCCGTCCTGCTCTCTGCCGAGGCCCTCGCCCGGCGGGGCGCGCTCGAGCCGATGGACCTCGAGATCCGGGCCGGTGAGGTGGTCGGGCTGGCCGGCCTGTTGGGATCGGGGCGGACCGAGATCGCCCGCCTGATCGGCGGCGTGGACCGCTCCGACACCGGCCGGCTGAGCATGGACGGGGACGTCCTGCGCCTGCGCACCCCGAAGCAGGCGATCCGGCACCGGATCGTCTACTCCTCGGAGAACCGCCGGGCCGAGGGCATCGTCGACGAGTTCACCGTGCGGGAGAACATCGTCCTGGCGCTGCAGGCCGACCGCGGCTGGTTCCGTCCGCTGTCGCGCCGGCGGCTGGACGAGCTCGCCGCGAGCTACATCGAGGCCCTGAATATCAGGACCCCCGGCCCCGGCGCCCGCGTCCGCGATCTCTCCGGCGGCAACCAGCAGAAGGTGCTGCTGGCCCGCTGGCTCGCGGTCGCGCCCCGGTTGCTGATCCTGGACGAACCCACCCGCGGCATCGACATCGGAGCCAAGGCGGAGATCCAGAAGCTCGTCTACAGCCTCGCCGAGAACGGGATGAGCGTGCTGTACATCTCTGCGGAGCTCGAGGAGGTGTTGCGGGTCAGCAATCGGATCGTGGTCCTGCGCGACCGCAAGAAGGTGGCGGACCTCCCCAACGACGGCATCGCGCTGGACCATCTGCTGGCCCTCATCGCCGAGGGATCCGCCGAGCGCGACTCGGGCGTGTCGGGCACCGGGGACCAGGCGGGACCCGCCTAGCCGTGCGGATACCATCAGGCTCGGCGGCTGCCCGGCGGGGGCATCGTCCGGAACGGCAGGCACAGTGACCACGGAGGAAGAGCGCGCCAAGACGGCCACGATCTTCGACGTCGCCCGTCTTGCCGGGGTGTCCCACCAGACGGTCTCCCGCGTCCTGAACGACCTGCCCAACGTCCGCGCCGCCACCAGGGAGCGGGTCGAACGAGCGATCCGGCAGCTGCACTACGTCCCCTCTCCCGCAGCCCGCGCCCTGGTCACCCGGAGGTCCCGGACGATCGGCCTGATCACGACCGGGGTCGCGGAGTTCGGGTCCTCGACCACCGCGGTGTACTTCAACGAGGCCGCGCGCGACGAGCGCTACGCCGTGATCATGGCGAGCTTGATGCAGGTCAACGCCGCCACGCTGAGGCAGGCCGCAGAGACCCTGGTGCGCCAGAACGTGGAGGCGATCGTGCTGATCACCTCGAACCGCTCGACGCTGGGCCTGCTGCAGGCGATGGACCTGGGCGTGCCGTTCCTTGCCGTCGTGTCGCAGGGCAGCGGGCTGCACCGGGTCTCGCTCGACCAGTACGCCGGGGCGCGGCGTGCCGTCCGTCACCTGATCGAGCTGGGGCACACGCAGATTCGCCATGTCTGCGGGCCGACCGACTCCATGGATGCGCTGGAGCGCATCCGGGGCTGGCGGGACGCGCTGGGCGAGAGCGGGCTGGTGGCCCACGAGCCGGTGCCGGGCGACTGGTCGGCGGCCAGCGGGTACGCGGCGGGCCGGACGCTGGGGGCCGAGGAGTTCACGGCGGTGTTCTGCGGCAACGACCAGATGGCGCTCGGGCTGATGCATGCCCTGGCCGAGTCGGGACGCGCGGTGCCTGCGGATGTGAGCGTGATCGGTTTCGACGACATTCCCGAGGCCGCCCACTTCTCGCCGCCGCTGACCACGATGCACCAGGACTTCGCACAGCTCGGGCGGGACGCCCTGACCCTGATGCTCGGCGTTCTTGCCGACGAGGACGCACCGAACCCGCTGCTGCGGGTGCCGGAGCTGGTGGTGCGGGCCAGCACCGCCGCGCCCCGCCGCTGAGCCGGTGGCCGGCCGGAAGGTCTCGGATTGATAACGACTGCCGGGGCCGGCTTGTGCCCTAAGTCATGTGATCGCTAACATTGTGATCGCTAACACAGCCCGGCGCACCAGGGAGCAGGGGTTCCTCGGGGTCGGCAGAAGTCTCAAGGAGGAGGCCATTTCTATGAGGGTTACCACGACGGTCCGGGGGCTGTTGGCATTGGCCAGCGCCGGACTCCTCGCGCTTTCGCTGACCGCGTGCGGCGGTGGTTCGACCACCGGTGGCACCAGCGCTGGCACGACCGAGGGCAGCGCCGCTGCCACGCTCACCACTGTCGGCTTCGTGGCTGTCGGCCCCGAGGGCGACTGGCGCAAGGCCAACGAGCAGAACATGCAGGACACGTTCAGCAAGGACGCCGGGTTCGACCTGAAGTACGCCCCGGCCACCAACCTGGACCAGAAGTCCCAGATCGACGCCTTCACGTCGTTCGTCGACTCCGGCGTCGACATCATCCTGCTCTCGGCCACCGAGGGCTCGGGATGGGAGGACTCGCTGAAGAAGGCGCAGGAGGCCGAGATCCCGGTCATCCTGATCGACCGCGGCATCGAGCCCGACGACACCAGCCTCTACGTCACCCGGATCGCGCCGAACAATGTCAACGTCGCCAAGAGCGTGGCGGAGTGGGCGGTCAAGGACATGCCGAAGGGCGGCAACTACATCGTCCTCGAGGGCCCCGCCGGCGTCGGCGTCGTCAACGAGCGCAACCAGGGCTTCGACTCGGTGTTCAGCTCGCAGTCCCAGTGGAAGAAGGTTGGCGCCCAGACCGCCAACTGGAAGACCGACGAGGGCAAGAGCGTCACCGAGACGCTGCTCAAGGCCAACAAGAATGACATCCAGTTCATCTTCGCCCAGAACGACGAGATGGGCCTCGGTGCGATCCAGGCGGTCCAGGAAGCCGGGCTGACCCCGGGCAAGGACGTCAAGATCGCGACCATCGACGGCACCAAGAACGCCGTCCAGGCGCTGGCCGACGGCAAGCTCAGCTTCGTCGCCGAGTACAACCCGCTGTTCGGGGAGACCGCGCTCGATGCGGTCAAGAAGACCCTTGCCGGCGAGAAGCTCGACTCCTACATCGAGGTTCCGAGCACGACCTTCGACTCGCCCGAGGCGGCCAAGGCCGCGCTCCCCAACCGCAAGTACTGACCGAGTAGACACCTCGCCGGCCGAGGTTGGCGCGGGGTCTGTCCGGATCCCGCGCCAACCGCCGGATGCGTGCTGCGCACCCGGGTGACCTGCGACGAGGCAGGAAGGACCCATCGTGGAGCAACCGACGCCGATCGTGGAGATGGAGGGCATCTCCGTCGAGTTTCCCGGTGTCAAGGCCCTGGACAATGTCGACTTCCGGCTCTTCCCCGGCGAGGTGCACTCGCTGATGGGGGAGAACGGTGCCGGCAAGTCCACCCTGATCAAGGCGCTCACCGGCGTCTACGGGATCGACGGGGGCCGGATTCTCATCGACGGAAGGCCGACCCGCTTCTCCGGAACCGCCGACGCCGAGGCGGCCGGGATCTCGACGGTGTACCAGGAGGTCAACCTGTGCACCAACCTCACCATCGGTGAGAACACCATGCTGGGTCACGAGATCCGTTCCCCGATCGGGATCAACTGGAAGGCGACCAACGACGCCGCGGTGAAGATCCTGGCCAGGTTCGGCCTCGACCACCTCGACCCGAGGCGCCGGCTGTCCAGCATCTCGCTGGCGCTGCAGCAGCTGGTCGCCATCGGGCGCTCCATGGTGACCCAGACCAGGGTGCTGATCCTCGACGAGCCGACCTCCAGTCTGGACGCCCACGAGGTCGAGGGCCTGTTCGCCGTGATCCGGCAGCTCCGGGACGAGGGGGTGGCCATCCTGTTCGTCTCGCACTTCCTCGACCAGATCTATGAGATCAGCGACCGCCTCACGGTGCTGCGCAACGGGCAGTACGTCGGGGAGTACCTGACCAGGGAGCTCGACCGGGCCGCTCTGATCTCGAAGATGATCGGCAAGGACCTCGGGACGCTGGAGTCGCTCGCCTCCCAGCGTGAGGCCGTCCAGACCAGCGCAGCACCGGTGCTGGCGGCGCGTGGCCTGGCCAAGGCGGGTTCGATCAAGCCCATCGACGTGGAACTGCGCCGGGGCGAGGTGATCGGCTTCGCCGGCCTGCTGGGATCGGGACGCACCGAGCTGGCCCGGCTGCTCTACGGCGCCGACCGGCGTGAGGCGGGGACGCTGGAGGTGGACGGGACGCAGGTGAACCTGCACAACCCGGCCGACGGCATCCGGCACCGGATCGCCTACTCCACGGAGAACCGCAGGGACGAGGGCATCATCGGCGACCTCACCGTGCGGGAGAACATGATCATCGCCGTCCAGGCCCGCCGGGGCTGGGCGAGGCCGCTGAGCCGACGCGAGTCGGACGAGATCGTCGACACCTACATCGAGGCGCTGAACGTCCGTCCCCCTGACCCCGACCGGCTGATCCGCAACCTGTCCGGCGGCAACCAGCAGAAGGTGCTGCTGGGACGCTGGCTCGCCACGAAGCCGGAGATCCTGATCCTGGACGAGCCGACCCGAGGGATCGACATCGGTGCCAAGGCGGAGATCCAGGAGGCGGTCTCCACGCTCGCCTCGGAGGGCGTGACCGTGGTGTTCATCTCCTCCGAACTCGACGAGGTGGTCCGGATCTGCGACCGGATCATCGTGCTGAAGGACCATGAGAAGATCGCGGAGATCGCCAATGGCCCAACGGTGAGCGCCCAGACGATCGTGGAGATCATCGCCAACCACACCTCGCAGGCCGAGCCCGACGGGAAGGAGAGCGCAGCGTGAGCGCTCCGCAGACCACGGCGAAGGGGCTGGCGTCCCGTCTCGTCCACACCCAGTTCTTCTGGGGCGTCCTTGTGATCGTGCTGCTGCTGGCGCTCGACCTGATCCGCGACCCCGGCTACCTGACGCTCTCGTTCAGCCCGGAGGCCGGCGGCCTGGTCGGCAACGTCATCGACATCATCAAGCTGTCCGCCCCGATCCTGATGATCTCGCTCGGCATGGTGTTCGTGATCGCGACCGCGGGCATCGACCTGTCGGTCGGATCGGTGATGGCGGTGGCCGGTGCGATCGCCCTGCAGTACCTCGCCTCCGTCCCCGACCCGAACTCGCCCGGATCGGTGTCGACCGCCGTTGGGCTGGGACTGGCCGCCGGTGTGGCGATCGGCCTGGTGAACGCGGTCCTGGTCTCCGTGGTCGGGCTGCAACCGTTCATCAGCACCCTGGTGATGATGATGGCCGGGCGCGGCCTCGCCAAGGTCATCACGGGCGGACAGAACACCTCCGTGCAGGCCAGCGACCTGTACCACTGGGTCGCCAACGGCTACGTGCTCGGCTTTCCCGTCGTGTTCGCCCTCGCCCTCGCCATCGTCGCGGTCGTCGCCGTGGTCGTCCGGCGCACCGCGCTGGGCATGATGATCGAGGCGATCGGCATCAACCCGAATGCCAGCCGGATGGCCGGCATCCAGCCACGCGGCCTGTTGATCACGGTCTACGCACTCTCCGGGCTGCTCGCGGCGGTCGCGGGGATCATGGCGACCTCGACGGTCAACACCATCGACGTGTCGAAGACGGGCTCCTCGATGGAGATGGACGCCATCCTCGCCGTCGTGGTGGGCGGGACGTCGCTGGCCGGCGGCAAATTCTCGATCGGGGGCACGGTGGTCGGTGGCCTGCTGATCGCCACCCTGAACAAGACGGTGCTCTTCCTCGGCATCCCGTCCGAGGCCACCCCGGTGTTCAAGGCGACGATCATCATCGTGATCTGCCTGCTGCAGTCGGCCCGGGTGCGGGCGCTGTTCCAGCGGCGGCGTCCACCCAGCCCGGTGACGGTGGCCGCCAGGGCCGAGGCGAAGGAGGCGGTGTCGGCATGAGCACGACGACGACAGCGAGGCCCGCGTCCGGGAGCCGAAGGGCGCGCCGGTTCAGCAGCGTCAACCTGCCGGCCGTGGCGGCCGTGGCGATCTTCGCCGGCATGCTCGTCTACGGCGAGGTGGCCTACGGGCGGATCCTGCAGTACTCGACGATCTCGAGCCTGTTCATCAACAACGCCCAACTGATCCTGATCGCCGTGGGTCTCACCTTCGTGATCATCACCGGTGGCATCGACCTGTCGGTGGGCGCGGTGATCGCACTGTCCGGAGTGAGTGGCGTGATGCTCGCCAATGCCGGCTGGAACCCGTTCGTCGTGGTGGTCGTGATGATCGGCATCGGCACGGTGAGCGGCCTCGCGTCCGGCGCGTTGATCGAGTTCTTCGGCGTCCAGCCGTTCATCGCGACCCTGTCGATGATGTTCCTCACCCGCGGGCTGGCCTCGATGCTGAGCACCGAGCCCCAGTCGCTGGCCGGTGACTCGCCGCTTCGGCTGATCAACACCTCGATCAAGCTCATCGACGGACCCAAGGTCAACGATCTGGTGATCACTCCGGGGGTGATCATCGCCCTGCTGGTGGTGGCGGTGGCCGCGTTCGTGCTGGCCAGGACCCGCACCGGCCGCACGATCTACGCGATCGGCGGCTCGGAGTCCTCCGCCCTGCTGATGGGCCTGCCGGTGCGCCGGACGAAGCTCCTGGTCTACGCGCTCAGTGGCACCCTGGCCGGACTCGCTTCGCTGGTGTACACGGCCCGGCTGGGCAGCGCGCAGAACATCACCGGGACCGGCTGGGAACTGGATGCCATCGCCGCGACAGTGATCGGCGGGACGCTGCTCACCGGCGGTGCCGGCTCGGTCCTCGGCACCCTGGTGGGCGCGCTGGTCCTGGGCATGATCACCGTGCTGATCACGCGCGACGGCGGCATTCCGCCGGCGGCGACCGCGATCATCACCGGCGGCATCCTGCTGGCTTTCGTGCTCCTCCAGCGGGCGGTGACAGCGCGTCGCAGGGAGTGACTCTCCGGCCCTGGTCGGTTCCACCCGGTCCAGCCGCGGTCGGGGACGCGTTCGCCGGGCGCGGCCGGCACGGGACCGGTGGCGACCGGTCTGCGGTCTCGGCGGCGGCGCGGTCCCCCCCTAGAATCGCGCCGGGGCCCCCATGGCCCAACTGGCAGAGGCAGGCGGCTTAAACCCGCCCAGGTATGGGTTCGAGTCCCATTGGGGGCACTCGAAAAGTGCCATTTCACTAGGATAAATACAGTGATGTAAGTCAGATGGCCACTTCTCGGGCCCTTATCGGGCCCTTAGGTGACCGAAGGATTCCTGCCATCTGGGACTCCTCAGCCGAGTCGGCGATGGATCGGCCGCACTGTCGGAATCGGCAGGAAGAGCCCTTCGAGGTCTTCGATGCGTACCCGGATGAGACGGCCGCCGAAGCGGGACGCCGGCAGGTGACCGTGGGCGATTCGACGCCTCAGCGTGTCGACGCTGACTCCGTACATGAGGGCCGCCTCCCAGCCTGAGACCGGCACCACCGCGCCGAATGTCACCAGCGGAATGAACGTCCTAGTCAGGGCCACCTCCCCCCAGCCTCCCCCGACAACCGTCGCACCGGCGTCCCGATCGGCCGCTACGGTGTAACCCGTAGTCGGCCCCACCTTCCCCCAACCTCCCCCCGAAGGGTCTTGCGAACGCTCGCGACCCAGTGGACAGGCATGGCATGGTGTCGCGTCTCCCGCCTTTCGTAGTACGATTGTCGGGTGTTGTTCTTCGAGTCGGCTGACCGTCACCAGGTGAGCCGGGAGGACATGCTGTCTGTGATCGAGAACGCCAGGACGGTGATCGTGCTGCGGGAGGAGCCTCAGAAGCTCGGGAGGAGCCTCAGAAGCTCGGGAGGAGCCTCAGAAGCTGCTGTACATCGGCTTCGACGCTAGCGGACGGCCCTGTGAGGTGATCACCGACACTTCGGCCAGCACCGGACGGGTCGCGGTGATTCATGCCGACGCCCTGACGCCCAGCTACTACGAGTTCTTGTGAGAGGAGATGTGATCATGACCGATACCGAGTTCAGCCCCGAAGAGCGGGCACAGTTCGAGCAGGCGGCCGCCGAGGCCGAGGCCGGCTACAGCCCGGAGTTCCTGCATTCGCGTCCCCGGCTGGGACGCCCACGCGAACTCGGCCACGAGGCCGGGGTGGTGATCCAGTTCCGGCTCGACCCCGAACGTGCTGCCCGCCTGGACGCCTACGCCGCCCGGGAACACAAGTCCCGTTCCCAGATCATCCGCGAAGCCCTCGACCAGCAGCTCGCCCACTGACCCCGCGTCTCCCCGCCGATTCAGCCACCTCCAGCGGCTCGACCCT
>NZ_JASGES010000243.1:0-12114 GCF_047606205.1 Propionicimonas sp. | reverse complement strand
TCCGGGCCGACGGCGCCGGCCTCGCCGCGATCGGGCTGGCCAGACCCGCGCACGCCGGCTGGGAGGACGCGGCGGTGCCACCCGGCGTCCTCGGCGCCTACCTGCGCGACTTCGACGCGCTGCTCGCCGCCCACGGTCTGCACGGGCTCCCGTACGGGCACTTCGGCGAGGGCTGCGTGCACGTGCGGATCGACTTCGACCTGTCCTCGCCGGCCGGCGTCGCCGGGTACCGCCGGTTCGTCGAGGACGCCGCCGACCTGGCGGCCGGCTACGGCGGGTCGTGCTCCGGCGAGCACGGCGACGGCCGCGCCCGTTCCGAACTCCTGGGCAGGATGTACTCGCCGCAGGCGCTGGCGCTGTTCGCCGCAGTCAAGCACATCTTCGATCCGGACAACCTGCTGAACCCGGGCGTCCTGGTCGACCCTCGCCCGCTGGACGTCGACCTGCGACTGCCCGCCTCCGCAGGCTCGACGCTCCCGCGGTTGGACGCGCGCTTCGCCGCCGGGGTGCACCGCTGCACCGGTGTCGGGCGGTGCCTGGCCGACACCGGCGGCGTGATGTGCCCGTCCTACCGGGCCACCGGTCGCGAGCAGGACTCGACGCGTGGCCGGGCCCGGGTCCTGCAGGAGATGGTGGACGGACGCCTCGTGCGGGGCGGCTGGCGCGCGGAGGAGGTGCACCAGGCCCTCGACCTGTGTCTGGCCTGCAAGGCCTGCGCGAGCGAGTGCCCGACCGGTACCGACGTGGCGGCCATGAAGTCACGCGTGCTGGCGGAGGCGTACCACGGCCGGCCGCGGCCACGCAGCCACTACGCGCTCGGCTGGCTGCCCACCTGGGGCCGGGTGATCACCGCCGTCCCCGGCCTGTCCGGCCTCGTGAACGGCGCGCTGGCGATGCCGGCCCTCGGCGCGGCCGCCCGCCGGCTCGCCGGTGTGGACGCCAGGCGGTCGCTGCCGGCCTTCTCCTCCCGCGCGGCTCGTCGCAGCGGGGTCGCCGCGCAGGATCAGCCGCAGGACCCGTCCTCGGCGCCGGTCGCCGTCTGGGTCGACTCCTTCACCGACACGCTGGACGCCGGTCGGCTCGGCGCGGTGCTCACCGTGCTGCGCTCGGCGGGCTTCGCCCCGCAGGTGGTTCGCCGCACGGCCTGCTGCGGGCTGCCGTGGATCACCACCGGCCAGCGCGGGCACGCTGCCCGGCTGCTGCGGAACGCGCTGGACGTGCTGCACCCCCTGGTCGCCGCCGGCACGCAGGTCGTCGGGTTGGAGCCGTCCTGCACGGCGGTGTGGCGGGACGACGCGGCCGCCCTGGTGGATGATCCCCGGGTGGCCGAGGTGGCGGCCGGGGTCAGGACGCTCGCCGAGGTTCTCGAGCGCGCCGGCTGGACGCCGCCCGACCTGTCCGGGCTGACCGTCGTCGCCCAGCCGCACTGTCACCACTCCTCCGTCCTCGGCTGGGACGCCGACGCCCGCCTCCTCGCGCGCACCGGCGCCCACCTGGTCACGGTCGCCGGCTGCTGCGGCCTCGCCGGCAACTTCGGCGTCGAGCGCGGCCACTACGAGACCTCGGTCGCGGTCGCGGAGAACCACCTCCTGCCTGCGGTGCGAGCCGCCGGCCCCGACGCCGTCCTGCTCGCCGACGGATTCTCCTGCCGGCTCCAGCTGCGCGATCTCGCCGGGCGCGGGTCGATGACCCTCGCGCAGCTGCTGACCAGCGATGGCAGGAGCGCGGGCCCGCTGGCGTAGACTGGGCCGCCGCTCCACACCTGCGCCAGGAAGATCGCCATGCCCGAATTCGTGTTCACGATGCACAACGTCCGCAAGAAGCTGGGCGAGAAGCTCGTTCTCGACAACGTCACGCTCTCCTTCTTCGAGGGCGCGAAGATCGGCGTCGTCGGCCCCAACGGCGCGGGCAAGTCGACGATGCTCAAGCTGATGGCCGGCCTGATCACGCCCGACAACGGCGACGCGATGCTCGCCAAGGGCAAGTCGGTCGGCATCCTGCTGCAGGAGCCGCCGCTGACCGAGGGAAGGACGGTGCTCGAGAACGTCCACGAGGCCGTGGCCGACACGAAGGCCAAGCTCGACCGGTTCAACGAGATCTCGATGGCGATGGCCGAACCGGACGCCGACTTCGACGCGCTGCTGGCGGAGATGGGCGAGCTGCAGACCGAGCTCGACCATCGCCAGGCCTGGGACCTCGACTCCCAGCTCGACCAGGCGATGGACGCCCTGCAGTGCCCGCCCGGCGACGCGATCGTCGACGTGCTGTCCGGCGGCGAGCGGCGCAGGGTGGCGCTGTGCAAGCTCCTGCTGCAGCAACCCGACCTGCTTCTGCTCGACGAGCCGACCAACCACCTGGACGCCGAGAGCGTCAGCTGGCTGGAGGGGCACCTCAAGACCTACCCCGGTGCCGTCCTCGCCGTCACCCACGACCGGTACTTCCTCGACAACGTCGCGGAGTGGATCTGCGAGATCGACCGCGGCCAGCTGCACCCCTACGAGGGCAACTACTCCACCTACCTGGAGACCAAGCGCTCCCGCCTGGCGATCGAGGGGAAGAAGGACGCCAAGCGCGCCAGGATCCTGGAGAAGGAACTGGAGTGGGTGCGCGCCAACCCGAAGGCCCGCCAGGCCAAGAACAAGGCCCGCCTGGCCCGCTACGAGGAGCTCGCGGCCGAGGCGGAGCGCAACCGCCAGGTCGACCTGGCCGAGATCAACATCCCGCCGGGCCCGCGACTGGGTTCGGACGTGCTCGAGGCGAACCGGCTCACCAAGGGCTTCGGCGACCGCGTCCTGATCGAGAACCTGAGCTTCACGCTGCCCCGTGCGGGCATCGTCGGCGTGATCGGGCCGAACGGCGTCGGCAAGACCACCCTGTTCAAGATGATCGTGGGCGAGGAGAAGCCCGACTCCGGCGAGCTGAAGGTCGGCGGCACCGTGAAGTTCTCCTACGTCGACCAGGATCGCTCCGGGATCGCCGCAGACAAGAACGTCTGGGAGGTCGTCTCCGACGGCCTCGACCACATCAAGGTGGCCAGCTTCGAGATGCCCTCGCGCGCCTACGTCGCGTCCTTCGGGTTCAAGGGCCCCGACCAGCAGAAGCTGGCCGGCGTCCTCTCGGGCGGCGAGCGGAACCGGCTCAACCTCGCGCTCACCCTGAAGATGGGCGGCAACGTCCTTCTGCTCGACGAGCCGACCAACGATCTGGACGTCGAGACCCTCCAGTCTCTGGAGGACGCCCTGCTCGAGTTCCCCGGCTGCGCCGTGGTGATCTCCCACGACCGCTGGTTCCTCGACCGGGTCGCCACCCACATCCTCGCCTGGGAGGGCACGGACGACGACGACGCGAGCTGGTTCTGGTACGAAGGCAACTTCGCCGACTACGAGGAGAACAAGGTCACCCGGCTCGGCGTCGAGGCCGCCCGTCCGCACCGGACCGCCCACCGCAGGCTCACCCGCGGCTGAGCCGGGCCCGCCCCGGTGGGCACTCGCTGATCAACCCCTCCGGCGGCCGATCGAGCTTGTCGAAGCCCTTGCACCGGCCCGTCGTCGACGCCCTGGACAGGTTCGACCACCGACGATCAAGCGCCGCCTGCCGCACGCCCCGGATCGCGACAGAACTCGTCCCTGAGATGCCGGCTGGGAGCAACCACCGAGCTTGTCGTTGTGGCGGCGCTCGACGGACCTCGGGAATGCCCGACGGCTCCCGCCTCACGCCGCGCTGGTCACGCCCTCCTCATCGGGTTCGTCCTCCCCGATGTCGGCGACCAGCTCGGTCACGCTCACCTCGTTGTCCTCCCCGGCCGCCGGTCGCGCCGACCTCCGGAAGACCGAAGTGCCGCGGGACAGGTCGTGACCGACCGACTGCGCCTGGAGCTTGATCCGCTCACGCTGGACGCCCTGGTCGTCGGTCCAGCGGTCGGTGCGCAGCCGGCCGACCACGATCACCGGATCGCCCTTGCCGAGGCTGGACTTCACGTTCTGCGCCAGGGCCCGGTTGCAGGCGACCTGCAGCCAGGTCGTCCTGTCGTCACCCCACTCGCCGTTGCGCCACAGCCTCGGTGTGCAGGCCAGCCGGAACGTGGCGACCACGCCCCCGTCGGAGAACTCCCGCACCACGACCTCGCTGCCGACGTTGCCGGTGATCCAGACTTCTGCGTCCATCGACGGACTCCTTTCCTCTCGTCCTCGCCGGTCATCTTCGGCAGCGGGGACGCGGACCGCTCAGCGAGCTGCGCGAGCTGTGGAAAACCCGTGCCCTGTGGACAACCGGAGTCCGTCGTTCAATGAACTACGACCGTGTTGCTTCCGCGACCCGTTCACGGGCGAGGCGGTACCGCGCCAGTTCGGCGTCGACAGGCTCGAACACCTCCTCCGCGACGACCGTGCGCACGGACTCCTCCAGGCGTCGCCGGGCGTGGGCGGCGTGGGCGTTGGCGCCGACCTCGACCAGTGCGCGGCCCAGCACACCCAGCAGCAGGCCGGCGAGGACGCCTCCGACCAGCAGCCACGTCCCGGCCGGGATGCCGTACCACCGCACGCTCGGCAGTGGGGGCGCCCCGAGTCCGAGGAGCAACGGGTTCGCAAGCAGCCACCCCGCACCCGCCAGCACGGCGGCGATCAGCAGCCACTGGAGCAGGCCGAACAGGCGCCACCACCAGGTGCCCTTCCGGACCTCGAGTTCGGTGCCCGCGATCGCCACGTCGAGACGGTCCAGCAGCACGGACCTGCGGCCATCCGCCGCATCCCGCACCGAGGTCGCCCACCCGCGAGGCAGGCCGGCGCTCGCCCGGTCGGCCAGTTCGCGCAGCCCCTGGTCGGCCCGGGCCCGCTGGACGGCAGACGCCTTCGGCAGGGACGTGCGGTTGACGTCGGTCGGGCTGTGGTCGCCCGGGGTGAGGTCGAGCCGCAGCCTCTTCAACGGGTCGGGACGCAGCCGCTGCAGCCAGGTCACGAACGGCCAGCCGGTAGCCGCCGTGCCGCGCTTGCGCCACGCTCTCCGCACGCCGTCCACCACGACCGGGACGCCTGCAGCGGCGCCGAGGGCGCCCACGACCTGTCGCTGCAGCCGCTCGTCCAGATCCGGCACGGCCGCCGTGCCGAGGTCGGCAGCGAGTGCCCCCGCCGCGACCGTCACGTCCGCCGACAACCGACGCGTCATCGCCTGCTTGTTCGCGACAGTCCTGGCGAGCGCCTCGCGCAGCTCCGGGATCCCGCTGCCGTGCAGCGCGGACACCGCCATGATCGGAGTGGCTCCCAGGCCCTCCGCGTCGAGCAGTCGGCGCAGGTCGCTCAGGCACGTGTCGAGCGCCTCGGGGGCGAGCCGGTCCGCCTGGTTCAGCACCACCATCATCACCTCGGCGTAGGGCGCGAGCCGTCGCAGGTAGCCCTCGTGCAGCGCGGCGTCGGCGTACTTCTGGGGGTCCACCACCCAGATCAGGGCGTCGACCAGCTGGACGATCCGGTCGACGGCCAGTCGGTGCGACACCTCGGTCGAGTCGTGGTCCGGCAGGTCGAGCAGGACCAGGTCGGACAGCTCGTGCGGGCCGGAGGGGACGAGGTGCCTGCCGGTGACGTCCAACCAGTCCAGCAGTTCGTGGGGCAGCTCGGTGCCCCAGCTGACCGCCATCGGCTTCGCCGTGGTGGGACGCCGCACCGCCACCCGCGCCAGCTCGGTTCCGGTGACGGCGTTGAACAGGCTCGACTTCCCGGAGCCCGTGGCGCCGGCCAGGGCCACCACGGTCCAGCCGCCGCTGAAGGCCACCCGCTCCCCTGCCCGCTCGACCACCGCGCGGGCGTCGGTCACGACCTTCGCGTCGCTTCGCCCGTCGGCCGCCTGCACGGCTGCGGCGAGCGCGCGGACCCGGCCGGCCAGCGAGGTGTCGGCGGCGCTCACTCGGTCTCCCGGGGCTCGGGCGCGGGCGGGGGCAGGTCCTCGAGCCGCGCTTCGGCGACCTCCTGCGCTGCCGCCAGCACCGCACCAGCCTGCTCCGGGCGCACGTCGACCGCGTCGAGGGCGTCGAGGTAGCGACTGAGTTCGACGGCCATCAACGCCTCCACGCGGGCGTCCAGGTCGGCCTTGGCGCGCTTGGCGAGGCGGCGGACCGCGTCCTCACCGAAGACCGCCTCCAGCACCCGCTGGGCGAGGACGGCCGTGCCGCCGGCCACCCCGATCTCCGCCCCGACCAGGCCGCCCGTCTGGCTGAAGACGAGGATCATCAGGGCGACCCCGACCCCGTTGACGCCGAGCGCCCAGAACCGGGCCGCTGACTTCTTGGCTGCGCCCTCCCCGGCCACGAGCTCGAGAACATCGCCCTGCCACTCGCGGATGGTCCTCGACACCGCCGACGGGTAGTCGGCCGACGCGCGGGAGAGGGCCTGGGTGCCGGCGGAGGCGAGGACCTGCCGTCCCGCGGGATGGGCCTGCCAGGCCGACTCGACCCTTCGGGCCGCGGCCTCACCCTCCTCGCGGATCAGGACCTCCATGCCCGAGGTCACCGCCAGCTTGACGTCCTCAGCCTGCTGCGGCTCGCCCTTCACGAAGGCGACCAGCCGATCGCGCAGCCACCCGATCCTCTGCTCGACCGCACGGAAGAACTCGCCGGTGCCGACGAAGTCCTGC
This sequence comes from Propionicimonas sp., assembly GCF_047606205.1. Classification (GTDB taxonomy): domain Bacteria; phylum Actinomycetota; class Actinomycetes; order Propionibacteriales; family Propionibacteriaceae; genus Propionicimonas. The sequence continues at coordinate 5,493 of NZ_JASGES010000243.1, read as the reverse complement.
CACCGGGCCAGCACCTCCCCGCGCAGCAGCGTCCCGTCGGCGCTCTGGACGGCGACCGACCGGACGGCCTCGGCGAAGGAGGACTCCGCGTCCGCCCGCAGCGTCTCGAGACCCAGCACCTGATCGGTGACGGCCCCGGCCACCACCGGAGCGCCGGCGGCGATCGACCCGATCGCGCCGGCCAGCGTCTGCATGACCACCTCGTTGCGGCTGACCGCATCGGCGGCCAGGCTGCCGAGCCAGTCCCGGATCGGGGCGACGGCCGCGTCGGGCAGCAGGCCGTCCGCGTCCATCTCGGTCTCGGGGACGGCGAACAGCGGCGAGCGGCCCAGGCCACGCTGGCCCATCATCTGGCCCAGGTGGACCGGGACCTCGTCCATCGCCGCCGGGGGGACGCGGTCGAGCACCACGGCGACGACGGCGTGCCGGTCCGCGGCCGCGCGCAGGTAGTCCCACGGGACGGCGTCGGCGTAGCGGGCCGCGGTCGTCACGAACAGCCACAGGTCGGCGGCGCCGAGCAGTTGGGCGGCCAGGGCGCGGTTCTCCGCGACCACCGAGTCGACATCGGGTGCGTCGAGGACGGCCAGCCCGCGCGGCAGCGTCGGCTCCGGGACCAGGTGCAGCGTCCTGGCGTCGTTGCTGGGCCCGCTGCCACGGGCCAGACCGGGCAGGATCGCGTCCGAACCGAACCAGGCCGCGTCCTCGGGGTGATGGACGAGCACCGGCGACCGGGTCGTCGGACGGATCACACCGGGGGCGGTGACCACCCGGCCCAGCAGCGAGTTCACCAGCGTCGACTTCCCCGCCCCGGTCGACCCGCCGATCACGGCGAGCAGGGGCGCGTCGAGCCTCGCGAGCCGGGGCAGCACGTAGTCGTCGAGTTGGGCGACGTCGGCCCTGGCGCGGGCGAGGGCCGCGTCCGAGCCGGGCAGCTGGAGCGGGAGACGCACGCCGGCGAGGGCGTCGCGCAGCCGAGTGAGGGACGCGGTCAGGATCTCTCCTCCCATGCGTCCCTCCTACCCCTTGGGCGGCCCCCAGGTCGGGTCGACGGCCGAGTAACCAGGTGATCCTATCGGCGGCTGACCCACCGGTGCTGGCCAGTTGCCGCCGATCCCCGCCGGGCCGGGGTAGGACGGCGGGACATAGGCGAGCGGCCGCTGCCTGCGCAGCCGCGGGAGGCTCAGCCTGAGGCCTCTGGGGTCGTCGATGGCCAGCCCGCGCAGGCCCTTGGCCTGTTCGACCAGCGCTCGGGCGCGGACGGTGGCCGCCTCGTCGTAGATGCCGCGCACCTGACCGTCCCGCAGATAGGCCAGCTCGGTGAGGATCCGCTGCAGGCGGACGGTCGCGAGCAGGACGTTCCAGCCGCGGGTGGCCGCGACCAGCACGGCCCACGACCGGGACCGCTGCCGGGCGAAGACGAGCGGATCGCTCTCGGGAAGCCAGCCGAGCTGGGCGTAGTCGCCCAGCCGGGCGGCGAGCACGCGTCCCTGCTTCAGCACCTGCCGCACCACGTAGAGGACGAGGGTGAGCAGCAGCGGGAGTGCGACCAGCACGTACAGGACCCGCTGGCCCTCCTCGCTGTTCAGGCTGACCTGGGAGTTGAAGACCATGTGCAGCAGCGCCGCCGCGCCGTACCCGGCGACGGGCGCGAGCACCCTGACCACCTTGCTCCGGGTGCGCAGCGCGACGGCGACCCCGATGCCGGTCATCATCGTGAACATCGGGTGGCCGAAGCAGGTCCAGAAGCCCCGCAGCCAGACCAGCTGGCTGACGGCGGCGCTGGCGTCCCCGACGCCGATGTTCTCCGACGCGTACACGATGGCGCGCGCGTAGTAGATGATGTTCTCGGTGAAGGCGAAGCCTGCCGCGGACAGTCCGGCGAGGACCACCACCGAGACCTGCGAGGTGAGCCGGTAGCGCGCGACGATCGCGATCAGGAACAGCACCGACGCCTTGGCCGCCTCCTCGACGAACGGGGCCACGAAGATCGCGGCGCGAGCGCTGGTCGTGGGGTCGCCGTTGCCCGCGACCGCCAACTGCTGGGCCGCCCACGTGTTCGCGTTGATGGCCAGGAAGGTGGCGATCGCGATCCCCCAGCCCAGCGCGAGGTACCAGACCACCAGGCGTTGCGGACGGTACCGGTCCGCCCACACGAACACGACCGTCCAGAAGGCGAGCGTCGGGAGGGCCATCCAGAAACCGGTCCGGATCGCGGAGGGGTTGATCCCCTCCACCACGCCACCGGTGACCGGGGTGTCGGCGGTCAGCATCCGGTACTGCGCGACCAGGGCGACGACGAACAAGATGGTCAGCGCCACCACCGCCCACGTCCACCGGGAGCTGAGGATCCGCCGGGGCAGCGGCACCGAGGTGTCGACCGGCAACGGGAGGTCGTTGCGCCGCCGCGCGAGGTCGGCCACCGGGTCGGTCATGGCGACCAGAGTACAAGCGGATCCTGAGCCACCGGTCAGGAAGGACCCGGCCACGCCCCGGGCAGCAGCCAGGTCGCACCGAGCCCGAGCGCACCGAGCGTCAGGGCCAGCCAGAGCAGTGCCCACACCGCCCGGGGCACGCGGGTGAGGGCGGCGAGCTGCGCGGCGTCCGAGCCCGGCGAATGCCGCAGCAGCAGCTCGACCACCGGACGGGGCGCGGCGAGCAGCAGCATCCACGCGATGCCGTTCGCCAGCCAGCCCGCGACGGCCGGGCTCGCGTACCAGGACACGACACCGACCAGCACGCCGGTGGCGAGGACGACGGCGGCGCCGTAGAGGTTTCGCAGCTGCAGCAGCATCACGGCGAGCAGCAGCACGATCAGCCAGAGCACGCCGACCGCGTGACCGGCTCCGGCCAGCCAGGCCGCGCCCAGGCCGAGGACCGCGGCGGCCGGGTACCCCGCCAGCAGCGTCGCCACCATGCCGGGACCACGGGGGCGGCCCCGGCTCACGGTCAGGCCGGAGGTGTCGGAGTGGACGCGGATGCCGCTGAGCCGGCGTCCGGCGAGCACGGCGACCACCGCGTGGCCCGCCTCGTGGCAGACCGTCACCAGCAGCCGGACCAGTGGCCATGCCACCAGGACGGCGGCCAGCGCGACGGCGCCGATGGTCGCCGAGGCCCGCAGGCCGGGCGCCGGGTGCGCGGCGAGGGCCCTGCGCAGGAGCTCGCTGAGTACCTCCACGGTGACGTTCCTACCCGACGGCGGCGGCTCGGGCCACTCGACCGGCTGTGCGGGACGTGTGGATGCAGGCGGCGCGCGGCGCGGCGGGATCACCTCACGCGGTCGACGGGCCGCGTCGGCAGGGCAGGATGGAGGGGTGCGGGCGATCTGGTGGGTGCAGGACTATCTGTGGGCAGCCCTGCTGTGGGTGGCCGGGATCGGCGCGCCGGCGACGCCGGAGCGCTACGCCACCGCCCCCGACGGCGCGGACGGCCGCCCGGTCGTCGTCGTCCCCGGCGTCTACGAGGACTGGCGCTTCCTGCGGCCGCTGATCGTGGGGCTGCACCGCGCCGGTCACGCGGTGCACGTCATCCCCGCGCTGGGGCGCAACCGGGCGCCGATCGCGACCGGTGCGCACGCGCTGCTGCGGCTGGTCGCCGAACGCGACCTGCGCGACGTCGTGGTCGTGGGGCACAGCAAGGGCGGGTTGGTCGGGAAGCTCGCCCTGATGGCGGACGACGGCCACCGGATCGGGTCGCTGGTCGCGGTCTGCACGCCGTTCCACGGCTCGCGCCGCTCGCACCTGCTGCCGTTGCGCAGCCTGCGCCCGCTGGTGCCCGGTCACCCGACGCTGGCCACGCTGGGTCGCCCCGGTGCGGTGAACGCACGGATCACCTCGATCGCGAGTCGCTTCGACGAGCACGTCCCCGAGGGCAGCGAGCTGGAAGGGGCGCGCAACGTGCGGCTCCGGCTGACCGGCCACTTCCGTCCGGTCGGCCACCCGGTCGGGATCGCCGCCGTGGTGGCTGCGGTCGATCACCCGGCCGGCTGATCGCACGGGTCAGGCGAGCGTGACCGCCTGGTCGAAGCCGAGCCGCGGATTCCGCGGGAAGGTGCCGTCCTGGGCGACGTGGCCGATGTTCACGACCATGAAGGTGCGCAGCGCGGTACCAGGGTGGAACTCCTCGTCGATCGCCGCCGTGTCCATGCCGCCCATGGGACCGGCGTCCAGCCCCGCGGCGCGGACGGCGAGGATGAGGCCGCCGGCCTGCAGCCAGGCGTTGTTCGTGGCCATCGCGCTGCGCTGCTCGGCGTTGGCGCCGAAGCGCTCTCGCGCGCCGGCCGCCTGCGGGCTGACCACGGGGAGGTGCTCGTGGAAGTCGGTGTCGGCGGCGAGGATCGCCACCACGGGCGCGGAGGCGGACTTCGCCCGGTTGCCCTCGGCGAGCAGCGGCAGGAGGCGCGCCTTGGCGGCCTCGGTGCGGACGAAGGTGATCCGCAGCGGCTGGCTGTTCAGGGCCGTCGGGGTGAACTTCGCGAGGTCGTAGATGCGGGCGAGGTCCTCGTCGGAGACGGGCTCGTCGGTGAACTGGTACGCGGTGTGCATATCGGTGAAGATGCTCTGGGCGGCGAGCGGCTCGAGCACGGTCTGCGTGGGCATGGAGGCTTCTCTCACAAGTAGTTGATAGCTGAACTATATCAACGATTCAACGTCCTCGAGCACGGCCGTCGCCGGCTTGACGGACCGCCCCCGCGGTTGATGGGATAGGGGTATCCCCGATGCCGCGGTCCAGCCCTGCTGACCGCCGGCGACGCATGTCCGCTGTCGCAGCGAGCCCGACACCCGCGGACGGGACAACCGCTCGTCGTACCGTCCCGTTGGAGTCTGTTGTGTTCCGGCCATCCCCGGCCCCGCTCGCCCGTCACCGTGCCCGCCACATGCTCCTCGCAGCGTTCTCGTTGAGCGGCGTGATCTCCTTCTCCTGGCTCGCCCGCGTCCCCGGCGTCCGCGACGACCTCCACCTCGGCGCCGCCGAACTGGGCGTCGTCCTCCTGGTCGGGTCGATCGGCGCGTTGGTGACCGTCTTCACCGCCCCCCTGGCCCTGGGCCGGGTGGGCAGCGCGAGGATGTTCGCCGCCGGCTCGGTGGTGATGACCGCTGGCTTCACGCTGATGGGGGTCGGGCCTGCGCTCGGTTCGCTGCCGGTTTTCGGGGCCGGGACCGTCCTGAACGGGATCGGCGGAGCGCTGCTGAACCTCCCGATGAACGTCGAGTCCGCGCGCATCGAGCAGGCGTTCGGACGCGCGGTCATCCCGCACTTCCATGCCGCGTTCTCCCTCGGCGCGGTCGGCGGCTCGGTGCTGGGCGCCGGTGCCGCCGCCCTCGGTGTCCCCGTGGTCGCACAGTTCGCCGTCGTCGGCGTCCTCGTCGGGGCGTTGCGGCTCGCCGCGCTGGGCGCTGGGCTGGTCATGCCCGGGGTGCCGCGCCCCACAGTGGGCCCCGCCTCACCGCAGGCCGCCCGGTCCCGCGGCCGGTCGGCCTGGACCGAGCCTCGCAC
>NZ_JASGES010000242.1:0-16734 GCF_047606205.1 Propionicimonas sp. | reverse complement strand
GACCTGGTCGCCGAGGCCGTGGTGAGCGCGGTGGACCCCTTCACCCACGCGGACCTCACCCGCGAGCGACCGGACCTGCGCACGGCCCGCCGGCTGCTGCGGGCGCCCGGTGGCGGCCCGCTGTGGACATCGTGGCGCACCCTGCTGGACCTGCCGCGACTGCAGCCCGCACGGCCGGGGGTGATCGTCGCCTCGGCGTGGTCGCCGGGTGGCACGGACGGGTGGGCGCAACTGTTGAGCGGAGCCCTGGCCGCCTACCGCGTCCACGCCGAGCTGACCGGTGAGGACATGCGCCCCCGCAACAAGGACTACCGGCCCGGCCCCCTGCCGCGGCGGCTCTGAGGTCGCCCCGGGCGCGACCGGCGGCTCAGGCGAGCACGGTGATCTCGACCTCGACGAACAGGTCGGAGGACTGCGATCCGGAGTAGACGCCCTTCAGGGGCGTCACGTCGAAGTAGTCCCGGCCGACGCCGACCTCGACGTGGAAGTCGCCCGGGGCGGTGTCGTTGGTCGGGTCGAGCCCGACCCACGCGCCGTCCCAGTACTGCAGCCAGGCATGGGACTCCCCGGTCCGGGCCTCGCCCACGACGGGCGCCGCGTTGGGCATCACATAGCCGGACACATAGCGGGTCGGGATCCCCACGCCGCGCAGTGCGCCGAGGCCGAGGTGCACCAGGTCCTGGCAGACCCCGGCCCTCGCCTCCCAGACCGCGGTGGCCGTCGTGCTCACCTCGGTCGACCCTGGCACGTAGGCGACGCGGTCGCGGATCCGCTCGATGATGGCGCGGACGGCGTCGACCGGTCGGGCGGACGATTTCGCCGCCTCCGCGGCGAACCGGCGCAGTTCCGACGGCGGTTCGACATGCTCCGACGGGGCGAGGAACTCGATCTGCTGGTCACACAGCGACTCCTCGGCCAGGTCCTCCCAACTGGCCCCGGGACCCTCGGCGAGCCGGTCCCCGACGTCCACGGTCGACGTCGCCACCACGTCCATCCGGCTGTGCGGCTCGGCGATCTCGAACGCGGTGACCGGCGTGCCCCAGTAGTCGACGAACGAGTGCGACCAGGCCATCGGAGAGATGTCCAGACGAGTGGCGAGCACGTACTGCTCCCTGGTCGCGCGCGGGGTCATCCTCACCTCGTTGTGCGAGGCGCTGACCATGCCGTCGTACCGGTAGCCGGTGTGGTGGACGATGCGCAGTTGCCGCCCCATCAGATGCCTCCGCTCCAGGTGGCGGCGGTGGCGCCGCTGAAGTACCGCTGCGTGACCGTCTCGCTGACCTTGTTGCAGATCCGCTGCAGGTCGGTCATCCGCTGCGGCAGGTCTTCGAGGATGCGCCCGGGCGCCCGGTACTCCAGCGCGGCCCGCGCGGTGCCGAGCAGGCGGCGTGCCTCGTCGTCGAAGCCGACCCTGCGGCCACCCGCGAAGTCCAGGTCGGCGAGAGCGGCCTCGGCGGCGGCCAGGTTGTGCACGACCGAACGCGGGAACAGCCGGTCGAGCAGCAGGAACTCGGCCGCGTCCTTGTCCGTGGTCACTCCCCCGTAGGTGCGGACGAAGGCGTGGTGCGCGCCGCAGCCGCGCAGCACATTGCTCCAGGCGCTCTGGCCGCCGGTGACGTGGGCGTTGGAGATCAGCCGGGCGGTCATGTCGACCCGCTCCAGGCTGCGGCCCAGGGTCAGGAAGTGCCAGCCCTCGTCGTGGCTCATGGTCTGGTCCGCCGTTCCGGAGATGACCGCGCAGCGCTCGCGGACCAGCCGGAACGCCGAGGCGGGGCGCATCCGCTGCAGCCGTCCGCCCTTCACCGAGTTCCAGGTCGTGTTGATCGCTTCCCACATCTCGATCGAGACCGTCTCGCGGGCCCGCCGGGCCGCCTCGCGGGCCCCGCCCAGGGCGGCCGCCACCGAGCAGGGCGACAAGGGGTCGTAGCACAGCACCCGCAGCACCTCGCCGGTGTCCGTGGCCTCCGCCTCCGGCGCGCCCATCACGGCCAGCAGGTTCAGCGCGGCGTCGTCCTGATCCACGGTCGGGTCGTCGAGCAGCAGCTGGAGGTGCACCTCGACGATCCGGGTGGTGTCCTCGGCCCGCTCGAGGTACCGGCCGATCCAGAACAGGGACTCGGCGATCCGGCTCAGCACACCGCACCGCCGATCCTCGCCTGCTGCTGTTGCTGGGCCTGCTGCTGCTGCACCAGCTCCGCGCCGAGATCGGCCTGCGGGACGCCCGAGACGGCCTCGCGGGGACGGCGCCGGCGCCGGTTGCCGCGGACGCCGTCGCGGGCGAGCACCCAGGTGTCCTTGGAACCGCCGCCCTGGCTGGAGTTCACGATCAGCTCGCCCTCGGGCAGCGCGACCCGGGTCAGCCCGCCCGGCAGCACGTACACGCCGTCGCCGGAGTTCACGGCGAACGGCCTCAGGTCGACGTGGCGCGGGGCCATCTTCCCGTCGATCATCGTCGGCACGGTGGACAGCTGCACGACCGGCTGGGCGATCCAGCCGCGCGGATCCTTCAGGATCTTCGCGCGCAGGGCGTCCAGTTGCCGGGGCGTGGCCCGCGGGCCGATCACGATCCCCTTGCCGCCCGACCCGTCGACGGGCTTCAGCACGAGCTCGGACAGCCGGTCCATGACCTCCTCGCGGTGCGAGGGCTCCTCCATCCGCCACGTGTCGACGCTGGCCAGCTTCGGCTCCTCGTGGAGGTAGTACCGGATCAGGTCGGGAATGTAGGTGTAGACGAGCTTGTCGTCGGCCACCCCGTTGCCGATCGCGTTGGCGATGGTGACGTTGCCCGCCCGCGCCGCGGTGACCAGGCCCGCGCAGCCGAGCATCGAGTCGGACTTGAACTGGGCGGGGTCGAGGAACTCGTCGTCGACGCGGCGGTAGATGACGTGGACGGGCTTGAGGCCCTGGGTGGTGCGGATCGACACCCGCCCGTTGTGACAGACCAGGTCGCGGCCCTCGACCAGCTCGACGCCCATCATCCGGGCCAGCAGCGCGTGCTCGAAGTAGGCGGAGTTGTACACGCCGGGAGTGAGCACGACCACGGTCGGGTCGCTGACGCCGCTCGGAGCGGCCGCCCGCAGCGCCGCCAGCAGGTGCAGCGGGTAGCCCTCGACCGGACGGATCCGGTGCCGCGTGGTCACCTCCGGCAGCGCGGAGAACATCGCCCTGCGGTTGGTCATCACGTAGGAGACCCCCGACGGCACCCGGACGTTGTCCTCCAGCACGCGGAACCGTCCGACCTCGTCACGGACCAGGTCGATGCCGGCGACGTGGCACCGGACACCGTTGGGCATCCGGACGCCGGCCATCACCCGGTGGTAGTGCGGCGAGGTGACCACGACCCGGCGCGGGATCACCCGGTCCCGGAAGACCCTGCCCTCGCCGTAGACGTCGGAGAGGAACGCCTCGAGGGCCCGGACACGCTGGGCGACACCCTCCTCCACCTCGGCCCACTCGTCGGCGAGCAGCACCCGGGGGACGATGTCGAGCGGGAACGGGCGCTCCTCGCCACCGATGTCGAAGGTGACGCCCTGGTCGAGGTAGGTCGACTTGAGGTACTCGGCACGGGCCCTGACCTCGTCGGAGTCGAGCTTCGCCAGCTGCCGGAGCACCGATCCGTAGGCCACCCGGACGCCCTCGGCACCCACCACCTCGTCGAAGGCCCTCGGGGTGCCGGCGTAATCGCGAAACAGCAGGCTCACGGTGGTCAGGTTAGGCCGGGCGTGTAACGGACGGAATCCTTGCGTGTTTCAGCGGCATGTCGAAAGGCCCTGGCCCGGCCGTCCGGTTCAGCCCCGCTGCCGCGGCTTCCTGCCCTGTCGCTTCCCCGCGTCCGACCCCACCCGGGACAGCTCGATCAGCTTTCCGGAGATCCGGGTGTCGGCGAGCGCGTCCCACGCGCCCTGCGGAAGCTGCGCGGGCAGCTCCACCAGCGAGTGGTCGATCCGGATGTCGATGTGCCCGAAGTCGTCCCTGCCCAGGCCGCCCTCGTTGGCGAGCGCGCCCACGATCTGACGGGGCTGCACGCGGTGCCGCCGGCCCACGTTGATCCGGTAGGTGGCGAACTCGCGCTGGCCCCGCTGCCGCGGTTCGCGCGTCCCACGACCCTCGCCGCGCCCCGGCCGCTCGGCTCCCTCGCCCCCCCTGCCCACACGCTCCCGCTCGCCGGCCGGCGCCTCGGCGCCCTCCTCCAGCAGCAGCGGCACGTCCCCCTGCAGCACCACGGCGAGCGCCGCGGCCACGTCCAGCTCCGGCACGTCGTGCTCGCGCACGTAGTGGGTGACGACGTCCCGGAAGAAGTCGACGGTCTCGGACTCCAGCGCTGCGGTGATCGCGTCGTCGAACTTGCCCAGGCGGGTGCTGTTCACGTCGTCGATGGTCGGCAGCGGCATCGGGGCGACCTCCTGCCGGGTCGCCTTCTCGATCGCGTGGAGCAGCCGGAACTCCTTCGGCGTGACGAACGAGATCGCGTCGCCGGACCGGCCGGCCCGCCCGGTGCGACCGATCCGGTGCACGTAGGACTCGGTGTCGGTGGGGATGTCGTAGTTCACCACGTGGCTGATCCGGTCGACGTCGAGGCCGCGGGCGGCCACGTCGGTGGCGACGAGGATGTCGAGCCGGCCGTCCTTCAGCTGGTTGATCGTCCGCTCCCGCTGCGCCTGGGCGACGTCGCCGTTCAGCGCGACGGCGGAGAACCCGCGCGCCCGCAGCCGCTCGGCGAGCTGCTCGGTCTCCTGCTTGGTGCGGGCGAAGATGATCATCGCCTCGAAGTTCTCGGTCTCGAGGATGCGGGTGAGGGCGTCCAGCTTCTTGGAGTGCGGCACCTTCAGGTAGCGCTGCCTGGTGGTGACGACCGTCGTCGTGGAGGTCTTGATGTGGACCTCCACCGGATCGGTGAGGTACTTCTTGGCGATCTTCCGGATCGGCGCCGGCATGGTCGCGGAGAACAGGGCCACCTGCTTGTCGGCGGGGGTGTCGGCCAGGATCGTCTCGACATCCTCCGCGAAGCCCATCTTCAGCATCTCGTCGGCCTCGTCGAGAACCAGGAACCGCAGCCTGGTCAGGTCGAGGGTGCCCTTCTCGAGGTGGTCGATCACGCGTCCGGGCGTCCCCACCACGACCTGGACGCCGCGGCGCAGGGCGCTCAGCTGCACGCCGTAGCCCTGGCCCCCGTACACGGGCAGGACGTGGACGCCGGGCAGGTGGGTGCTGTAGCTGGCGAAAGCCTCGCAGACCTGCAGGGCCAGCTCCCGGGTGGGGCACAGGACCAGCGCCTCCGGCTGCTTCTGGGCGTGGGTGAGGCCGTTCAGGACCGGGAGCGCGAAGGCTGCCGTCTTGCCGGTGCCGGTCTGGGCCCGGCCGACGACGTCGTGGCCGGCCAGCAGGGGCGGGATCGTCGCGGCCTGGATCGCCGTCGGCGTCTCGTAGCCGAGTTCCCGCACCGCCCTGAGCAAACGGGGGTCGAGTCCGAGATCGTCGAAGCGCGGCGGGACGGGGTCGAGGGAAGGCTCACTCACCGGTGGAGTCTACAGGTGCGGGTGCCAGGACAGGTCGCCGGGCTCAGTCGTCGGCGAACCGGCGCCCGGGCTCGGTGCTGATCACCATCGTTGCGGCGAGCCGGTCGTAGACCGTCCGTCCGTCGCCGTGGACGAGCGAGACCAGATATCCGCAGGGGACGGCGAGGGCGAGGGCGAGCCCCACCCACGCGGAGGGGCCGCCGCCGACGACCGAGGAGACGGCGGCGAGGTGGAGCAGCGTCCAGGGCAGCCCGAGCTTGAGCAGGTTGCGCGCGAGGGAACGTGCCCACCCGATCCGCTCCCCGCCGGGGTCGTGACGAACGCGCAGCCCGAACCTCAGCTTGCCCGGGGTGGCCTCGTAGCGCCCGGCCTCGAGGGCGGTGAGGCCGACCGTCACCGGGAGGACCACGGCCGCGATGCCGGCCAGGTTCACCCCGAGCAGACCGATCCCGCCCAGGGCCCCCGCGGAAGCGAGCCAGAGGATGGCGGCTCCGGCCAGCAGTGCCCAGGCCAGCAGCAGGGCGAGGTCGATCAGGCCGGCGAGGAGCCGGCGCTTCGCTGTGCTGGTCACCGGAAGAGGGTACCGTCCGTCCTCACGACGAGCGGTCCGCCGCCTCGGCACCCTTCAGCAACCCGTACAGGACGGCGTTCACCGGTACCGGGACGCCGAGGTCGCCACCGAGCGCGACGACCGTGCCGGCGAAGCTGTCCACCTCCGTCGGGCGGCCGGCGAGGACGTCCTGGGCCATCGAGGTGTAGTTGTCCGGGCCGAGACCGGCCAGCACCTCCAGCCAGCGGTCGAGGTCGTGCTCGTCCAGCGCCACACCGCGGGCGTTCGCCACCGCGATCACCTCGCGCTGGGCGGCGATCATCACCGCCCGGGCCGGGCTCGCGGGATTCTGCAACACCCGGTACGGCACCCGGCACAGGGCGGAGACCTGGTTCACCCCGACGTTGATCAGCCACTTCCACCACAGCTGGTGCACCATGTCGGACGGGACGGCGCAGTCGATACCGGCGTGGTCGAGCAGCGCGGCGACCGCGGCGACCTGCGCGGACCGTGGCCCGGGGTTCACCGGCTCGCCGAGCAGGATCCGGCCCAGCGAGGTGAACCGGACGTCGCGCCCGTTCCGGACGGCGTCGATGCCCACGCTCACGGCCAGCAGCACGGTGGCGGCGGGGAACGCCCGCGCGAGCACCTCCTCGCTGTCGATACCGTTGAGCAGGCTCAGCACCACCGTGCGGTCGGTGACGCAGGGCCGGAGGAGTTCGATCGCCTCCTCCAGCGCCGCGCGCTTCACCGCGACGACCGCCAGATCGGCGGGGCCGTCTGCTCCGGTCGAGAGCGGGAAGTCGTAGGCCCTGCCGTTGACGACCGTGGGACGCCCGGCGTACCGGCCCGATCGTCCCGCGTCGAGGAGAACCCGCAGGTCGCATCCGGCGTCGACGAGCCGACTGGCGTAGGCCGCACCGATCGCACCGAGGCCGACCAGGACGATCCGGGCCGACATCAGTCGCCCAGGGGGCCGAACCTCGCCCCGCGCGCCGTGAGCTCCGCCTCGCCGCCGTCCTCGGCGGTGAGCACCCACAGCCCGCGCCCGGTCAGCGCGACCGTGTGCTCCCAGTGGCTGGCCAGCGAGCCGTCCCTGGTCACGACCGTCCACTCGTCGTCGAGCGTGGCCGTGGCGGCCGAGCCGGCCGTCACCATCGGCTCGATCGCCAGGCAGACGCCCTTGGTGAGCAGCTCTCCGCGTCCCCGCCGACCGGTGTTGGGCACATCGGGGTCCTGGTGCATGGCCGTCCCGATGCCGTGACCGGTGTACTCCGAGACGATGCCGTACCGGCGTGGATGGGAGCGGACGGAGGACTCGACCGCGTGGGAGATGTCCCCGATCCGGCCACCGACGCGCGCCGCCACCACACCCGCCCACATGGCCTGCCTGGTGACCTCACTGAGCGCCTCCGCCTCCGGCGAAGGGGTGCCGACGGCGAACGTGATCGCGGAGTCACCGTGCCAGCCGGCCAGGGAGACCCCGAAGTCGACGCTGACCAGGTCACCGTCGGCGAGGACGTGGTCGCCCGGGATGCCGTGGACGATCTCGGAGTTGACCGAGATGCAGGTCACCGCGGGGAACGGCGGCAGCCCGAAGCCGCCGCCGTAGCCGAGGAACGACGACGTCGCACCGGCGCGGGCGATGCCCTCGCGCGCGATGGCGTCGAGGTCCGCGGTGGCGATGCCGGGACGGGCAGCGTCCCTGACGGTCTGCAGGATGCGTCCCACCACCAACCCGGCGGCACGCATCTTCAGGATCTGCTCGGAGGTCTTCACCTCGATCGAGGAGCGTCGAGCCATCGTCGAACCTGCCGATCCCTGCGAGCCGGAAGGCTCAGGCGAGCTTCGCGTCGAGCGCCGTGGTGATCCGCGCCGCGACCTCGTCGACGGTGCCGATGCCGTCCACCTCGACGAGCAGCCCTCGGCCGCGGTAGGTCGCCAGCAGCGGGTCGGTCGCCTCGGAGTAGATCTCCATCCGGTGACGAATCGTCTCGGCGTTGTCGTCGGCGCGTCCCTCGAGTTCCGCACGCTTGAGCAGCCGTCCGACCAGGACGTCGGTGTCCGCGACCAGGGAGATGACCGCGTCCAGCGCCTGTCCCGTCCTGGCCAGCTCGGCGTCCAACGCGTCCACCTGGCCGGACGTGCGGGGGTAGCCGTCGAGCAGCCAGCCCTCGCCGGCGTCCGACTGGCCGAGCCGGTCGGCGACGATCGCATTGGTCACGGTGTCCGGAACGTAGCCGCCGTCGGCCATGATCCTGGACACCTCCTGACCCAGCGGCGTCTGGTTCTTCACGTTGGTTCTGAAAATGTCTCCGGTCGAGATGGCCGGAATGCCGTAATGGGCGGCGATGCCCACGGCCTGGGTTCCCTTCCCCACACCGGGAGGGCCCATGATGAGAAGTCTCACCTCAGGAATCCTTCATAGTTCCGTTGCTGCAACTGGCTCTGGATCTGCTTCACAGTGTCCAGACCGACTCCGACGATGATCAGGATCGATGTACCGCCGAAGGGGAATTTGTTGGCCGTGCCGAGCGCGACGAAGGCGATGGCCGGGATCAGCGCGATGATCGCCAGGTACAGCGAGCCGGGCGCGGTGAGCCGGGACAGCACGTGGGCGAGATAGCGCTCGGTGGGCTTGCCTGCCCGGACGCCGGGGATGAAGCCGCCGTACTTCTTCATGTTGTCGCTGACCTCGACCGGGTCGAAGGTGATCGAGACGTAGAAGTAGGCGAACGCGATGATCAGGACGAAGAAGATCGCCTCGTACACGATGTTGCCGGTGGTGAGGTAGGTCGAGATCCAGGTGGAGACCGGGTTGGGGTTGTCGGTCGTGCCGGGCTGGAACTGGGCGTACAGGATCGGCAGGTAGAGCATCGAGGAGGCGAAGATGACCGGGATGACGCCGGCCTGGTTGACCTTCATCGGGATGTAGGTCGTCGAGCCGCCGAGCAGCCGGCGTCCGACCATGCGCTTGGCGTACTGCACCGGGATCCGGCGCTGCGCCTGCTCCATGAAGATGACACCCGCCATCACGGCCAGGCCGATGATCAGCACGATGATGAAGTAGAACCAGCCCTGGGCGCCCTCGTGGCTCTCCTTGATGGCCCACAGCGATGCGGGGAACTGAGCGGCGATCTGGGTGAAGATCATCACCGACATGCCGTTGCCGACACCGCGGTCGGTGATCAGTTCGCCGAGCCACATGATCACGCCGGTGCCGGCGGTCATGGTCAGGATCATGGTGATGATCGGGAAGATGCTCTTGTCGTAGACCAGGTCCAGCGAGCAGCCCTGGAACAGCTGGCCGTTCACGGCCAGGGTCACGTAGGCGGTCGACTGCAGCACCGCGAGCACCAGGGTCAGGTACCGCGTGTACTGGGTGATCTTCTGGGTGCCGGACGCACCCTCCTTCTTCAGCGCCTCGAGCCGCGGGATCACCACGGTGAGCAGCTGGAGGATGATGCTGGCGGTGATGTAGGGCATGATGCCCAGCGCGAAGATCGCCATCTGGAGCAGCGCGCCGCCCGAGAACAGCTGGATCATCGAATACAGGCCCGACGCGTCGCCGCTGGTGGCCTGGGCCCGGCAGGAGTCGACGTTCACGATGTTGACGTTGGGCGTCGGAATCGTCGAGCCCAGCCGGAAGACCGCGAGGATCATCAGCGTGAACAGGATCTTCCTGCGCAGGTCAGGCGTCCGTAGCGCGTTCGCGAATGCGGAGAGCATGTAGTGGACCCACTCCTTACTTCGAGGCACTGTCCGTACAGCGCCGTCGGCGTCGGCGTCGCTGCGGCACCCCGCCCAGACAACCCGATGAACTCTATCAAGCCGGACCCCAGTTTCCCGCATCGGCCGGGACTGCCCCGCTTCCTGCTCCCGACTCCACCGGCCGGCCGCCCCCCGCCCGGACTTGCCCCACCCCCGTCCGCCCACCCTCCACCCCGCCTTTGCTCCCGAAAAGTGGCTTCGCTCCCCGAATTCGGGGGGCAAAGCCACTTTTCGGGAGCGAACCGCACTCAGACGACCTCCAGGTGGCCCCTGATCAGTTCGGGACGGGCCTGCCGGAAGGCCGACTCGATGCGCCGCCGCAGCGCCGCGGGGTCCGCGAGGTCGGCCCAGGTCCACCTGACCACCACCCAGCCTGCCTCCCGCAGCCGCGCCTCCCTGCGCTTCTCCTGCATCACGGCCTGCGCGACCTCCTCCGCCGTACCGACGTACTTGATCCTCCCGTCGAACTCGCCGAGCACGCCCTGCTGCTCCCACCCGAAGTCCGTTCGGGCCAGCCAGTTGCCCTCCTCGTCGAAGACGTTCAGCTGGAGCTGCGGACGCACGAGTCCCGCTGCCGCGAGCCGGACGCGGCTGAGTGACTCCCCCACGCTCTCCGAGCGGCCGTCCGCGAAGGCCAGTGCTGCGCGCGCCGTGCTGATGCCGTGCCGCCCGCGTCCTTCGACGACGGTCCGTTCCAGCACGCCGGAGTCCGCTCCCGCGTGCAGCGCGGCGTCCATGACGACAACAGCGCGCTCGTACGGGAGGAGGCAAGCGAGGTCCGCCGCTGTGCGCTCGATGGTGGTGACCGTGAGTCCGTCCACCTGGGTGACCTCCGAGTCGACGACGGGCGTGCAGCGGACGTGGAGGTTGCGGCGGCGGGAGCCATGGCCCGGCGTCCGGCGGAGCACGGTCACCCGCCCGAGCATCGCTTCCCACGAAGGGAGCCCGTGAACGACCCCGGCGCTGGCGTGGCTCAGGACGGTTCCTGGCGCGAGGACCGGGGCCGTGCCGAGCACGAGCAGCAGGTGGCGCTCGGCCATCTCCGTGGGCGCTTCGTCCGCGAACGCGCCGTGGCGGACGCGGAACAATTCTCCTGATCGCTCGAGGCGGGCGCGCATCTCCTGGGTCTGCCCGATGCCGGCGAGCTCGCGGGTTCGAATCACCACCATGACGGAAGTCCACGGCCGCGGCGGTCGTCCTCGCAACCCGTCGAGAGCAACGGACAACACCTGCCGGCGAATTGGCAACACCCTGTGCGCCCGCTGTCAGCCCTTGGGCGAGTCTCACCCGTCGCACCCGTCCGGTTTGCTCCCGAAAGGGGGCTTTGCTCCCCGAATTCGGGGAGCAAAGCCCCCTTTCGGGAGCGTTTGGCGCGAGGGGGCGCGGACCGGGGCCGGACATCGGGGGCCGGGGGCCGAGGTGGGGACGCGACGAGGCCCCCGGCGCGTGCCGGGGGCCTCGTTACGCGATCGACTACAGCTCGGTGGCGGTGCCGCCGGCCTTCTCGATCTTCGCCTTGGCGGACGCGGAGAACGCGTGCGCGCTGACCTGCACGGCCACGGAGATCTCCCCGTTGCCGAGCACCTTGACCAGCTGGCCGTCGCGGACGGCGCCCTTCTCCACCAGGTCGGCCGGGGTCACCGCGCCGCCGGAGGGGAACAGGTCGGCGAGCCGGGCCACGTTGACCACCTGGTACTCCACGCGGAACGGGTTGTTGAAGCCGCGAAGCTTCGGCAGCCGCATGTGCAGCGGCATCTGCCCGCCCTCGAAGTTCTCCGGGGTGTTCTTCCGTGCACCGGTGCCCTTGGTGCCGCGACCGGCGGTCTTGCCCTTGGAGCCTTCACCGCGACCCACACGGGTCTTCTCGGTCTTGGCTCCGGGTGCCGGACGCAGGTGATGAACCTTCAGTGCCATGTCACTCGACCTCCTCGACGGCGACGAGGTGCGGGATCGTCTTGACCATGCCGACGAGTTCAGGACGGTCCTCGATCACCACCACGTCACCGATGCGCTTCAGACCCAGCGAGCGCAGGGTCTCGCGCTGGTTCTGCTTGCCACCGATCCCAGACTTGATCTGGGTCACCTTCAGCCTGCTCATGCGTGCGCACCTTCCTCACGCGCCCGCAGGATGGCAGCCGGGGTGACCTCGGCCACCGAGAGACCGCGGCGCTTGGCCACCGACTCCGGCTCCTCCAGGCTCTGCAGGGCCGCGACCGTGGCGTGCACCACGTTGATCGCGTTGTCCGAGCCGAGCGACTTGGCGAGCACGTCGTGCACGCCCGCGCACTCCAGCACGGCCCGGGCCGAGCCGCCGGCGATCACGCCGGTGCCCGGGGAGGCCGGACGGAGCATCACGACACCGGCAGCCTTCTCGCCCTGCACCGGATGGGGAATCGTCCCCTGCACCCGGGGCACGCGGAAGAAGTGCTTCTTGGCCTCCTCGACACCCTTGGCGATCGCCGCGGGCACCTCCTTGGCCTTGCCGTAGCCGACGCCGACCGTGCCCTCGCCGTCGCCCACCACGACCAGCGCGGTGAAGCTGAACCGGCGACCTCCCTGGACGACCTTCGCGACACGATTGATCGCGACGACCCGCTCCAGGTAGTTGCTCTTCTCCTTCTCGGCGGCCTGGTCGCGGCCACGACGGTCTTCACGGCCGCCGCGACGCTGCTGATCGCCGGTACCTGCACCGCCACCGCGGCGCTGGGTTCCATTCATCGTAAGCTTGCCCTTTCGATCCGTCAGAATCCGAGACCGGCCTCGCGGGCGCTGTCAGCCAGCGCCGCGATCCGTCCGTGGTACTTGTTGCCCGCGCGATCGAAGACGACGTTCTCCACGCCCGCCTTCTTCGCGCGCTCGGCCACGAGCTTGCCGACAGCCTTCGCCTTCTCGGACTTGTCGCCGGTCTCGGCGCGAAGCTCCAGGGACGAGGCGGACGCGAGGGTCACACCGGCGGTGTCGTCGACGACCTGAGCGGCGATGTGCCGGCTGGACCGGAACACCACCAGGCGCGGACGCTCGGTCGTGCCGGCGATCTTCTTGCGACCCCGGGCCTGCCGACGCAGTCGCGCGGCAGCCTTGTCCGCCATGCCCCTGTTCGAGGACAGTGAGATAGCCATCACTTACCAGCCTTTCCAACCTTGCGACGAACCCGCTCGCCGGCGTAACGCACGCCCTTGCCCTTGTACGGCTCGGGCTTGCGGATCTTGCGGATGTTGGCCGCGACCTCGCCCACTGCCTGCTTGTCGATCCCGTAGACGGTGAACCTCGTGTTGCTCTCCACCGAGAACGTGATGCCCGCGGGGGCGTTCACGACCACGGGGTGGGAGAACCCGAGATTGAACTCCAGCTGCTCGGGACCCTTGAAGATCACCCGGTAGCCGACGCCGACGATCTCGAGCTTCTTCTCGTAGCCCGCGGTGACACCGGTCACCATGTTCGCGACCAGCGTGCGGGTGAGCCCGTGCAGCGAGCGGCTCTCCCGCTCGTCGTCCGGACGGCTCACCTCGAGCTCGCCGCTGTCGTTGCGCGCAACCCTGATCGGCTCGGCGACGGTGTGCTGCAGGGTGCCCTTGGGCCCCTTCACCGACACCGTCTGGCCGTCGAGGCTGACCTCGACCCCGGCCGGAATGGCGATCGGGAGCCTGCCAATTCGTGACATCTGTTCAGCTCCTTCTTCTCACCAGACGTAGGCGAGGACTTCGCCGCCGACGCTTCGAGAGTTGGCCTCCCGGTCGGTCAGAAGACCCTGGGAGGTGGAAATGATCGCGATGCCCATGCCACCGAGCACCTTGGGCAGCGCGGTGGACTTGGCGTAGACACGCAGGCCGGGCTTCGAGATCCGGCGCACGCCGGCGATCGACCGCTCGCGGTTGGTCCCGTACTTGAGGGTGAGCGTGAGGGTCTTGCCGACCTCGCCGGCCGCCGGATCGAGCACCTCGAAGCCGGCGATGTAGCCCTGAGCCTTCAGGATCTCGGCGATCCCCACCTTGATCTTGCTGTGCGGCATGGACGTCGACTCGTGGTACGCCTGGTTGGCGTTCCGGAGCCGGGTCAGCATGTCCGCGATCGGATCGGTCATGGTCATGACGTGTGATGCCTCTTTCTCGCCACGGTTTCCACCCTCGGGTGGACCTTCAGCGGGTTGGGTTGGTTCCTGGTACTGCTCACCAGGAGGACTTGGTGACGCCCGGCAGCTCGCCCGCGTGGGCGAGTTCCCGCACGCAGATCCGGCACAGGCCGAACTTGCGGTAGACGGCCTTCGGCCGGCCGCACTTGCTGCAGCGGGTGTAGGCACGGACGGCGAACTTCGGCTTACGAGCCTGCTTCACCTTCAGAGCGGTCTTGGCCATGAGTCAGTTCACCTCTTCTTCTTGCCCGTGAACGCCGGGCCCTTCTTCTTCGCGGCCTTGGCGACCTCGTCGGCCGGGGCCTTGAACGGGAAGCCGAGCGCCTTCAGCAGCGCGCGACCCTCGTCGTCGGTGGTGGCCGTGGTCACGAACGTGATGTCCATGCCCCGCAGCTTGTCGATCCGGTCCTGGTCGATCTCGTGGAACATCACCTGCTCGGTCAGACCGAAGGTGTAGTTGCCCTTGCCGTCGAACTGCCGGGCGGACAGGCCGCGGAAGTCGCGGATCCGGGGCAGGGCCAGGGTCAGCAGCCGGTCGGCGAACTCCCACATCCGGTCACCGCGCAGGGTCACGTGGCAGCCGATCGGCATGCCCTCGCGCAGCTTGAACTGCGCGATCGACTTGCGGGCCTTCGTCACGGTCGGCTTCTGGCCGGTGATCGCGGTGAGGTCGCGCACGGCGGCGTCGATCACCTTCGAGTCACGGGCCGCCTCGCCGACACCCATGTTCACCACGATCTTCACCAGACCGGGGATCTGCATGACGTTGTCGTAGGAGAACTCCTGGTTGAGCGCAGGGGCGATCTCGGAGCGGTACTTCTCCTTCAGCCGCGGCAGGCTCTTCGTCTCGGTCGCAGTGGCGGCCATCAGATTTCCTTCCCGGTCTTGCGGGCGACCCGGACGCTGCGCTCGGCCGAGTACTCGGTCCCGTCCGCGCGACGCTTGGTCACCTCCTGGCGCTCGTAGCCGACCCGGGTCACCACATCCTTGCCGTCGACCTTCACGACCAACTGCACGTTGGACGCGTCGATCGGGGCCTCGGTGGTGATGATCCCGGCGGCATTGTTCTGCCTGGTCTGGTTGTTCTGGGTCTCGCGCTTGTGCTTCTTCACAAGGTTCACGCCCTGGACGATCACCCGGCCGGCCTGCGGGTCCACGGAGATGATCTCCCCGATCCGGCCCTTGTCCTTCCCGGCGATGACCTTGACGCGGTCACCCTTCTTCACGTGCATGCTCACAACACCTCCGGCGCGAGCGAGATGATTCGCATGTACTTCTTCTCGCGCAGTTCACGGCCGACCGGACCGAAGATGCGGGTGCCGCGAGGCTCCCCGTCGTTCTTCAGGATCACGGCGGCGTTCTCGTCGAACTTGATGTAGGAGCCGTCCGGACGACGGGTCTCCTTCACCGTGCGGACGACGACCGCCTTCACGACCTCGCCCTTCTTCACGTTGCCACCGGGGATGGCGTCCTTGACCGTGGCGACGATCTTGTCGCCCAGGCCGGCGTAGCGACGCTTGGAGCCACCCAGCACGCGGATGCAGAGGAGTTCCTTCGCACCGGTGTTGTCGGCGACCTTGAGTCGCGTCTCCTGCTGGATCATTGTCAATCTCTCCTGGTCACTTGGCCTTTTCGAGGACCTCGACCAGACGCCACCGCTTGGTCGCGGAGGTCGGCCGGGTCTCCATCACCCGAACGCGGTCACCGACGCCGGCCTCGTTGGCCTCGTCGTGCGCCTTGAGCTTCTCGGACTTCGTCATGACCTTGCCGTACAGGGGGTGCTTGACCCGCTGCTCGATCTTGACCACGACCGTCTTGTCCATCTTGTCGGACACGACGATGCCCTCGCGCACCTTGCGGGCGCCGTTGCGGCTCTCGCTCTCGGTGTTCACAGTCTCGCTCATCTGACTCACTTGTCCTCATCCGGGTCGGGCACGATGCCCAGGTTGCGCTCCTGGATCACGGTGTAGATGCGGGCGATGTCCTTGCGGGCCTCGCGCAGCCGCCCGTGGGATTCCAGCTGGCCGGTCGCGGCGGCGAAGCGGAGCCCGAACAGCTCCTCCTTCAGCTCGACCACCTTGGCGTTGAGCTCCTCACGGGAAAGCCCGCGCAGCTCGTTGGCCGTCACTGTGTTGGCCATCAGATGTCACCTACTTCCCGCTTGATGAAGCGAGCCTTGAACGGCAGCTTGTGGATGGCCAGGCGCATGGCCTCGCGGGCCACCGGCTCGTCCACACCCGAGAGCTCGAAGAGCACGCGGCCCGGCTTGATGTTGGCGATCCACCACTCCGGCGAACCCTTGCCGGAGCCCATCCGGGACTCCGCGGGGTGCTTGGTCATCGGACGGTCCGGGTAGACGTTGATCCAGACCTTGCCGCCACGCTTGATGTGACGGGTCATGGCGATACGGGCGCTCTCGATCTGACGGTTGGTCAGGTACGAGGACTCCAGCGCCTGGATGCCGTAGTCACCGAAGGCGAGCTTGGTGCCGCCCTTGGCCATGCCGGTCCGCTTGGGGTGGTGCTGCTTGCGGTGCTTGACGCGACGTGGAATCAGCATGCTCAGGCTCCTGCGTTCTCTACGGCCTCGGGCGCAGCCGCGCCCTGCGGGGCTGCGTCGGCGGCAACGGAATCGGCGCGACGGCGTCCGCCACGCTCGGGACGATCGCCCCGGCCGGCGCCGCCACCGTCACGACGCGGCCCGCGAGCCGGCCGGCGCTGACCGCCGGCTGCCTGCCGGGCGGCCTTCTGGGCTGCGCGCTCGGCGCG
>NZ_JASGES010000241.1:0-7941 GCF_047606205.1 Propionicimonas sp. | reverse complement strand
ACAGCGGACCGGAAGAGGAACCGTCCCCACGTGGTCCGTGTCGCACAGCGGACCGGAAGAGGAACCGTCCCCACGTGGTCCGTGTCGCACAGCGGACCGGAAGAGGAACCGTCCCCACGTGGTCCGTGTCCGGTGGGTCAGCCGCCCAGCAGTTCGCGGAAGTCGGTGACCTCGAAGTCGTCGTCGGCCTTGGCCGGGGTGCCCGCCCGCACGATCCGCGCGAACTCCTGGGCCGCCTTCGCGATCCTGCGCTCGAGCTTGCCGCCCTCGGTGCCCCAGTCCTTGGTAGCCGCGAAAACGGGATTGGGCGCGGCGACGGCTTTCAGGTAGAAGAACAGCGGCAGCATCGCGTGGTCGATCACCAGCGAGTGGCGCGCCGAGCCTCCGGTCGCGGCCAGGAGGACCGGGCGTCCCTTCATCACGCCCTCGTCGAGCGCATCGAAGAACAGCTTGAACAGGCCCGAGTAGGAGCCGTTGAACACCGGGGTGACCGCGATCACGCCGTCGGCCCCGCACACCGCGTCGAACGCTTCCCGCAGCCTCGCGCTCGGCACCCGCGTGGCCAGGTGGTTGGCGAGGTCGGTGGCCAGCGTCCGCAGCTCGATGTGCGTCACCTGCCCGAGCGATCCGGACGCGGCGAGCGCGGCAACGCTGGCCTCCCCCAGCCGCTCGCCGAGGAGCCGGCTGGAGGACGGAATGCTGGTGCCGGCCGTGATCACGACGATGCTGGTCATCGGGTCGCCTCCGCCGGGTCGGCGGCACTTCGCTCCGCCTGCTCCTCGGGCACCGCGCGGGCGGAGTCCGTTGGCTCCGCAGCAACCGCTCCGGAGCCCGGCACGGCGAGGGCCGCGGCCAGCGCGGCGTCCCGCTCGGCGACCAGGCTCGCGTGCGTCGGTGCGTCCGGGACGTGCGCGGGACGGCCCTCCGCGTAGCCGGCCCTCAGATCGGGCAGGATCTCGCCGAGCAGGTCAAGCTGCTCCAGCACGGTCTTCAGCGGGAGACCGGCGTGGTCGACCAGGAACAGCTGACGCTGGTAGTGCCCGACCTCGCGGGTGAACGACAGCGTCCGCTCGAGCACCTGCTGCGGGGAACCGACCGTCAGCGGGGTCTCTGCCATGAACTCCTCCAGGCTCGGTCCGTAGCCGTAGACCGGTGCCACGTCGAAGTACGGACGGAACTCGTTGATCGCGTCCTGGCTGTTCCTCCGCATGAAGAACTGCCCGCCCAGGCCGACGATCGCGGTGTCGGCCGGCCCATGGCCGTGGAACTCGAAGCGGCGGCGGTAGAGATTCACCATCCGCTTGGTGTGCGCCATGTTCCAGAAGATGTTGTTGTGGAAGAAGCCGTCTCCGTAGTAGGCGGCCTGCTCCGCGATCTCCGGGCTGCGGATCGAGCCGTGCCACACGAACGGCGGCACGTCGTCGAGCGGACGCGGGGCGAGCGTGAAGCCCTGCAGCGGCGTCCGGAACTTCCCCTCCCAGTTCACGACGTCCTCGCGCCAGAGCCTGCGCAGCAACGCGTAGTTCTCGATCGCCAGGCCGATGCCGTCGCGGATGTCCTTGCCGAACCACGGATAGACCGGCCCGGTGTTGCCGCGTCCCATCATCAGGTCGACCCTGCCGTCGGCCAGGTGCTGCAGCACCGAGTAGTCCTCGGCGATCTTCACCGGATCGTTGGTGGTGATCAGGGTGGTCGCGGTGGACAGGATGATCCGGTCGGTCTGCGCGGCGATGTAGCCCAGCAGCGTGGTCGGCGAGGACGGGTGGAACGGCGGGTTGTGGTGCTCGCCGGTCGCGAACACGTCCAGGCCGATCTCCTCGGCCTTCTTCGCGATCGTCACCGCGGCCCGGATCCGCTCGTGCTCGGGCGGCGTGCGTCCGGTGGTCGGGTCGGGGGTGACGTCGCCGACACTGAAGAGGCCGATCTGCATGGTGTGCTCCAGATGATTGCGTGTTCAACTATCCCCGGTAACCCGTTGCCTACGCAGACTATTCCGCGGTGGCGATCCGCCAGAATGGGGACATGGACTCGCTGGAGGCATGGATCAGCACCGTCGACCTGATCACGATCGCCATCGTGATCGCCACCGCCGTGATCGGCCGGTTCCTGCTGGTCCGACTGGTCCGGGGGCTCACCAATCGGACGCTGGCCCGGGCGAAGCTGCGCAGGGAGCGTCCGGAGAACCGCGCCGAGCGAATCCTGGCGACAGTCACCCTGGCGAACGAGGAGCGGTTCCAGCAACGAACCGCCACGCTCGGCTCCCTGATCAGCAATCTGATCAGCGTGGCGATCTGGATCATCGCGGTACTCACCGTCCTGGCCGTCCTCGACGTCCCGCTGGCCCCGTTGCTGACCTCGGCCGGTGTCGGCGGAGTGGCCCTCGCCTTCGGCGCACAGAGCCTGGTCAAGGACTTCCTCTCCGGCATCTTCATGATCATGGAGGATCAGTACGGGGTCGGCGACCTGGTCGACACCGGAGATGTGACCGGCACCGTGGAAGAGGTCGGGCTGCGCGTGACCCGGCTGCGGGACGGCTCGGGGACGGTCTGGTACGTCCGCAACGGCGAGATCCTGCGGATCGGCAACCAGAGCCAGGGCTGGTCGACCGCGATCGTGGACGTGCCCGTCGCCTATGACGAGGATCCCGCCAAGGTGATCGCGATCCTCGACGAGGTCGCCGCGGAGATGGAGTCGGACGCCACGTACTCCGACGTCCTTCTCGACAAGCCGGCCGTCGCGGGAGTCAACGCCGTGACCACCACCGCCATGACGATCCGGATGACGGCGAAGACCGCCCCGAACCAGCAGTGGGGCGTCCAGCGCTCCCTGCTC
Organism: Propionicimonas sp.; assembly: GCF_047606205.1. Lineage (GTDB taxonomy): Bacteria > Actinomycetota > Actinomycetes > Propionibacteriales > Propionibacteriaceae > Propionicimonas. The sequence goes on along the minus strand of NZ_JASGES010000241.1, from coordinate 5,109 downwards.
GAACGCTCCCTGAAGGCACTTGCGAAGGCCGGCGTCCGCAGCCCCGCGTCGACGCTGGGCGTGGTCGAGCCATAGGCGGCCACGGATCGGGATCGGCCGCCGAACTTGTCGCATCAGGCGCGGTCGGTCGCGTCCCTTATGACTCGACCGCCGAACTTGTCGCATGGCGCCCCTCGTGGGGCCCTTCAAGCAACAACTTCGGCGGGCGAGCAGTCACACAGACGGTGAGAGTCACCCGAAGCTGCAAGTTCGGCGGTCGACCGCCTCACAGACCCAGCGCCCTGGCGACCCGGTCGATCACGACCTGGGGCGTCAACATGATCTCTCTTGCCAGCCAGCGGACGACCCGGAAGCCCAGGTCGCGCAGGATCTGCTCGCGCTCCTTCTCCAGCACATACGCGGACCCCTCGGCGTACTTCATGGCACCGTCGCACTCACCCACGAGGTTTGCCTCCTCCCAGAAGCAGTCGGGATAGAACAAGCCGGAGGCGGTCCTGATCTCTGCCTGGTAGCGCGGCCGCGGAAGCCCCGCGAGTTCAATGTGGCCAGCCGACAGCGACTCCGCCACTGATTCGCGGCTCGGATCGGTGAGGGCGACAGCCGGTGCCAGCCGACTCGCCCGAACGGTCCGGGTGGCCTGGCTCAGGGCCTCGATGGCTGCAGCGGCCAGCCGTGGGTTCGCGTAGTCACGCCGACGCGGCGCGAGCACCATCGACTGGCAGACCAGCCGAGCTGCGCTGTCGAACAGCACCAGCGCCTCGGGAAGCGGCCGGCCGACGGCCAGATCCACAGCCGTTCGGGCAGGGGTCGTGACCCGGTAGCCGGCGTCGTCACGGCTCACCTGTACCGGCTGCAGCCCGGCGACCCTGTGGATGGCCTCCCGAGTCCGCGAGCTGTGCCCCGGCGCCGGCAAGGTGACAGCGACCGGCTGGACGTGCCACGGCTCGAAACCAGGCGTCGGGAGCCCCCAGCACACCGCCGCCGACTGGTGACTCAGGACGGCATCGGGGTTCACCACCTGCTCCGCGTGGGCCCGGACGAGATGCTGCGCGGCCGAGTCGGATGGCCAGGCTGCGGCCGAAAGGTAGACGCCCTGTCGAACCGCAACCAGGCGCGCCCGGTGGAGCTGAGATCGGATCATCCCGTCGGTGATCCCCATGGCGAGCAGGATCGCGCGGCTGACCGGCTGGGTGGGTAAGGCCCAGGGTGGGCGGGGTGCATCGACCTAGCATGGGAGACGCGCCGCTCGCACCGGAAGGGGGGTCAGGCGCAATTGTGGATAACCCCTGCGATTCCTACTCGTTGACGGCCGGCGCCTTCGCCAGCGTCCGGGTGGAACCGACGGACGCGACGATCACACATGCCATCGCGATGATCTCGACCACGCTGAGCTGCTCACCGAGGATCAGCAGCGCTGCCAGGGCGGCCGCAGCCGGCTCCAGGCTCATCAGGATGCCGAACACGGACGCCGGGATGCTGCGACGCGCCACCATCTCCAGGCCGTAGGGGATCACCGAACTGAGCACGCCGACCAGGACGGCGAGCAGCGCGACCTGCGGCTGCCACAGGCTCGTTCCCCCGGTGACCAGGCCCGGGACGAGGAACACCAGCGCGCCGACGAGACTGCCGACGCTGACCCCGGTGACGCCCTCCCAGGCCGCTCCGGTGGGGCCGGACAGCACGATGTAGGCCGCCCACGCCGCGCCGGCGAGCAGGGCGAAACCGATGCCGATCCAGTCCACAGTGCTGGGAAACACCCCGAGCAGAACCACGCCGACCGCGGCGAGCGCCACCCAGACCAGGTCGCGGGCCCGGCGGGAGCCGACCAGCGCGACGGCCAGCGGGCCGAGGAACTCGATGGTCACGGCCAGCCCGATCGGGATCCGGGAGAACGACATGTAGATCGACCAGTTCATGGTCGCCAGCGCGACGCCGTAGCCGATCACGACCCGCCATTCCGGCCACGTCCGTCCCCGCAGCCGGGGACGGGCGAACACCCAGAAGATCAGCGCCGCGGCGGCCATCCGCAGCCACGCCACCGCGGTGGGGGCGGTCAGCGTGAACAGCGACTTGGCGAACGCCGCGCCGAACTGGACCGACACGATCGCCCCCAGCACCAGCCAGACCGGGTTCAACCAGCGGGGAAGCCCTTTCGCCGGCGCGTCCGCGGGCCCGCTCACCGCGCCACCCGATGGCTCAGGACGGCCCGCCCGGTGTCGTCCGGGAGAGCGCCGCCCGGGGGAGGAACGCGGTGGGTCGGTCCCGACGCCCCCGCGGCGTCCTCCGGGCGGACGCAACCCCAGGGGGCGAACGCCCTGGAGCGATTCATGCGAGCGCCGCGCACCGGGCCTGCGCGGGGCAGCCGAGGACATGGTCGTTGAAGAGTCCGACCGCCTGGGCGAAGGCGTAGACGATGGTCGGCCCGCAGAACCGGAAGCCGGCCTTCTTCAGTTGCTTGGCCAGCGCATCGGTGCGCGGGTCGGTGGCCGGCACCCCGGACAGGTCGATCGGGCCGCGCTGCACGGCGCGTCCGTCCACCGCGCCCCAGACGAACGCGCTGAAGCCGCCCGGGTGCCCGGCCTCGATCCGCTGCCAGGCCTGGGCGTTGCCGATCGCCGCCTCGATCTTGCCGCGGTGCCGGACGATGCCCGCATCCCCGAGCAGGCGGACGACGTCCGGCTCGCCCCACCCCGCGAGCAGCTCCGGGTCGAAGCCGGCGAAGGCTGCCCGGAAGTTCTCCCGCTTGCGCAGGATCGTGTACCAGCTCAGCCCGGCCTGGAAGCCGTCCAGGACCAGCTTCTCGTACAGGGCACGGGAGTCCCGCTCCGGAACTCCCCACTCCTCGTCGTGGTAGGCGACGTAGAGCGGATCGGTCCCGCACCACCCGCAGCGCTCGCCCATCCGCCGACTCCCTTCCGCCGGCTCATGCTAGTGGGAGCCGCTGACGCGAGCCCGCGAGGCCCAGATCACTCGAGGGCGACCCGCAGTCGCCCCTCGTCGTCGAGGGTGAGGACGTAGCTGTAGGAGCCGGGTGCGAGCTGCTTCTCGCCCACGTCGTCGGTGGGTTGGGACACCGTGGCCTTCTCATCGACCCTCACCTGCACCCACGCGTAGGCGTAGACCGGACGTCCGGCGTCCGCGTAGTCGGAGGAGTCTCCCGCCGCCACCGGCCCGTACTCGACGCGGGTGCCGTTCGGGAACCGCACCTCCACCGACGCGAAGTCGACCGGCGACGCGTTGCGCACCCGCACCTCGATCGTGTCCGCCGCCGCAGGTCCGAGGCGCGCGAGGACGGCGCCGTCCGCCCGAGCAGGACGAGCAGGTCGCCATCGCGCTCAGCGCGTACCGTGCCGGCCAGCGCGCCGGTGAAGCGCTGCTGCTGGTCGGGCTCGCAGGCCTTGGCGTTCGAGGCCCAGCCGGTGATGGCGAGGGCGCCGCCGTCCAGCGTGTACCGGCCGCTGCCCGTGTTGCACGGATCGGTGCCCTCGACGAGCCCGTCCCGGGGCGAGAAGACCAGCGTCGGCACCCTCCCGTCGACGGCGACCACCTCGCGGCCGCCGAGCTCCCGGGCGTACCAGCGACCCCCGGTGAGCTGATCGGGTGCGGTCACCGGCGTCACCAGCGCGGACGCGGTACCGGTGGCGGACGCCGACGGCGAGCCGGAGGGAGCCGAGGTCGGTTCGGGAGTGCCCGACCCGATGGCGGGCACGAGCTGCATCACCACGGTGCTGTCGGCGTCCACCAGCTCGAGAACGTCCTCGGCCACGGTGCCGTGAGCAGCCACGATGCGGACCGCACGGGTCGCGTCGATCGCTTCGGCGAAGCGCTCCTGCTGGGCGGTGGCGCAGCCGATCGCCGTGTGCGGGCCCCAACCGGAGAAGAGCAGGCTGGACCCGTCGAGCACATAGCTGCCCTGCCTGCTGTTGCACGGGTCCGCGGCCACGACGATCTGGTCATCGGTGAAGCGCAACGAGGGCACCCCGCGGGAACTCGCGACGACGGCCCGGCCCCCGATCTGGATCGCCTGCCACGACGTGCCGGCCAGGTCGGGTGCCGCCGTCGTGGAGCTCGTGCCCGGCGAACCCACCGGCACCGCGGGTAGCGCCTCCGGAGTCCGGGCGAGCCAGGCGGCGGCGCCGATGCCGGCGACCAGGGTCAGGGCCGCCACCGCTGCGAGCCACCGCGGAGCTCGTCCCCGCACCGGTATCGGAGCGCCGGACGCGCCGCGCGCGATCACCTCGTCGATGTCGACCCGCCCCAGCCCCGGCTCGCGCGCCACCGCCTGGCGCAGGCCTGCCCGGAACCTCTCCTCGATCTCGCTCATCGTTGCTGTCCTTCCGTACGCGAGCGCAGCAGGGCTGTCGCCCGATGGACGTGGGAGCGGGCGGTGGCCTCACGGCAGCCGAGCGCGGCAGCGATCTCGGCGAAGCTGAGATCGCTGTAGAAGCGCAGCACGACCGCCGTCCGCTGCACCGGGGTGAGCGTGCCGCACAGGCGCCACACCTCGTCCGCGTCGTCGACCGCTCCGGTCGGGTCGCCGGCGACCGGTGCGGAGCGCAGCTGCTCGGGCTCGGCGACCGGTAGCGAGCGGGGGCGCCGACGGATCACCCCGAGGCAGGCGTTCACCACACTGCGGTAGGCGTAGGCCTCGAACTCCTCCCCGGAGGGCAACCTCGACCACCGGCCGTACAGGCCCGCCAGGGCGTCCTGGACTGCGTCCCTGGCGTCCTCGCGATGCCGGGTGACCAGCCAGGCGATCTCCAGCAGCCGGTCGCCACGCTGCTCGACGAAGGCGGTGAACTCCGCGTCCACCGACGTCACGGTCGCCGTATCCGAGGCTCTGCCTGCTCCCACACCCTGTACAAGTCGCGAGTGCCCGGCTTCGTTGCGGCACTGCGCACGGCGGGAGGATTCAGGGCCGGCCGACAGCGGCCGGTGCGGAGTCGACCAACCGCCTCTGCCCGGCTCGGTCGACGCGGCGTGGGCGTCGGTGCCGACGGTGAACATCGGCGAGGTCACCCGGTGGTCGCGGCACGCACCGAGATCGTGAGGGCAGTCGGGCGTCCCCGCCTGCCCACCTCGACTCCACGGCGGCCGCCTGCTCCTGTT
>NZ_JASGES010000240.1:0-20965 GCF_047606205.1 Propionicimonas sp. | reverse complement strand
CTTCTCGGTCCACCAACCCCAGACCGAGCAACGGACGGACCAAGTCAGGAACCGTCCCCTATTCAGCCCAGAACCCGACCAACCAACCCGGACCGAGTCGGGGTCGGTTCCCTTCTCGGTCCACCAACCCCAGACCGAGCAACGGACGGACCAAGTCAGGAACCGTCCCCGATTCAGTCCCTAACACCGGACGGACCGAGTCAGGAACCGTCCCCTATTCAGCCCAGAACCCACCTCCCAGCACCCGAAAGGACGGGACCTGGCCGTGCAGCGGGTCGGGCAGGGTCCCGGGTTCGTGCCGGCCGTGGGGACCGGCTGCCGAGAGGCGGGTCGCCGGACTCATCGGTGCGGCCGGTCGGGTCTGCTCGCGCTCAGGCAAGCAGGCGTGCGGCCTGGTCGCAGGCGTCGTAGACGATCTCGTACTGCTGGTCGATCAGGGGGGCGGTCTGTGCGGTCTTGCGGGTCCTGACCTTTCCGTGGGCCAGATAGCCGGCGAGCCAGCCGAGCAGCCCGACCATGCCCAGGGGGATGGACAGGAGCCACAGATCGGCCTGGATCGCGAAGACGGAACCGGCCAGCAGACCGGACCCGATGACCCCGAACCCGAGCGCGGTGGCGACGGCCGCACTCGTGCGGGAGCTCTCCAGGTCCCGGATCGCCTCGAGGGCGTTCTCGGCCTTGCGCTGGAGCTCGTTCACCAGGGGACGGTTGCGGATCCGCCGGTCGCGCTTGAGCTTGATGGTGACCTGGTTCGGGTTCGGAGTGCCGCCGCTGAGCACACCGGCGGTGCTGGTCTCGACGATCCAGCCGAAGCCGCGGTAGGTGTCCTTGTAGAGGGCTTCGAGGTCGCGCCCGGCCTGGACGGTGAGGTACTCGTAGGCGACGTAGTCGCCGGAGACCGGGTAGTCCGGTGGGGTTTCGGGGATGGACGTCGGTTCACTGGTCATGGCTGTGTCTGCGTTGGCGATCAGGCGGCCATGAGCCGGGCGGCCTGCTCGCCGGCGGCGTAGACGGTTTCGTACTCGCGGTCGATCAGCGGAGTGACCCTGGCCACCCGGTTGGCCTTGACCCGGCCGTGGGCGAACCACCCGGCCGCCCAGCCCGCGAGCCCGACCACACCGAGCGGGATGCCGAGCAACCACAGGTTGGCGGTGATGGCGAACACCGAGCCGGCCAGGAACGCGGAGCCGATGATGCCGGCGGTGAGGGCGGCGGCGAGCGGAGCGGTCTGCGTGGAGTGCTCGAGGCTGGCGATGGTGGCCAGAGCCTGTTCGGCGCTGCGCTGCTGCTCGAGAACGGCGGCGCGGTTGTTGATCCGGCGATCGCGCTTGAGCTTGAGGGCGACGGTGGCGGGGTTCGGGATGCCGGCCGCGTAGCCCTCGATGACGTAGCCGAGGTTGCGGTAGGTGTCCTTGTAGAGCGGCTCCAGCTCGCGGTCGACCTGGATGGTCAGGTACTCGTAGGGGACGAAGTCGGCGATCGTCTCGGTCATGGTGTTCTCCTCCGGTGCGGTGTGGTCGATCAGGACACGTCGATCCTCCCGGGCCGGGCCCGTCCCCGAATCGTCCGGGCGGACGGACCTGGCCTACTGCGTTGGGAGTACGTCCCCGCCGCGGCCGGATGCGACGATGAAGCGGTGACGACGACCCCTCTGCCCGCCGCACGGGCGCGCGCTCCGTTGTGGGTGCGCGGCACCCGGGCGCTGGAGGTGGCAGCGCTCGTGGTGATCGGGATCGCTGTGCTGGTGGAGTTCGTGATCGCCGCTACCCGGTCCAGCCCCGCCGGGTTCGCCTCTGCGGCGGTGATCGCGGCCGGTGTGGTGGTTGGCTACCGGTGCCGGCCCTGGGCGGGCCTGGCCCTGGTCGCGGTCGCTCCCGTGGTGGCGGCCGTGACGGGCTGGTTGCCGATCCACAACTGGTCGATCGCCTGTTTCGCCGGTTTCCTGTTCGCGTTGCGTGGCCTGCCTGGCCTGCCGACCGGGCTCGTGGTCGGGGTGGCGAACCTGGCGTCCGTCGGCTGGTACTACCAGACGCTGTCGATCCACACGAACGCCGAGGCGTCGATCGCAGCGGCCGCGGCGTTGGCGCTGGCCGCGACCGGGAGCGCGATCCACAGCCAGCGGCTCTACACCGCGGAGCTGGAACAGCGCTCCCGCGAGGCCATCGCCACCCGGGAGGCGGCGGTGGACCGCAGCGTCGCCCAGGAACGTCTCCGCATCGCCCGCGACCTTCACGACAGCATTGGGCACGAGATCGCGGTGGTGAGCATGCACCTGGGTGCGGCCGAGGTCCACCTGGCCACCGATCCCGCCGCCACTGCCGCCGATCTGGACGCCGCGCGCGCGGGCGTCCGGTCGGTGCTGCGGGAGACCCAGGACATCCTGCGAGTGCTGCGAGTCGGCGAGGAGGGCGCCAGCCTCGCCCCCACCCCCAACCATGGCCGGGTCGCCGCTCTCGTCGAGTCGTACCGGGCCGCCGGGCTCGACATCGACGCCGAGCTGTCGGGCTTCGACCGGCCCCTGCCCACGGGCACGAGCACGGCGGTGTTCCGGATCGTCCAGGAGTCCCTCACCAATGCCGAGCGGCACGGCGAGGGCCCGGTGTCGCTGCGCGCGGACGTCGGCGAGCGGTCGGTCGTGGTCGAGGTCGTGAACCTCCGCCGCACCGACGGTCGCGACACCTCCGGAGGCGGCAGGGGTCTGGTCGGGATGCGGGAGCGCGCCGAGTCCGCCGGCGGACAGCTGGTCACCCGTGACGACGGCCGGATCTTCTCCGTCCGGGCCGAACTCCCCACCCTCGAACAGGAGGACTCGTGATTACGGTGCTGCTCGTGGACGACCAGGAGATGATCCGCACCGGGCTGCGGACCATCATCGACGCCCACCCTGGCCTGGAGGTCGTCGCGGAGACCGGGGACGCGCTCGCGGCGCTGCGGCTGCTGGAGACGACTCCGGTCGACGTGGTGCTGATGGACATCCGTATGCCCGGCATCGACGGGGTCGAGGGCACCCGCCGGATCCGCCGCGCGTACCCTCCGGAGAAGGTCCGCATTCTCGTCCTGACCACTTTCGACCAGGACGAGAACGTTCTGGCCGCCGTCCGTGCCGGCGCTGACGGCTTCTTCAGCAAGGGAGCCAGCCCTGCCGAGCTCACCGCCGGCATCCTGCGGGTCGCCGAGGGCGGCCGGGCGATGTCGCCGACCGCGGTCGAGGCGCTGTTCGACCATGTCGCCGAGGACAAGGGCGCGCCGTCCGATCCCAGCGTCGCGGAGCTGTTCACCCAGCTGACGCCCCGGGAACGGGAGATCGTCCGGGCCGTTGTCGCCGGGCTGGACAACAGTCAGATCGCCGCCGAGTTGTACCTGTCGCCCTTCACGGTCAAGACCCATGCGAACCGGGCCATGATGAAGGTCGGTGCCCGCGACCGGGCGCAGCTGGTCTCGCTGGCGGTGCTGGCCGGCATCCGGCCCTGATCCAGACGCCGCCGGCGTCCGGGTCACGCACCGGCCGAGCCTGGTCGGTGCGCACGGCAGGGCCGACCCCGTGCGGGCCGGCCCTGTCGTCGTCCTGAGCGACGCCAGGACGTGCGGTGGCGATCAGTGCGTGCGCTTGCTGGCCTGCCGGATGATCCCGACGACGACGGCCAGGACGACGACGACGCCGACGATGAGCCAGACGATGGTGGCGGTGGACATGGATGGTTCCTTTCGGTTGGTGAGGATGGTTGACCTGACGGGGCCTGCTGACGCGCCGCCGCGGTCAGGTCGTGGCGTCGGCTTTGTACCGTGCCCTGGCCACGATCGCGGCGATCACACCGGCGACTGCGACCACGGATGCGATGACCTTGGTGCGGGTGGACATCTCGTCCCCTTTCGTCGACCTGCCTGCTGTGGTTCCAGCACGATCAGCCTCCCAATCGAGGCTGCGAATTTCGTCGTCCAGACGGATCGCCCTGCTACCGCACCCGCAGTACGGCGAACTACTCCGCAGGGACGTTTCCTGCCCCCCGACCGGTACCCGACTATGGGCGCCATGCCCATCACAGCGATCAGTCCGAGCCACCGGTGCGCCGGCAGACCTGCCGCCGACGACGTCTTTCACCGTGAGTGAGGGCCGGACTCCGGGCAGGTTCGGCGTCGACTGGCGCGACCTGCGCGACCGCAGCATGTTCTTCGCACGCTGGTCGATCGGCGCAAGCCTGGCCATGGCCACCTGGAAGGTCGGTGCCGCGATCCTCACCGGCACGTCGCTGTTCTGGCTGGTGAACGCCGCGTTCAGCCTCGGCATCGCCGCCGCGAAGTACCTGGCTGTCGCCACCCATCGCCGTCTCGCGACGCGCGGCGGGCAACGGGGCGATCCGGACGTGCAGCACCGCCGCATCTACCGTGCGGCGGGCGGCACCATCCTGGTTCTGGCCGGCGCGTACGTCGCCTGCTGCCTCGCCATGCTGAGGTCACCAGCCAGTCAGCGCTTCGACCAGTACACCGCCATCGGCATCGCCACGGCGACCTTCACCGAACTCGGGCTCGGTGTGCACGGGCTCGTCTCGGCGCGCCGCAGTGCCGACCTGCTCGTGGAGGTGGTGAAGCTCAGCAGTCTCGCCGGGGCGCTCGTGCTGCTCGTCCTCACCCAGACGGCCCTGATCTCCCTGAGCCAGTCGGACGCCGGCAGCTACACCGCACTCGCCGGGACGGCCTTCGGCGCGCTCGCCGCCCTGATCGGCCTCTACATGGTCACCCGCCGGCTGCCGACACCGGGCGGCGGAGCGGAAGCGGTCGCGGACGTGCCCGACGACGCCCGGTCCCGGAGCGGGCACGATGGCCACGCTCACGGCACCGAGACCTGGCCGCGCGTCCCGTGAGGTGCCCTCCGGCTACGCGAGGACGGCGGCCACCCGCTGTGCGGTCGCCTTCGCCGAGCCGGGGTTCTGTCCGGTCACGAGCCGGCCGTCGGTCACGACGTGGGAGACAAACGGCAGCAGTGCCTTGTGATAATGGGCGCCGCGCTTCTTCATCTCCTCCTCGGCGTTGTAGGGGACGAGCTTGTCGACCCCGGCGAGCACCTCCTCCTGCCAGGCGAAGCCGGTGACCTCACGGCCGGCGACCAGGAGCTCGCCGTCGGAGAGCTGGGTGTTGAGCAGGCCGCAGTAGCCGTGGCAGACAGAGGAGACGACACCGCCGCGCTCCCAGATCTCGCGGGTGATCCGTTGCAGCGGCTCGCTGTCGGGGAAGTCGTACATGACGGCGTGGCCGCCGGTGAAGTAGATGGCGTCGAAGTCCGCTGAGGAGAGCTGCTCGGGGCTGGCCGTGTTCGCCAGGAGCGCCATTCGGGCCGGATCGGTGTGCCGGGCCTTGGCGTTCCGGTCGTAGGTGGGGAATTTCAGCGACCGCGGCTCGAGCGGGGAGGCGCCGCCGTGCGGGCTGACGATGGTCTGCTCGAACCCGTGCTCGGCAAAGACGTCCCAGGCGTGGGTGAGTTCGGACAGCCACAACCCGGTGGGGTGGGCCGGGTCGTCGTAGTGGCCCACATTGGTGACCACGTGGAGGATGTGCCTGCTCATGAGGGGAACTCCTTGCCGGAAGAGGGGACGGGGACGGGACATCTGGTGAGGGCGGGAGCCGGCGGGGGCACCGGCATTGCGAAGAGGGCCCGGACCGAAGAGCGGACGCGGTCGCCGACCTCGCTGGCAGGTTCGGAACGCAGCTTGCCGTCGAGGTGGAGGAAGGCCAGGCCGTGCGCCGTGGCCCACAGCGCCGTCGACAGGGCCGGCACATCCGCCTGGGGGAAGAGCCGCGCGATGACCCCCTCCAGCAGGGTGTGCAGACGCCCGGCCGCCTGCACCCGCTCGTCGTCGGTGTGGTCGCACTCGTTGCCGAACATGAGCCGGAAGACGGCCGGGCGGCGCAGGGCGAAACCGATGTACGCCATCGCGAGGACCTCGACCACCGTGGCCGCCGGAGAGTCCTCGGGGACGCCGGCCAGAGCTGCGGCCAGGTCCGCGCGAAGCTCCCTGAAGCCCTCGACGGCGACCGCTGCGTCCAGTGCCTGCCGGCTGGCGAAATGCCGGTACGGGGCGGTCGGGGACACGTGTGCGCGGCGAGCCACGGCCCGCATCGAGAACGGCTCTCCCGTCTGCAGGCTCTCCATCGCTGCGCTCAGGAGGGCAGACCGGAGATCGCCGTGGTGGTAGCTCCTGCCGGCCATCGCGCTCCCTCCGTCCGCCGGTCGGTGATGTAAGCAGTGCTAACATAGCCTGGATGCAGACGATATTGGGAGCAGGCGGCCAGATTGCGGTCGAACTCGCGCGGGAGTTGAACCGCACCTCCACGAGCGGGCTGCGGCTGGTGAGCCGTCATCCCCGCAAGGTCAACGACTCCGACAGCCTGGCGAGTGCCGACCTGCTCGACGCCGCCCAGACCGCCGCGGCGGTCGAAGGCAGCCGGATCGTGTACTTCACCGCCGGGCTCCCGGCGGACACCGAGCTGTGGGAGCGCCAGTTCCCGGTGATGCTGCGCAATGCGCTGGACGCGGCCCGGGCGACGAACGCGAAGTTCGCCTACTTCGACAACACCTACATGTATCCCCAGGACGACCGGGTCCAGACCGAGGACACCCCCTTCGCGCCGGTGGGACGCAAGGGCAGGGTCCGGGCCGCGATGGCGTCCATGGTCCTGGAGGAGATGGCTCGGGGGGACATTCCCGTGCTGATCGCCCGGGCTCCGGAGTTCTACGGCCCGGGACGCACCCAGAGCTTCACCCACGCCCTGATCATCGACCGGCTCAAGGCGGGCAGAAGACCCCTCGTGCCGGTCCGCGACGACACCCGGCGCACCCTCATCTGGACGCCCGACGCGAGCCGCGCCCTCGCCGTCCTGGGCAACACCGAGGACGCCTTCGGCCAGGTCTGGCACCTGCCCGTCCGCGACGACCGGCCCACCTACCGGCAGTTCACCGCGATGGCGGCAGCGACCTTCGGGCGGCCCGCCCGCTACACGGTCCTCCCCCGCTGGGCGCTGAGCGCGGCAGGACTCTTCTCCGCTCCGGCGCGGGAACTCAGGGAACTGCTGCCCAGGTACCAGCACGACAACAACTTCGACTCCACCAGGTTCGTCACCCGGTTCCCCGAGTTCCGCATCACCACCCACAGCGAGGGACTCGAAGCCATCCGCCGCGAAGCCGCCGGCGCTCAGCGCTGATCCCGGGCCACGAAGACCAGGGACTCACGGCCACGGAGCCATCGGGGCGCCGCCGCGGCCGGGGCGGATCAGGTCCGGCCCGGTCGTCGGTTGGCCCGGCGCGCAGCCGGTCCGGATCAGTCGCGCACCGGGCCGGCCATGAGGTAGGCGGGCACGGCGACCGCCGCCACGACGACGTGCATCGCCATCAGGGTGAGCGCGGCACCCGTCGTCGTGCCGGGGATGAATTTCATCGTCGCGAGCAGTACGTCCGGGATGAAGGACGCGACCAGCACGATCGGGACGAGCATCGTCAAGGCCCGGCGCGGCCGCCTCGCGCGTCGGCTGATCGCCCGCCAGCCGAGCCAGCCCACGACCACGCCGAGCGCGCTGAACGCGCCGTAGACCGGCAGCGTGATGGGTGGGTAGGCCGGGTCGACGCCGGCCCGGGTCGCCACCAGGACCACCAGCGAGTTCACCAGAACCGCGACGACAGCCGCGGCGGACAGGACGCCGACGGTGCGGCCCACGGACAGCCGGGACCGGTCGGCGGGAACGGTCGATGTGGTCATGGGATCTCCTCACTCCGGACACGTTGCTTACGGAACTGATTGGTATCGAAACATTACGATACCTGGCAGTTCCGGTTTGTACAATGGGGCCATGACGTCGGAGCCGCGGGTGCCAGCGAGCGGCCGGCCCCGCAACCCCGCGCTGGACGACGCGATCCTGCGGGCGACCCAGGACCAACTGATCGAGCACGGGTTCGACGGGATGACCGTGGACGCGGTGGCGCGGGCTGCCGGCAGCGGCAAGGCCGCGGTCTACCGGAGGTGGCCGAGCAAGACCGCCTTGGTGGTCGCGTCCGTCCGGGCCCTCTACGCTCCGCCCACCGTCCCGGACACCGGCAGTCTTCGTGGCGATCTCGTGGCCTGCGCCCTTCACTACGGGCAGGCCGACGGACGGGCGGCTCTGGTGCTGGCCAGCGTGCTCGCCGAGCTCCCGCGCGCCCCGGAGCTGCGCACCGCAGCCTTCGACGCGATCGGCCGGCCGCCTGCCCTGGCCATGCGGACGGTCATGGAGCGCTGGCAGCAACGCGGTGCGATCGCTCCGGACGCGCCGATCGACCTGCTGGTCGGGATCATCCCCGCGCTCGCCTTTCGCACGGTGGCCTTCCGGCGCCGGCCGCTGGACACCCCGACCATCGTCGAAACCGTCGACCGGGTGCTGCTCCCCGCGCTCGGCGCGCCGTCGGTGGCCCCGACCTGACGCACCAGCGAGGGCGGCCCGCTCTTGACTGTGACGTTTCCCCCCGAACTCGGTGGACAACGTCACATCTTGTCGGCAATCGGCGCAGTCGGTCGCGGTCTAGCCTGAGCTGTTGTGAAGCGGACGCGCGTGTTGCTGTCGGAGGCGTCGTCGCTGACCGCCCGGGAATTCACGACCGTGCTCGGGCGATCGGGAGTGGAGGTCGAAGCGGTGAGCTCGGCCGGTCTGCCGCTGGTCCGCTTCAGCCGGTGGTGCCGCCGCGTCCATCGGGCCCCGGCGCCCTCCGAGGACCCGGAGGGCTATCTGCACCGGGTGGATGCGCTGATGGCGACCGGCGACTTCGACGCGCTTCTGCCCACCCACGAACAGGCCTGGCTGTTCGCCGCCGGTCGCGACCTGCTGCCGCACTCCCGCGTGGCCGTGGCCACCATCGATGCGTTCGACCAGGTGCAGTCGAAGACCGCGTTCGCGACCCTGCTGGACACTCTCGGGCTGCCGCAACCCGCCTGGCGACGGGTGCAGAGCGCGGGCGACCTGGAGGCGGTCGGCTTCCCCGTCTGGGTCAAGACGGCCTTCTCCACCGCCGGACGCGGTGTCGCCAGGGCGTCCGATCCGGAGCAGGCGCGGATGCTGTGGCGACGGTTCACGGCCGCCGCCCCTGCCGTCCCGGTGATGGTGCAGGCCTGCGCCGAGGGCCGGTACGCCCAGGTTCAGGGCCTCTTCGACCACGGACGACTCCTTGCCGGTGCGGTCAGCGAGCAGCTCGCCGTCGGTGCCGGGGGGAGCGCGGCCGCCCGGCTGAGCGTCGACCACCCGCACGCGATCGACGCGATCCGGACGCTCGGTGGCCACCTCGGCTGGCACGGGGGCCTCACGCTCGACTACCTGCACCTGAACGGGCACCCGTCGTTCATCGAATGCAACCCACGCACCATCGAGCCCGGCAACGCCGCCGCGGCCGGGGTCGATCTGCCGACGCTCACGATCGCCCTGACTCGGGGCGGCGACCTGCCCGAATTCCCCCTGCTCACCCGCGCCGGCGTCCGTACCCGCTCCACCATGGCGATCGCGCTCGGTGCCGCCGAACAGCGCCACACCCGCCGTGCGATCCTCGCCGCCCTGACCGCCTCGCTTCGCCGCATCCCTCCGCTCCAGGGCAGCACAGAGGTGCTCACACCTGTCCTTGCCGACCCGCCCTCGCTGATCCCCTTCGCCATCGCGGTCGGCACCGTCCTGGCCGGACCGGCCCGGGTGGCGTCCTTGGCGGGCGCCACGGTCGAGGCCTACGCGGTCACACCGTCCGCCCTCGAGCGCGTCCGGCCCGCCCGCTGACGCGCCGATCCCGACCGCGGACCGCCCGGCGCGGCGCAGAGCTCACCGCGATGCCGGAGCGCACGACCGGCCGAGCCGCGCTCGCGCTACTTCAGCGCACCGGCGGTGAGCCCGCGTTCGAAGAACTTCTGGAACGCGAGATAGGCGATCACGATCGGGAGGCACATCAGGACGAGTGCAGCGAAGATCTTCGGCACGTCCGACCCGTAGGTGGACGTGAAGTAGGTGGGGATCTGGGTCACCGCCTGCAACGACGTGTCCTGCAGGAAGAGCAGCGGGAGCAGGAACTCGTTCCAGGAGTTCAGGAACGCCCACACGATCACCACGGCGATGATCGGACGCGAGAGCGGAATGACGATCCGCGTGAGCGCTCCGAAGGATGTGGCTCCGTCGATGCGGGCGGCGTCGAGGAGTTCGTCGGGTATGCCCTTGATGAAGTTCCGCGCGAGCAGGATCGTCATGGGCAGCAGGACGGCCGTCAGCGGCACGATCACCGCAAGGAAGTTGTTGAACAGCCCGAAACGGCGCACCGTCATGAAGAGCGGCACGATCAGGGCGACGGCGGGCAGCATGAGACCCGCCAGGATGCCGGTGAAGATGAGTTCCCGGCCCCGGAACTCGAGCTTCCCCAGTGCGTAGCCGGCCAGCATCGTGCAGACGAAGACCAGCGCCACGGTTCCGATCGAGATCAGCAGGCTGTTGAACAGGAAGCGGACGAATGGCGTCTGGGTGAACACTGCGGCGTAGTTGGCCGCGGCCCCCGCTCCCTCGAAGCTGATCATGACGATCCACAGCAGTGGCAGCACGAACGGCAGGATGAGGACGGTCGCCAGCACCTGGTAGGCAACCCGGCTGCGCCACGTCGGTCGATGGAACATGTCAGTCCTCCCTGTCGAGCTTGTAGATCGTGGTCTGGACGAGTGTCAGCAGGAGCGCGAGGAGCAGCATCACGATCGACAGCGCCGCACCGTAGCCGACGTGGAACTGCATGATGCTCTGCTTGTAGATGTAGGTGGTCAGGAACTCGGTGCTGCGCCCCGGGCCACCGCCGGTGATCAGGAAGACGATGTCGAAGGTCTTCAGCGAACCGATCACACCGGTGAGCAGCAGGGTGAGGTGTGTCGGGCCGAGTTGCGGGATCACGACGTGGCGGATCGTCTGCCACGTGCCCGCACCGTCGAGCTGGGCAGCCTCCAGATGGCTCTGTTCGATCTGGGAGAGGGCGGCCTGATACAGAATGAAGCTGAAGCCCGTCCACTGGAAGATGTTCACTCCCGCGAGCGCATAGAGCGCAACGTTCGGGTCGGCGATCCACGCCTGCTGGAGCCAGCCCAGCCCGACCGCCGCGAGCACGTCGTTCACCTGCCCGTCCGGACGGAGGAACTGCCGGAAGGCTGTCGAGATGGCGGCCGGGGCGAGCACCACCGGAATGAAGACGAGTGCCTTGTAGATGCCGCGGCCCACGATCGGCCCGCTGAAGACCAGCGCGAGTCCGAGACCGAGCACCATCTGCACGCTGACGGTGATCGCGCCGAAGATGCCGATGTGCGACAGCGAGGCCCAGAAGATCGGATCACGCCCGATCTTGAGGTAGTTCGCGAGTCCGATCTGGTCCGGGTCCGGATCGATCCCGTTCCAGTCCAGGGTGGAGACCCACGCGTTGTAGAGGACGCCGAAGTAGATGACCCCGATGATGATCATCAGTGCGGGCAGCAGGTAGAGGTAGGCCGTGAGCTGGGATCGGCGCCGCGATCTGCTGGCGTGAGCGCCTCGGGCGCGCTGCCGAGGTGTTGCGGTCTGAATCATCTGTTCCTCCTGGGGGTGGCGCAGGAGGCGCGCCACCCCCGGGTCAATGGCTACTTTGCTGCGGCGATCGCTGCCTGCACGCTCGCTGCGGCATCAGCCGGGCTCTGCTGTCCCGAGGCCACGGCGGACAGCGCGTCGCCCAGTGCCGTCTTCACGTCGGCATTCTGGATCTCGCGCGCACCGATCATGCTCTTCAGCGCCGGGCCCTGAGCCTCCAGCGCAGTGACCTGCGCGGGCGTCTTGACATCGCTGAGGTCCAGCGGCACCGACGACAAGGCCGGCTGCTGCACGGTCTTCGCCATGATCGCCTGGCCCTCTTCCCCGGCAGTGAGCCAGGTGACGAAGGTCTCGGCCGCATCCTTGGCCGTGCTGGACGAAGAGACCGCAAACCCCACGTCGGGCCCCCCGAACAGCGTTCCGGTGCTTCCGCCGTCGACGACCTGCGGGAAGAAGTACGGCATGAACACGGTGTTCTTGTCGAAGCTGTCGCCATAGGTCGCGGCGTACTGCGCCAACCGGGCGTTCGTGGTGTCGGCGTTCTGCCAGGTGCCGTTGACCATCAACGCAGCTTCCCCCTTGTGGAACGCATCGTTGGCGTCCGGGTATGCGGTCGCGCCCAGTGCACCCTCCTGGAAGATCCCGTCGCTGAAGAACCCCTTCCAGATCTCGAACGCCTTCACGAACTCCGGGGACGAGAAGTCAGCCTCTCCGGCGAGAGCCTTGTAGAAGGTGCCCGGCGAGACCTGGTTGATGATCGACTGGTAGACGTCGATGTTCTGCCAGGCGTCCTTGGCACCTTGGACGATGCAGTACTTCTTGGCCTTCTTGACCGCCGCGCAGAACGACGTGAGCTCGGAGTAGTTCGTCGGCACGGTCAACTTCAGCGAGTCCACCAGCGTCTGGTTGGCCCAGATCAGGCCGCCACCGGTGATCATCCATGGCAGCGCGACCTGCTTGCCATCGACCTCGAGCTGGTCGGCTGCAGTGATCTTGGTCTTCCAGTCCTCGCCGAGTTTCGTGCTCATCGCGGGGGTGAGATCCTCGGCCAACGACGAGAACTGATTCGCCAGCGCACCCACCTGGAGACCGAACACATCCGGGCCTGAGCCCGACTGCAGCGCGAGCTGGGTCGTGTTGACATAGTCGGAGTACTGGATGAAGCGGATCTCCACCTTGATGTCGGGGTGGCTGGCTTCGAAGGCCTCGATGTAGGGCTTGGCGGTGTCCTCATCCGGATTCCACGACCAGAACTTGATGGTGGTTGGGCCGGCGGCCGAGGTCTGGGTAGTCGCGGGAGCGGTCGAGCACGCTGAGACAGCGAGCGTGGCCGCGATGGCAGCGGTGGCCATCGCCAAGAGGCGGCGGGGTTTAGGGAACATCATCGTCCTTTCATCGGGTTTTCTCTGGGAGAGGTCTGGCGCGGCATCAGCCGCTTCGGGGAGGGCCCGATCAGTCTTCGGCGTCGCCCCAGGGCAGCGCGGTCCTGTTCAGGTCGAACTGGTGATCGTTGAGCGGAGCGGTGCCCGAGAAGCCGAGGTGGAGTTGCGCCGCAGGGTGCCGTCCATCGTGGACCAGCTTCACCAGAACCTCGTTCCAGCCCTCTCGGAGGGTGGTGAACCCGCCGATGCCGTCCGCGGACTTCTGGTTCGGCCGGATCAGCCGATACTCGGTGTTCGAGCCGACCTCGACCCCGTTGACCCAGTAGCGGGTGGGGCAGCTGGGGTCGAGCACCACCCACACCTGCCGCTCGGTCGGCGAGTTGACGAAGGTCTGGAGGTAGAGCACTCCGGGCCGGTCGAAGCCGTCAGCGACCGGCTGCTCGTAGCCGTGCGCCCAGTGCTGGGTCCAGGCCCCGGGCCGGTGCCGGAGATCGCTGATCGCCAGATCGGCCTCCGGCGGGTACACCACGGCGAGCGGGTCTCCGGCGCCTGCCTCGAAGACCTCCGACAACCGTACGGCGAAGGCTCCGAGCAGGATGACCGGGACGGCCCGGGGGGCGGGACGCCCGGTGATGCCTGCGACCAGCTGGAGCGTGTTCACCTGCGCCACGTCCTGGGTGCCCGGCACGGCGAGGTGCCAGTCGACGGACTGCTCCCCTTGCGCCGGGATGACCAGGCGCTGGCTCTCCGGCGCGGCCCAGCCTGCGGGCACGGCGAGTTGGAGGCTCACCTCCAGTGGCTCCACACGGCGGTTCCGCAGCGTCGCAGCGAGCCGCTTGACGGTGCCCGGCACGACCACCGCACCCTCGCGGTAGTCGACCTCGATGTCCAGATCGGGTCCGGCGAAGGGCACGACATTCGGGCTGCGTCGGTGGAGTTCACGGATGCCGTCGTCGGCGTAGAGGTCCTCGAGCGTGATCTCGACCCTCGAGCCGGCCAGCAGTCCGTGATGGGTGAGGACGCGCCGCGCGGCAGCCCTGATCCGTTCCAGCAGGTCGTCGAGATTGTCGGGCACCGGGTTGGGGGTCACGTCGAGGTGCTTGACGCCACCCCAGTACTGATTGGTGGCGATGGTCCGACCGAGCGGTTCCACCCACTTCTGCGGCAGCCGCTCGCTGCCGTCGATGATGCCGAGGTAGCTTCCGATGGCAGCGCCTGAGGAGTCGGTGTCGTAGCCGCAGTTCACGGTGATGCAGATGCCCTCACCGAAGTCATGGCCGTAGAGCAGGCCGATCACCTGGAAGCCGGTGTTGATCGGCGAGTACTGGGCGTTGTAGTGCGGAGCGGCCTGCAACACCGCGCGGCGGGCCTCCTTCCAGTCGACCCCGCCGTCGAAGGCCCGCTTCGCAGCGACGACGGCACGGCGCACCATGCAGTCCTCAGGCACGTAGGACAGGGCGATGTCGATCAGGAGCTGCTTGTCCTGCACGACGAAGGCCGCCGACTCCAGGGCCGCGTTGAACAGCTCGCCGTAGACGCCTTCGCCGCCCGCATGGTCACAGATCGCGTCCTCGTAGGCATAGCGAGCAGCCAGCCGGGGAGCGCCAGGGGCAACGCAGGCCCAGATCTCCGAGCGGATCGGCGAGCCCATGCAATCGATGAACCAGTTGTTGTGGTGCCCGCTGAGTGGTGGTTCGAGCCCCCACTTGAGGTTGAGCTTCGACAACCCGTACTCGTCGAAGTTGTAGCCGATGTGGTCGAGCCAGTAGCGGGACAGGTCGCGGGCGGTGATGCCGGGCCCGACCTCCTCCAGCGCCTTCAGCCAGACCAACTGCATCTCCAGGTCGTCGTTGGGCAGGCCACCCTCCCTGAGCTCCGGGTACCACCACACGTCGAAAGGCTCGTCCTGACCCCACGCGGTCTCGAGCGGGGTGCCCAGGGTGCCGCCGGCATTCTTGCCCTGCCAGCACCCCAGGACGCGGTCAACGTAGTCGGGGCCGTCGATATCGATGGAGACGGTCTGCTTCGCCTCTTTGGCGATGGTCATCTGGATCCTTTCCTCATGGGGGACGTCTGTGTCGGGCGCGCGGTCGAGCCGCGAACCACGAGTCGGACCGGAAGCACCACTTCCTCGGAGGCGCGCTGCCGGTCCGAGCCGCGCAACCGACTGATCAGTAGCTCGACGGCGGCCTGGCCCATCGCCGCGAGCGGTTGGGCGACGGTGGTGAGCGGCGGCACGGAATGCGCTGCGAGGTCGACGTCGTCATAGCCGACGACCGCGAGCTGTCCGGGAACCGCCACGCCCCGCTCGTGCGCCGCCTGGATGACCCCGAGCGCGACCGCGTCGTTGGCCGCGAACACCGCGGTCGGAGGATTGGCGAGGGTGAACAGTGCGCTGAGCGCTGCGAAACCTCCGGCGCGGTTGAGTTCGCCCACCACGACCAGCTCAGGGTCGACCGGGACGCCCGCAGACGCCAGTGCATCCTCGTAGCCACGGTAACGGCCACTCGCCATCGAGGAACTCCCGACGTAGCCGATCCGGCGGTGGCCCAGGCCCACCAGGTGCTCGACCGCACTCACTGCTCCCGCATGCGTGTCCGACGTGACCAGATCGGTGACCTGCGGGCTGGTCCGAAGACCGATGCCCACGATCGGCAGCGTGGCCGCGGCCGCGACCAGTGCCTCGTTCAACGCGGCGCTCTCCGGTGGGGTGACGATGAGTCCGTCCACGCCGTGTGCCCGCATGCTCTCGATCGCTTCCAGGGAAATGCCGGGGTCGTTCATCGAGTCGCTGAGCACGAGACCATACCCGTGCTCACGGGCGTGCTGGCTCAGCGAGGAGGCGATCTCGGCGGTGAACGGGTTGCGCAGATCGGAGACGACAAAGCCGAGCAGACCGGTGTTCTTGGTCGTGAGGCTGGCAGCGGCGCGATTGGGGATGTAGCCCAGTTCGTCGATGGCCGCAGCAATCCTCGCCCGCGAGACCTCGCCGACGTAGCCGTTGCCGGTGAGATAGCGCGACACGGTGCCCATGGAGACTCCGGCACGCTCTGCCACGTCGTACGCAGTTACCACCTCACCACCTCATTGTGTAACCGGTTCCATATGGAACCGGTTACACACTAAGGCCCGGGATGAAACGTGTCAACCGGTTTCCGAAAGCATCCGCTGAGCCCGGGACGCCACGCATACTCCGGGGCTTGAGCGCGTGGAACCGTTGGTGACCGGCGGCCACGGCACGCCCTGGTGACCGCGAGGGACGGGACGCATCCGCGGGCGCGGTCGGCCCGGAGCGCTGAGGAGCGTGCGGGGCCGCTGCGCGACGAGTGCTCGCCGCCGAGTTCGACGGCAGCAAGCCGAGGCTGCGTCTTGTGGGGGCCGCCGCGCAGGGGTTCGGCGCTTGCCCTCACGTCATCGTCGGTGAGGCGGCAATGCGCATGCGGGGGACCCGCCGGGCAGGCGGTGCCGATTCGCTGCAACGAGGCGGTAGACGCCCGCGGCAACGCTGCGGATGAGCGGAAGTCGGAGGAACCTCCCCGCCAGCGAGTACGGGGGGCCGGCATGGACGAGCCACGCCGCGACGGCCCCCGCACCGCCCACGTGGCTGCCATCGGGCGAGACCCAGATGACCTCACGTTGTGCCTGCGCCGTCGTGATTCCGAGGTCAGCCAGGTCGAGGTACTGCCACGGCGACAGTCTCACGCTGGGAGCGTGGTGGCGATGCAGGCGCCGGGCCAGCCAGTCGACGCTCGTGGTGCAGAAGGCACAGTCCCCGTCGAACACGAGCCACGGAGCATCCCCGCCAGGATTCACACCGTCACGCTACCCGTCGTCGGTGAGCGACGTCGATCCTCCGCCTGACGTCGGGCCCGACCTGAACCCGGCGCCCGGCAAGGGCACGAGCGCTGCAGAGGAGGGCGCTCCACGGTGGTCCTGAGCGGGTCGTCAGGCGTCGGACGCTCGGCGGGACCGGTGCTGTCGGCGAGCGAGCCGGCCGGCCAGCACGGGCACCCCCGGGCCCTCCAGCTCTGCAATGGCGCTCGCCCGACCGGTGACCGCCATCGGTACGGCTTCGGCCGGCCCGCTGATCGCCGGCCCGGAGCCGTGACGCCAGTCCAGGTCGCTCGGAGCCAGGCGCACCCCTCTGCAGAGGTGCCAGGCCGGCAGTTCAGGGCTGCGTACAGCGTCGGCCAGCACGACCCGGAGACGATCGGCCGGGATCTGGCGCGGTGTGCCCAGGGGGCGGCGGATGTCCTGGTGGTGGATGGTGACATCGAGCAGGGCGAGCCTCCCGCCGAAGGTGGTGGCCAGGCCCGTGGCCGCAGCCGGTCCCGTAGCCGGTCCCGCAACTGCCCGGTACTCAGCGACGCGAGTTCGTCGACGCCGACCTGGTTGACGTCGACGAAGCGGGCGCGGACGGCACGGCGCAGCGTGCCGAGCAGGGTGACGTCATCGAAACTCAACACGTGTGCGACCACGTCGCGGACCCGCCAGCCCTCGCACAGCGACGCCGCCTCCCACTGCTCCGGCGTCAGCGTCGCCAGCAGGTCGGCAAGATCGCTGCGCTCAGCAGTGGCCATCTCGAGACCGTTCATTCCACCACTCCCCGGATGCGCCTCACCGGACGGGGCCCGTCCGCCATTCTGCCGCGCACGACTGCGGCGGATCAGGACGCTTCTGGGGCGGGCAGGTGGTCGAGAACGTTGGTGCGGGGAAGGTAGGCGACGCATCTCAGTGTGTGTGCCGCCTGGCGGAGCAGCAGGAAGTCGCTGACCAGGCTCACGCTGCCGGTGCCCTGGCTGAAGGTCCAGCTGATGGTGGCCAGCACCATCCGCTCCCCCACCGGCTGGGCGGCCACCGCGGCCACGGTGGTGCTCGACGTCGGTGCCGCCGAGACCGCCTGTGACCGGGCGGCCACGGCGGCGAGGAAGGCCTGGCGGGGCACCGGTGTCGTGCCCTCGGCTCCGAGGACGAGCACGGGGTCGGCGAGCAGGTCCTCGCTTGTCCCGGGCTCACCGAGACGTTCCCAGCGGGAGGCGAAGGTACGGATCAGGTCTTCGAGTCGATCGTCGTCAGCGTTCACCGATATCTCATACACCCGCGCCGCAGCCATGTCGAAATCACGGAGGCGGCGACCCGTCCTCGGATCGCTGGCCAACCCGGTCCAACCCTGGGCTCCCTGAACAAGACCGCCATGCGGCCAATCGACCTGCAGCCCCCGCGGCGACCTGGGATTGGGCAACAGCGCGGAGCGGCAAATGCGTGCGCTGTTGGCGTTGTTCCGCTCCTTCTCTTTGCCGGTGCGTGTGGCGGAAGCCCGCTAGCCTGCTGAGCATGGGAGAGGCCGCCGGCGAGGTTGCGGTGCTGGCTCGGCTGTGGGATGAGGCGGTGATCGCGCATCTGGAGCCGGAAGAGGTGGACACGATCGAGTCTGTGCTGCGTCCGGGCGCCTCGGAGCGTGAGCTGGTGGCGCTGGAGGCGAGGATCGGCACGGCGTTGCCGCCGTCGTTCCGGGCGTTTCTGGCGTTCTCGAATGGTGCGTGGTCCAAACCTGGCTGGAACGCGCCGCTGGTCCCGAATGAGAACCATCCCGAGGCTGGGCTGCTCACTGCCGAGCAGGTGGGATGGCTGATCGATCTGGACCCTCGTTTCCTCGAGATCTGGATGGACGCCGGGTGGGAAGAGGCCGACGATCTGAGTGACGAGGTGTACTTCGACTACTCCCGCCAGGACCAGGACCCGTGTGAGATCCGGGTCCGGGACATGCCGCACCTGTTGATGGTGTCGTGTTTCGACTGGGGATCGGCCGTCTTCCTCAACCCCACGGCCGTGTCGCCAGATGGTGAGTGGGAGGCGTGGGATTTCGCGAACAGCAACCCGGGCGCGTTCCGCTACCGCTCGTTCGCCGACCTGCTACGGGCCCAGCCGGGGATCATGGCCCGGGAGGACGCACAATTGGGCGAGACCGAAGCCCAACGTTCCGGCAAGGACGGCCAGGCCATCGATGCTGCGTTCGCCGCGCTCGAGTCCGGAGCGGACGCGGCCAACCCCGAACACCTCGAAACCCTGAATTACCTGGTCGATCCCGATGCTTGGTTCGGTCGGCTGGTCGCGCTCCTCTCAAGCCCGCAGGTTTCGGTGGTGCAGGCGGCGTTGCGTGGGATCGCCAGGGTGGAGACCCGCGAGGCGCTCGAGGTCGTCCTCGCGACAGTCGAGCACGACCCGTCGGCACCGATCACGGGCGTCGTGATGACCCGCCTGGTGAGCGACCCGGACCCGCGGGCCACCCAGGCCGCGCTGCGGCTGCTCGAGACCCAGCCTCACGCCGCGTTCAGCGTGCCCTGGACCGATGAAGGCAAGGATCTGATCTGGCAGGCCTGGGAGAACACCGGGCGGCCGTTCTGCCTGAAGGCCGCGGCAGAACGCTACGACCGCAGGGCGGTCGATCCGCTCTGCGCCCTGCTGCCTGATGCGTGCCTGACCACAGGCGAGCGCGGAGAACTGGCGCAGGCCGCGACCAATCTGCTGGACCCGCGGTTGGTTCCCGCGATGCTGGCTGCGGTCCGGCTGGGTGGCCCCCACCTCGGCAGCACCGTCGACTTCCTGATCGGTCTGGGTGCCCTCGACGAGGCCGAGTCGCTGATCACGCCGGAAGCCCTGGCAAGCCCGGAGGTATTCCGGTCCAGGCTCGAACAGGCCCGGCGCGAGATCGCCCGACGCCGCAACGGCTACCGCCCAATGGGAACACCCATCCCGACCCCACCACAGCCATAGACCACAGATCACCGACGCGAACTCCGCGGCGAAATGAGGGCGGTCGCGCTCGGGGGACCGGCAGCCAGATGCTGCCGTCACGCACCGCGGCATGATCGAGCGATACCAGAGTGGTATCATTGAGTCATGGCTATGACTCTGCGGCTGACTCCCGAGGACGAGCAGGCACTCACCCAGTTGGCTGAGGCCGAGGGCGTGAGTAAGCAGGAGGCGACCGTGCGCGCAATCCACGAGGCTGCCTCCCGGCGGCTGCGCCGCGACAAGGTCAGCGCGCTCTCGGCGGTGGCGCGGGATCGTTACGCGGACCTGCTCGACCGCCTCGGCCAGTGATCGAGTACCTCTCCCTGGAAGACGTACTGAGTCTCATCGAGGACCTGCGAGTGGGTCCGATCCGGGACATCGGCCTGCTCGACTCGGCGGTGCACCGGCCCCAGGTCAGCGTGTTCGGTGAGGATGCTTACCCCGGCATTGACGAGAAGGCTGCGGTCCTGCTGGAGTCCCTGGTCCGCAACCACGCCCTGGTCGATGGGAACAAGCGGGTCGGCTGGCTGGCCACCGTGGTGTTCTACGGACTCAACGACGTCATCCTCGAAGCCCCCGACGACGACGCCTACGACCTGGTCATCACACTCGCCACCGGCGCCACCACCCACCAGCGAGCGGCCGAACTCCTCGCGAAATGGCACTAGCCGACAGCGGCAGATCCGGATGTTCGGATTGAGAGTGACGTCTTGCCCCGAACTCGGTGGACAACGTCACTCGCTGATTCACCAGACGAGCATGTTTCCCCTGCCCGACGCGCAACTCTCGGCAGAAGCGGACGTTGCAGCAGCCGGCCTGGCGCATCGAGCAGGTGAGCGGTGGCGTCCCGGGGAGGCGGTGCGCGGCGGCGGCAGTTCAGTATCCACGCTGACGTTCCGCCCGGCCTGAGAAGCCCAGGTCGACCATTCGGACTAGTCAAGCGTCCTTTTTCGTCCCTAGGCGCCAACGGCCAGCCCATCCAGCGACACCTCAGACGTGCCCGCGGGTGACAGTTCCAGATGGCACGGTTCGGCTGAACCGGCACTGTTCGACTTCGAACTCAACCTTGGCTAGGCCATTCACCGGAGCGGATGACGGGAATCGAACCCGCACTGTCAGCTTGGGAAGCTGATGTTCTGCCATTGAACTACATCCGCGCTGCCCGCTCTCCCGAGCCGACGCGTGGAGCAGTCTAGCTGCAGCCGAGGGGG
>NZ_JASGES010000239.1:0-3337 GCF_047606205.1 Propionicimonas sp. | reverse complement strand
GGTCCATCACGATCACGCCGTCGGCGGCATGATCGCCCACGACGACCAGCGGCACCTCGACGGTGACCTTCTCGCCCTTGCGCACGATGACCAGGTCGAGGTGCTCGATGTTGCCCTTGACCGGGTTGCGCTGCACCTGCTTTGCCAGCGCGAGCTGGTCGTTGCCGCCGTCCACGCTGAGTTCCAGCACGGCGTTCGCCACGCGCAGGGCGAGCAGCAGCTCGTGGCCCGGCAGCGAGAGATGGACCGGATCGGTCCCGTGGCCGTACAGGACGGCGGGCACCATGCCGGCCCGACGGGTCCGGCGCGCCGCGCCCTTGCCGAATTCAGTGCGGGATACCGCTGCGATCTTGTTCTCGGACACTTCCTACGTCACTCCTCAACCTCGTACAGAAATCCTGGGCCTGACGAGGGAGACCGGCGGCGACCAGCGCCAACCTTGTCGATCACGGGCCACAGGCCCCTCGCCGAGGCAACCCGGAAAGCTTAGCGCAGACCGGACGCCCTCGCCGCCGCCCGGCCCCGGGCGTCCCGGGAGGAGCGGCTCAGTGCTGGCCGTTGAACAGGGACGCGACCGAGCCCTCCTCGAAGACCGCCTGGATCGCCTGGGCGATCAGCGGCGCCATCGACAGGACGGTCAGCTTCGGCACGTTGACGCCGTCCGGGATCGGAAGCGTGTTCGTGACGATGACCTCCTCGAAGTCGGAGGAGTTGAGCCGCTCCGGCGCGGGACCGGACAGGATCGGGTGGGTCGCGGCGGCGAGGACCGTCTTCGCCCCGAAGTTCTTCAGCGCGGTCGCCGCCTGGCAGATCGTCCCCGCGGTGTCGATCATGTCGTCGACCAGCAGGCAGACCCGGCCGTCCACGTCGCCGACGACCTCGCCGACGGCCACCTCGTTCGCCTTGTTCGGGTCGCGGCGCTTGTGGATGATCGCCAGCGGGGTGCCGAGCCGGTCCGACCACATGTCGGCCAGCCGGACGCGGCCCGCGTCGGGGGAGACGATCGTCATGTTCTGCGTGTCGTAGTGCGCCTGTACGTAGTCGGCGAGCACGGGCAGGGCGAGCAGGTGGTCGACCGGGCCGTCGAAGAAGCCCTGGATCTGCGCGGCGTGCAGGTCGACCGACATCACCCGGTTGGCGCCCGCGGCCTTGTACAGGTCGGCCACCAGGCGCGCGGAGATCGGCTCGCGGCCGGCGTGCTTCTTGTCCTGGCGTCCGTAGGGGTAGAACGGCGAGACCACGGTGATCCGGCGGGCGGAGGCCCGCTTCAGGGCGTCCACCATGATCAGCTGCTCCATCAGCCACTCGTTCACCGGGGCGGGGTGGGCCTGGATCACGAAGCAGTCCGAGCCGCGCACCGACTCCTCGAAGCGGACGTAGATCTCGGAGTTGGCGTAGGTGAGTGCACGGGTGGGGACCAGCTCGACCCCCAGCAGGGACGCCACCTCCTCGGCCAGCTCGGGGAACGCCCGCCCCGTGCACACCATCAGGTGCTTCTCGGTGGGCCGCTTGATGCCGCTCACTCGCTCGACCCCGTCTCGCCCTTCGCCTGCGGGACCTCGTGCTGGGCCGCTGCCGCGGCCTCCGCGGTGCGGGTGCCGGGACGCTTGCGCGACACCCAGCCCTTGATGTTTCGTTGCTGCCCGCGGGAGACCGCAAGATCGCCGGGCCCCACGTCGACGGTGATCGTCGAGCCCGCGGCCACGTAGGCGCCGTCGGCGACATGGACGGGCGCGACCAGGACCGAGTCGCTGCCGATGAAGGAGTGCTCGCCCACGGTCGAGGTGTTCTTGGAGATGCCGTCGTAGTTGGCGAAGATCGTCCCCGCGCCGATGTTGGAGCCCGCGCCGACGACCGCGTCCCCGCAGTAGGTGAGGTGGGGCACCTTGGCGCCCTCCCCGATCACGGCCTTCTTCATCTCCACGAATGCACCGACATGGGCCTTCGCCGACAGCTCGGTGCCGGGGCGCAGGTAGGTGTACGGGCCGACGGTGACGTCGGGCCCGATCACGGCCAGCTCTGCCTGGGTTCGCAGCACGCGGGCATTCTCGCCCACTTCGACGTCGATCAGGGTGGTGTCCGGCCCGATGGTCGCGCCGCGGGCGACCGAGGTGGCTCCCTCGAGGGAGGTGTTGGGCAGCAGGGTCACGTCTTCGGCGAGGTCCACGCCGGCGTGCACCCACGTCGTCGCGGGGTCGAGGACGGTGACGCCCTCGCGCATCCAGCGGACCAGGATGCGCCGGTTGAGCTCCGCCGAGCGTTCGGCGAGCTGGATCCGGTCGTTCACCCCTTCGGTCTGCAGGTAGTCGACGATCAGACGCGCGCCGACCCGACGCCCGGCGGCGCGGGCGTGGGCCACGACGTCGGTGAGGTACAGCTCGCCCTGGGCGTTCTTCGGCTCCAGCGCGCCGAGGCCCTGGGTCAGGGCGAGCGCGTCGAAGACGTAGATGCCCGAGTTGATCTCGGCCAGGGCCCGTTCCTCGTCGGACGCGTCGCGCTGCTCGACGATGCGGGCGACCTCGTCCCCGTCGCGGACGATGCGTCCGTATCCGGTCGGGTCGGGGACGACGGCGGTCAGGACGGTGACGGCATTGCCCTCCTGGCGGTGCGCCGCGACCAGGTCGAGCAGGGTTTCGGGAGCCAGCAGCGGCACGTCACCGGAGGTGACCACCACCTCGCCCCGCAGGCCCGGCAGCGCGGCCAGGCCCGAGCGGACGGCGTCCCCCGTGCCCAGCGGGCGTTCCTGGACGGCGATGGTCACGTGCGGCGCGATCTCGGCGAGGTGCGCGGTGACCTGCTCACGCTCGTGGCCGACGACGACCACGAGGTGTTCGGGGCGCAGCGCATCCGCGGCGTCGATGGCCAGCCCGACCATGGACGTGCCCGCGATCCGGTGCAACACCTTGGGGATCGCCGATTTCATCCGGGTTCCCGCTCCGGCCGCCATGATGACGACCGCGGCCACTCGGTTCTCTGTCTGATCGGCCACAGCACTCCCCGCCTCGTCCGGCCCCGGCGGGCCACCGGGGGACTGGCCCCGGCACGCCCCGGAGCCGGGCTCATCCTATCGGGCCGGACGCCCCGCGCCGGGGACACCGGGCACGATCAGTGCACTCTCCGGGGAGACAGTGTGGCCGTCCTCCCGGCACGACACCTGGGGCCGATCAGGCTCCCCGATCAGCGTCGGGTTGTGCACCCCGATCCAACGTGGACCGAGTAGGGGACGGTTCCTCACTCGGTCCAGACGTCCAACGTGGACCGAGTAGGGGACGGTTCCTCACTCGGTCCAGACGGGACCGGCCGGCCGGTTTCGTGGACCGAGAAGGGAACCGTCCCC
>NZ_JASGES010000238.1:0-8371 GCF_047606205.1 Propionicimonas sp. | reverse complement strand
GCGGCACGGCGCGGACCGGTTCGCCGGTGCCCGTGCCGGGGACCGGAGCTGTCGGCGCCTCGGCGACCGGCACGGGAGCCTCGGCAGCAGCGGGAGCCGGTGCGGGCGGAGCGGCGAACAGGTCGCCCAGCAGGTCGTCGGCCTCGGTCTGCAGATAGGCGATCGGCTCGCCGACCGGGAGCTGGGCACCCTCGCCGGCGACGATCTCCTCCAGCACGGCGTCGAAGGTGGCCTCCACCTCCATGTCGACCTTGTCGGTGGTCACCACGACGACGGCGTCACCGTTGGAGATCTTGTCTCCGACACCGACGAGCCATTCGACGATCGTGCCGAACTCCATGGTCATGGACATCTTCGGCATGTTCAGGGGAACACGGGGCATCGCTGCTCACCACTCCCGCACGAGGGCGGTGGCCTCGCGGACGATGTCGTCGACCTGCGGGACGCTCGCCTTCTCCAGGTTCGGGTTGTACGGGATCGGGGTGTCCAGCCCGCACAGCCGCCGCACCGGCGCCTGGAGGGCGCCGAACGCCCGGGACTCGGTGATGGCTGCGGAGACCTCCGCCATGAACCCGCCGAACTTCACCGCCTCCTGGACGAGCAGGACGCGTCCGGTCTTCTCCACCGACGCCAGGATCAGCTCGGTGTCGAGCGGACGGATCGTCCGCGGATCGATCACCTCGACGCTGATCCCCTCCGCGGCGAGCCGCTCGGCCGCCTCGACGGCCCGCTGCACCTCGACCGAGGTCGCCACGATCGTCAGATCGGTGCCCTCGCGCTCGATCCTGCCCTCGCCCAGCCGCGCCTCCGGGAAGGTCGCCGGCACCTGGAAGCTCTGCTTGTACAGCAGCTTGTGCTCGAGGATGATCACCGGGTTCGGGTCCTTCAGCGCCGCCAGCAGCAGCGAGCCCGCGTCGGTCGCGTTGGACGGCATGACCACCTTGAGGCCGGGAATGTGCGCGAACCACGCCTCCAGCGACTGGCTGTGCTGCGCGGCGGCACCGGTGCCGGAGCCGCCCGGGGCCCGGATCACAAGGGGGACGGCGGCCTGCGCGCCGACCATGAAATGGATCTTGGCGGCCTGGTTCACGATCTGGTCCATCGCCTGGCAGGCGAAGTCGGAGAACTGGATCTCCACGATCGGCCGCATGCCGGTCAGCGCGGCGCCGACGCCCATGCCGACGATGCCGAGTTCGGAGATGGTCGTGTCCCGGACCCGCTCGGTGCCGAAGCGCTCGTACAGGTCGTTCTCGACGCCGAAGGCGCCGCCGTAGATACCGACGTCCTCACCCATCAGGAAGACCCGCTCGTCGTTCTGCATCGCGATCGCCATCGCTTCCCGGACGGCCTCGGCGTAGGTCATCGTCCGCGGCTCGTGGGAGCGGGTGGCCTGCTCGGCCGCGGTCGCGGGGGTCTGGGTCGGGTACTGCACGTCCTGGACGGTCATGCCCGGGCCTCCTGCTGCTCGAAGTAGTCGTCGGGCGCGTAGACGCCGGCCAGCATCGCCTCCACCGTGGGCTCCTCGCCCCTGGTGCCGAACACGACGGCGTCGCGGATGTCCTGCCGGACCCCGGCCTGGATCGCCTCGATCTCGTCGGTGGTCAGCACCTCGGCGGCGAGGACCTCGCGCGTGTAGCGCTGGATCGGGTCCTTCTCCCGCCACTCGGCGATCTCGGCCTTGCTGCGGTACAGGTTCTTGTCCGACTTGGAGTGGCCGCGCCAGCGGTAGGTGACCGCATCGACGAAGCTGGGGCCCTGACCCGCGCGAGCCCGCTCGACGGCCCGTCCGACCGCCTCGGCGACGGCCTCGACGTCGTTGCCGTCCACCGTCTCCCCCGGCATTCCGTAGCCGGCGGCCTTGTCGCTGAGCTTCTCGACCTTGTAGGCCGCCAGGCTCGGCAGCGACATGCCGTACTGGTTGTTCTCGCACAGGAACACCACCGGCAGGTCCCACATGGACGCCAGCACCATCGCCTCGTGCCAGGCGCCCTCGCCGACCGCACCGTCACCGTGCACGCAGACGGTCACGTTGGTGGTGCCGCGCATCTTCTGGGAGAGCCCCGCGCCGGCCGCGATCGGGAGGCCGCCACCCACGATGCCGTTCGCGCCGAGGTTGCCGGTGGCCACGTCGGCGATGTGCATCGAGCCGCCGCGGCCCTTGCAGTAGCCGTTCTCGCGACCGAGCAACTCAGCCATCATCCGGCCGAGATCCGCGCCACGGGCGATCGTGTGCCCGTGACCGCGGTGCGTGCAGGTGATCACGTCGCCCTCGACCAGATGCCGGTTGGCTCCCACGGGAACGGCCTCCTGCCCGATCGACAGGTGCATGGTGCCGTGCATCATGCCCCGGCCGTAGAGGTCCTCGACGGCTTCCTCGAAGAGTCGTATCCGCCACATGTCCCGGAGGACCTGGCTCGCTTGTGCTTTGTCCGACACCACAGTCATACCGGCAAGCCTAGCCAGGAAGTGCAAGTTCTGTCATGTGCGGGCAGCTATAACGCATATTCTTGCATCCCTTGGGGTGTGAGGCACTCCCGGGACGCAGGCCTCGAGGGCTACTCGGCGCCGGCGAGGTTGAGGACGGCGCGAGCGAGGTCCTCGTCGACGACGATCTCGTCCAGCGTGCCGGTGCGCAGCGCACCGACCACACCGAGGGCCTTCTCCACCCCCGCGGCCAGGCCGACGACGCCCGCGATGGCGGCCAGTTGCTCCTCGCTGATCCCGATCACGCGCTGGGACGTGGGCAGGCCGAGCGGACGGCCCGTGACGTCGTAGAAGCGCCCACAGATGTCACCGGCCGGGGCCTGACGGGAGAGCAGCGCGGCCTCCGACTCGCTCAGGTGCATGGCTGCCACCACCCGGCGGGAGTTGTGGACGCCGAACGAGCCGATCCCGACGAAGGCGAGGTCGACGGCAGCGGCGCGCTCGATGGCCGCACGGATCCCCGACTCCTTCATCAGCGCCGACCAGGTCTGCGGGGACTCGACCACCGAGGGCGACTCGAACCGGAAGGAGAGCGCGCGAAGCTTCTCGGCCAGGACTTCCAGCGAGGTGTTGCCGGCGGGGCCGGCGTCCGAGGGAAGACCTCCGACCAGCGGGCAGATCCGCAGGGCGGCGTTGATCGGCTCCACGTCGACGAAGCCGGCGAACCGGTCGATCATCGCGCCCCAGCTGAACCCGAACGACGTGATCCGGGGGTAGCGCTCCTCGAAGATGTGGGCCGCGGCACGCGCCACCACCTCGATCGGCGACCGGCCCCTCGGCCGCGGGACGACGAACGCCGTCTTCACCCCGAACGCGCTGACCAGGCCCTCCTCGAGGTCGACCACGTGTCCGACCAGGCCGGGGTCGTGGATCCTGACCTCCACGACGCCCTGCTCCCGGGCGGCGGAGAGGATGCGGGAGACGCTGGAGCGGGAGAGGCCGAGGGTCTTGGCGATCTCCCCCTGGGAGCGGTCCTCCAGGTAGTACAGGCGGGCGGCCCTGACCAGCACGTCCTGACTTCGGGGAGCCGGCATCGGACCTCTCATTCGTCTCGGCGGGGGCAGGCCTGCCCCGACGAGGAAAGCCTACTTGCACAAAAGTGCGCAGGTGTCCGCATCGAGAACCAGGTCCGGGCCGGCAGTCCGGCCCGGACCTGCCCATCGGCTACCCGATGACGTGCGTGCGCAACAGTGCGTCCTGCAGGCGCCGCATCGCGACCAGCGGACGCGTCTCGTCGATCTCCACGTCGTCGTAGGTCAGGGTCTCCCCCGCCGCGAGGTCGCGCTTCAGCGTGCAGCCGGCGACCAGCCCGATCGGGATGGCGTTCAGCGCGAAGGAGTCGTCGGCGTCCAGCGTCCAGCCGTGGACGTGGTGGCCGCCCATGCCCTCCAGCACCGTTCCGGCGGCGAGGTCGAACTTGGCCTTCGCGGTGACCTCGGAGCGCCAGGTCTTCGTCTGGAAGTCCGCGGACCGGTTCAGCACGGCCTCGCTGATCGACAGGTGCGCCTCGATCGAGGCCAGGTGGTGGGGACGGTACACCGCGTAGTACGGGCCGGTGCCGAACTTCAGGTAGTCGAGCTCGTGGGTGACGACCGGGTCCTCCGATCGCACGACGACGAAGATGCCGGGAGCGACGTCGCCCTCGACCGTGTACTCGACGGCGGGGTAGGTGGTGAGGATCCCCCCGTCGGCGACCGGGAGCAGCGTGGTGGCCAGCTCGTCGACCGTGCAGGACGGGCCGTGCATGCCGGCGACGTCGACCGGGATGCCGGTCGCGTTCGACAGCGCGCACATCTCGAGCTGGGTCTTGGTGCCGTCGGTGAACTCGCAGAGCATCCGCGGGTTCATGTTCTTGCGCGCGGCCTCCTCCGCCACGTCCTCCGGCACGTCGGTGGGCCGGTTGGGGTTGTTCTTGCCCTTGCCGGCGGCCACCACGGTGAGGCCGAGGTCCTCGGCGTACTCGACGAGCTTCAGGCACTCCACCGGCTCGTCGCCGCGGCAGATCGTGTACACCTGATTCCCCGCGTTGGCGACGCTGGACAGCAGCAGGCCGACGGTCACGTCCGCCTCCACCGTCATCAGGGCGACGTCCTTCTTGCCGACCAGCGACGCGTAGGCGATCTGCGCGGCGATCTCGGGAACGCCGGAGACCTCCAGCACGATGTCTACCGGCAGCTTCGGCATCAGCAGGCCGTCGTCGATCACGACGGCACGGCCGGCCTCGACCAGCTCCGCCGCCCTGGTCAGGTCGGCCTCCACGGTGATGTCGCTGCGGCCGGCCTTCGTGTAGGCGTCCACGCCACGCTGGGTGGCGACATCGGCGACGGCAGCCACCTCCATCCCCTTCGCCCGCTCGATCTGGGCGATCAGGCCGCTGCCCATCTGGCCGGCGCCGACCACGCCGACGCGAACCGGGTGGCCGAGCTCGCGCTGACGCTCGAGGAGCCGCTGGGTGTAACTCATCTTCTTCTCTCTCTTCTCTCTTCGGTGCTCAGCCCTGGTGGGGGTTCAGCTCGGGCTGCCCTGTGCGCGGGGAATCCGGATCCGCCCGGTCGCGGTACGGTCCGCGAGGGCGCCGGGTGCGGCCGTCGCGCCGGGGAGCATCCCCAGCGCCGCCTCGATCGCGCGTCGTAGGTGTTTGTCGCTGGTCCGCTCGACCACGTCGTCGAGGGTGCCCTGCAGTTCGGGTGCCGGACGGAGCCGGCTGAAGATCGTCGCACCGGTCATCACCCGCGCGTCGACGACCTGCCGGGCGGCCGGGTCGACCAGCAGGATGACGATGGCGCCGCGCAGCCGACCCTTGCCGCGCCCGCTGACCAGTTTGAGGGAGCGACCGGCATTGGCCTTCGCCATCTCGTTGAGGACCGCCAGGTAGCGACGGTGCTGCCACAGCGACAGCACGATGGACAGCACCATCGCGCCGAGAAGCAGGGCGGGGAAACGCCAATCCATGTCAGGCCTCCCTTCTCGGGATACGGATGGGATCGTCCTGGGCGGGCACCGGGAGCGCGCCTCTCGCCCTCACTGCGGCGAGGGGGATGTCGGCACCGGGGACGGTCGAGAGCCCGGGCTTCCGCACGGTCTGGGACATCGGAACTTCCTTTCGGCCGCCGTGCCCGGTGGGCCCTGTGGGGCCCACCGGATCCGGCGGGACTCTGCTCAGAGCAGGAACGACGCCGCGTAGGCGATGACCACGGACACCGGGGAGGTGATCTGGCGGGAGAACAGCACCGCGGGCACACCCACGGCGACCGTCTCCGGCTCCGCCTCGCCCAGTGACAGACCGACCGGGACGAAGTCACAGCCGACCTGGCCGTCGATGGCGAACAGCGTCGGCAGCGCGTACTGCACCGGCAGGCCACCGGCGGCGATCTGCGTGCCCATCAGCACGCCGATCACCTGGGCGATCGCCGCACCGGGGCCGAGGATCGGCGAGAGGAACGGCAGGCCGACGATGATGCCCAGCAGGATCAGGCCGATCGGGCTCGCCGCCAGCGGGGTCACCGCGGAGGCGATCCAGTTCGACAGGCCCGTGTAGGTGACGATGCCGATCAGCAGCGACACGTACGCCATGAACGGGATGATCGTGTTCAGGGTCAGCTTCAGCGCCTGCCGGCCAGAGGACAACAGCGTGTTGATGAAGTAGCCGATCCCGTTGCCGAACCTGATCACGAAGCCCATGAAGCCGGTCGCCTGCGGTGCGGCGGCCGCCCGCGGGGGGTTGCCCTCCTCCACGGCCGCGACGGCGGCGGCCGTGGTGGAGGCGTCCGTGCCGAGCGGGACCGCGCCCGGATCGGCGAGGCTGACCTCGTTCGGGGTCACCGCGGAGACGAAGATGTCGTCGGTGATGAACTGCGCCAGCGGTCCACCCGGCTCGCCCGGGTAGATGTCCACGGTCGGGATCCGCTTCTTCGGGTAGACGCCGATGCGGGCCGTGCCGCCGCAGTTGATCACCGCGCACAACACCTGGGAGTCGGGGATGTTGTTGACGAACCCGTCGACCGCTTCCGCGCCGCTCAGTTCGGCGATCCGCGCGGCGACCGGATGGATCCCGCCGCCGGTGACGGAGAGGACGACCTTCTTCTCATCGGTGGGCTGGAGGGTGAGACCGCTGCCCCAGCCGCCGCGGCCCTTGACGATCTTGATGGCCTGGTAGCTCACAGCACGCCTCCCTCGGTCTTCGCGCCCTGGATCTGGCCGGACTCGTACAGTTCGTCGAACCGCTTGAAGGTCTCCTGGTGGCCGCCGCGGTTGATCAGGATCCGGGTGATCCACTGGGTGAGGTAGCCGCGGATGATGATCACGATGATGCCGACGACGAAGTAGAGCACGGCGAGCCGCGCGTACTTGTCCGGGGCGATCTGCTGCACGCCCGCGGCGACGCCCGTCCACACGAACAGCTCACCGGCGTTGGCGTGCGGGAAGAACGCCGTGACCGGGTGCACGAACGACACCGCGGAGTCGTAGAAGGCCGGCTTGTACTTCTCCGGCAGGAACCGGCCGAAGGTGTAGGCCATCGGGTTGGTCAGGATGATCACCGCGATGATCGGCATGATCGAGTAGCGGGTGATCGCGTACTTGCCCGCCCACTGGACGGCGCGGGTGACCCGCTCCTCGCCGATCCAGGTGGTGATCGCGTACATGGCGGTCAGCAGCACGATCAGCAGTGGCAGGATGCCCGTGATCAGGCCGGTGAGGCTCTCGGCGGACTTGTTGAACAGGCCGATGAAGTGCTCGGCGAACCACGTGATTGCGTCCATCTAGCGGACCCCTCCTGGGCTCGGCGCCGCGAGGGGCGCGACGGTACTCGGGCTCTGGGCCACGAGCGAGGCTGACGGCATTCCGTAACTCCTTTGTTCTGGTTTGCACCAATGTGCACATAGGTACGTACTTTTGTGCACCATCGGAACTATAGGGTCGCCTCGATCCGAGCCGCAAGGGATCTGCCCAGAATTGGCGCTCCGGCGTGTCGTCGTCCCGGCCGGGCCGCGGGGGCGCACCGGAGCCGACCGCCGCCGGAGCGTCAGGTGCCGTCCGAGGCGGACGAACAGCCCCACGGAGCCGCACCGGAAGACCGTCAGCGGTACCGGAGGGCACAGCCCTGGGCACAGACCGAGCCCCCGGCCGGGAGGAGCTCACGCCGGCCGGGCATGGAACGGCCCCGCAGGCTGTCTGCCTGCGGGGCCGCGTGTGTTGACTAACGGCTCAGGACGCGAGCACCTCGTCGAGGAGCACCTCTGCGCGATCCTCCGCCACCTTCTCCGCGAGGGCGAGTTCGGAGACCAGGATCTGCCTGGCCTTGGCGAGCATCCGCTTCTCGCCCGCGGACAGGCCGCGCTCCCGCTCCCTGCGCCACAGGTCGCGGACCACCTCGGCGACCTTCATGACGTTGCCGGAGTGCAGCTTCTCGAGGTTCGCCTTGTAGCGGCGTGACCAGTTCGTCGGCTCCTCGGCATGAGGCGCACGAAGGACCGTGAAAACCCGCTCCAGACCGTCGGCGTCGACGACATCCCGCACCCCGACCAGGTCGAGATTGCAGGCCGGCACCCGAACGACCAGGTCGTTCTGGCCGACGATGCGCAACACCAGGTAGAGCTTGTCCTCGCCTTTGATCGTTCGTGTTTCCAGGGCTTCGATGACTGCCGCGCCATGATTGGGGTAGACCACAGTTTCACCGATTGTGAACGTCATATCAGCTTTGACCACCTTTCCCGACTGCCGAGTCTAGCACAATGGGCCCACAGGACCTACCGTCTCACCTAGCCAGAGGCAGTTTGGGGGGTTGACAGCCGGCCCCGAGGTGTGCCGTCGCCACCTCGCCCCGACCCGGCCGGGGCCGGTCGGCCGGCAGCGCTCCTTGCCAGCGGCGGATCGCCGCGACGGCGCG
>NZ_JASGES010000237.1:0-10374 GCF_047606205.1 Propionicimonas sp. | reverse complement strand
GGTCGTCGCGGACCTCGCCGAGGCGGTCCGCAGCGCCCGCGCCGCCCTCTCCGGGCTGCGCTCGGCCCGGGCCTGGCCGGACGCGCCGCGTCCGGTGGCCGCGGAGGACCTGCTCCCCGAGCGGGCGCTCTCCGGCGACGGCCACGCGCGCCGCACGCTGGCCGACAACCTGTACCGGCCGATCGTCGCGGCCGGACGCGACCTCGCCGACACCCTCGCCTCCTTCTTCGACTCCGGCGGCTCGATCGAGGCCACGGCCAGGGCGCAGTACGTGCACCCGAACACCGTCCGCTACCGGCTGCGGCGGATCCACGAGCTCACCGGCTACTCCCCGCTCGACCCCAGGGACGGCTACGCGTTGCGGCTCGCGCTCACGCTGGGCCGGCTACTCGGCTGACGCCAGCCCACCGATCCCGACAACTCGCGTGTGTCCCGCCGCGGGCAGCCGCGGAGGATCGTTGTAGGGTTTCCACAAAGTCGGCCGCCAGAAATTCGTCGCGTAACACCCCATCCGGCACCGCGCCGTTCGGAAAGGTAGACCCGTGCTTGCAATCGTCGCGCCCGGACAGGGCGCCCAGGCCCCCGGCTTCCTCTCCCCCTGGCTGGAGGACTCCGCGTTCGCCGACCGCCTGAACTGGCTGGGCACGGTCGCGGGGCTCGACCTCGCCTTCTACGGCACCCAGGCGGACGCGGAGACGATCAGGGACACCGCGATCGCCCAGCCGCTGCTCGTGGCGTCCGGTCTGGCCACCGCGCTGTCGCTCTTCCCGAGCCCGGCGGACGGATTCCGCCGCACAGGGTTGGCGGCCGGCCACAGCGTCGGGGAGATCACCGCGGCTGCGGCGACCGGTGTCCTCTCCGCCGAGCAGGCGATGGTCTTCGTGCGTGAGCGGGGCCAGCAGATGGCCCTCGCCTCGGCGGCGCGGCCCACCTCGATGATGGCCGTCGTCGGCGGCGACCCGACAGAGGTGCTCGCGGCGATCGAGGCCGCCGGGCTCACGGCCGCCAACAACAACGGCTCCGGCCAGATCGTCGCCGCGGGCACCGTGGAGCAGTTGGCGGATCTGGCGGCCGCGGCTCCGGCCCGGGCCCGGCTGATCCAGCTCAGCGTCGCCGGCGCGTTCCACACCGTCCACATGCAGCCGGCGGTCGCCCACCTCGAGCGGCTCGCCCGCGCCATCACCACCCACGACCCGCGGACCCGGCTGCTCTCCAACGCCGACGGCCAGGTCGTGGAGTCCGGCGAGGAGTACCTCGCCCGGCTCGTGCGGCAGGTCGCGAACCCCGTCCGCTGGGACCTGTGCATGGCGAGGATGGCCGACTTCGGCGTCACCGGCCTGCTCGAACTGCCGCCCGCCGGAACGCTGACCGGGATCGCCAAGCGCAACCTGAAGGGCGTCGAGCTGTTCGCACTCAACACCCCCGACCAACTGCCGGCCGCGCAGGAGTTCGTGGCCAGGCATGGCGAGACCAGCTGGTCCGAGCCGGTGCCCGGCACCCCGTCCTCCCTGGTGGTGGTCTCCCCCGGGAAGGGTGAGTTCCGCAAGACTGGAGGCGTCGAGGTTGAGGTCGTGGTCGTCGCCGGCGCGTCGATCGGGACCGTGAGCAACCTCAGGGACACGACAGAGGTCACCACCGCCCACGCCGGGGCGGTCGCGGAGTGGCTGGTCGAGGACGGCGATCCCGTCTCGGCAGGACAGCCGTTGCTGCGCATCTCCCCGGCCCAGGACTGAACAGGACACCATGACCGAGATCAAGGCCAGCAGCGGACCCGCCTACGCGCGCATCTACAGCGTCGGGTCGGCCACCCCGTCCCGGGTGATCGACAACGAGTACTTCCTGCAATTCATCGACTCCAGCGACGAGTGGATCACCCAGCGCACCGGGATCAGGGAGCGCCGCTGGATCGGCGAGGGCGAGAACATCGAGTCCCTGTCGCTGGAGGCCGCCGGCAAGGCGATCGAGCGGGCGGGCATCGACCCCGCCGAGATCGGCGCGGTGATCCTGTCCACCATCTCTCACTACCACCAGACCCCGGCGCTGGCCCCCAAGCTGGCCACGCAGCTGGGCATCCCGGACGCGGCGGCCTACGACATCTCCGCCGCGTGCGCAGGCTTCTGCTACGGGCTGGCCCAGGCCGAGTCCATCGTCCGCTCCGGGCAGGCGACCTACGTGCTGGTGATCGCGGGCGAGACGATCAGCGAGATCACCGACATCCACGACCGCGGTACGGCCTTCCTGTTCGGCGACGGCGCCGGCGCGGTCATCGTCGGGCCGAGCGAGACCAACGGCATCGGGCCGGTCGTGTGGGGCTCGGACGGCTCCCAGGAGGGCGTCATCTGGCAGACCGCCGACTGGCACCAGGCCGTGGCGAGCGGGGAGTTCCCCAAGCTCGGCATGGACGGGCGCTCGGTGTTCAAGTGGGCGACGAGTTTCATCGCCCAGGCCACGAAGAAGTGCCTGGAGGACGCCGGCCTCACCCCGGACGACCTGGAGGTGTTCATCCCGCACCAGGCCAACGACCGGATCACCGACACGCTGCTGCGCTACCTGAAGCTGCCCGAGAACGTCGTGGTGGCCCGTTCCATCCGGCACCTCGGCAACAACTCGGCCGCGACCATCCCGATGGCGATGGACGAGTTGCTGTCCAGCGGCCAGGCCAGGAGCGGGCAGACCGCCCTGATCATCGGCTTCGGCGCGGGCCTGGTCTACGCCGGCCAGGTCGTCACCCTTCCCTGAGTCCCCGGACGCGTCCGGAAAGCAAGCCCCACCTAGTAAGGAGAAACCCATGGCAACCACCGAAGAGATCCGGGCGCAGCTCGCCGAGCTCGTCAACGACGTCGCCGGCACCCCGGTCGAGGACGTCCAGCTCGACAAGTCCTTCGTCGACGACCTCGACGTCGACAGCCTGGCGATGGTCGAGATCCTCGTCGGCTGCGAGGAGAAGTTCGGCGTCACGATCCCCGACGAGGAGTCCAAGAACCTCAAGACCGTCGGCGACGCCGTCGCCTACATCGAGGCCCACAGCTGACCTCACCCGGCTGACCGGGCCACGACGGCCGGTCGAGCCACACACCGTTGGTCGAGTTTGTCGAGACCCCCGACCGGTCTCGGCAAGCTCGACCACCGAATCCAAGCTTCGGAGAGACATGACTGAGATCGTGATCACCGGCCTCGGGGCCACCACGCCCCTCGGCGGCGACCTGGCCTCCACCTGGGAGGGTCTGTTGGCCGGCCGATCGGGCGTGACCCGGATTCCCGAGGAGTGGGCCGACGACCTCCCGGTGAAGATCGCCGCGCACGTGGCCGTCGACCCCTCGGAGATCATCGACAGGGTGAAGGCCCGCCGGCTCGACCGCTCGACGCAGCTCGCGCTGATCGCCGCGCAGGAGGCCTGGACCGACGCCGGCTACGACTGGGAGGAGACCAGCGTCGACCTGGTCGACCCGCAGCGCCTGATCGTGTCGCTGGCCAGCGGCATCGGCGGCCTGCACTCCCTGTTGAACAACTGGGACGTGCAGCGCGACAAGGGCTACCGCAGGGTGAGCCCGTTCACGATCCCCATGCTGATGGCCAACGCCCCCGCGGCGAACGTCGGCATGCAGGTGCACGCCAAGGCCGGCGTCCACACCCCGGTGTCCGCGTGCGCGTCCTCCAACGAGGCGATCGCGCTGGCGATCGACCAGCTCCGGCTCGGCCGGGCCGACGTCGCCCTCGTCGGCGGCACGGAGGCGACCATCCACCCGCTGCCGATCGCCGCGTTCGGGCAGATGCAGGCGCTGAGCCGTCGCAACGACGAGCCCGAGCGCGCGTCCCGTCCGTGGGACGTGGATCGCGACGGCTTCGTGATGGGCGAGGGCTCGGCGCTCCTCGTCCTGGAGACCCTCGAGCACGCCAAGGCCCGGGGGGCAAAGATCTACGGCACCCTGGCCGGGGCGGGGATCACCGCCGACAGCCACGACATCGTGCAGCCCGACCCGACCGGCGAGGGCCAGTTCGGCGCGATGACGAAGGCGATCAGGGATGCGGGACTGCTCGCGTCCGACATCCGGCACATCAACGCCCACGGCACGTCCACCCCGCAGGGGGACGTGACCGAGGCCGGCTCGATCCGGCAGGGCCTGGGCAGCGCGGTGGACGGCTGCGTCGTGACGTCCACCAAGTCGATGACGGGCCATCTGCTGGGCGGTGCGGGCGCGCTGGAGACCGTCGCGACCGTGCTCGCGCTGCGTGACCGGATGGTGCCGCCGACCATCAACCTGGACCATCCGGAACCGGACCTCGGCATCGACATCGCAGCCAACGTCGCCCGTCCGCTGCCCGCAGGAGATCTGGCGGCGATCAACAACTCTTTCGGCTTCGGCGGCGCCAACGTCGCCGTCGCCGTGACGAACGCGAACCTCACCGTCTGACCCGGCCGCCAGGGTCGGAATCTCGGCCGGCCCTGGCCGGCTGACGTTCCGACCACTCGGCGGCGTCCCTACCCGACCCGGTGCAACCAGCGGACGGGAGCACCGTCGCCGGCCTGCCGGAAGGCCTCGAGCTCGTCGTCCCAGCGGGCGCCGAGGAGCTCGGCGACCCCCTCGGCCAGCGGCTGGCGGCCGAGTGCGTCGGCGAGAATGGCCTGCTTGAGCCGGTCCTCGTGCACCATGATGTCGCCGTGGACGCCGATCGCCGCGGCGAAGACCCCGAGCCGCGGCGTGTACGCCCAGCGCATCCCCTCCTGGCCGGCCGAGGCCTCCTCGGTCACCTCGTAGCGGGCCCGCGCGCAGCCCCGGAGCGCGCTGGCGAGCTGGGCGCCGGTACCGGCGCG
Organism: Propionicimonas sp.; assembly: GCF_047606205.1. Classification (GTDB taxonomy): domain Bacteria; phylum Actinomycetota; class Actinomycetes; order Propionibacteriales; family Propionibacteriaceae; genus Propionicimonas. Next base: position 5,561 of record NZ_JASGES010000237.1, on the reverse strand, counting down.
TCCGTGCCAGGGGTACTCGGCCCTCAGCGACCGTGGCTCGGCGGGCTGGCGCGACCAGTGGAGCTCGACCGGTGCGCCGAACACGGCGCCCACCGCCCATTCGATGTGGGGGCGCAGCGCTGCCGGCGCGGAGTGGATCCAGATGTTCCCGCGCGTGCTGGACATGTCGAGGTCCCCTTTCGCTGAGATGTGCCTTCCCCAGCCACCTCAGCCCCACGGGGACGCCCCCATTCTGCACCACCCGTCCCGTCCGTACCAGCCCGCCGGCGAGACAGGCCGGGAACCGTGCCCGTGGAGCACGCGGGCCCAGCACGGAGGGGCCGGTCCCGTCCTGCCTGAGCGGGTGGACATGACGCCGCGCCGCGCTCCTGCTTAGCTAGGGGCATGCCCGACATCTCCGCGAACCTCGCCGCGGTCCGGGCGCGCATCGACGCGGCCTGCGCGGCCGCGGGCAGAGCGCCGGCTTCGGTCAGGTTGCTGCCGGTGAGCAAGACGCGCCCCGCCGCGGATGTCCTCGCCGCCCACACCGCGGGCTGCACCCGCTTCGGCGAGAACAAGGTGCAGGAGGCGCGGGCGAAGGCGTCCGAACTGGCCGGGGTCGGTGTGGAGTGGGTGATGATCGGCCATCTGCAGACCAACAAGGCCCGCGTCGTCGCCGGCTTCGCCAGCGAGTTCCAGGCGCTCGACTCGGTATCCCTGGCCGCCGAGCTCGACCGTCGCCTGCAGGCCGCCGGACGCCAGCTCGACGTGCTGATCCAGGTGAACTCCTCCGCCGAGGAGTCGAAGTTCGGGCTGCCGCCCGCCGATGTGCCCGCCTTCGCCCGGGCACTCACCCCGTTCGACGCGCTCCGGGTGCGCGGCCTGATGACGCTCGCGCTGCCTTCTCCCGATCGCGCCCGCGTCGCCGCCTGCTTCGAGCGGGTCAGCGAGGTCCAGCGCAGGCTGAGGGACGCGCCCGTCCCCGGCCAGAGCTACGACGAGCTGTCGATGGGGATGTCGGGCGACTTCGAACTTGCGATCGCGCACGGCGCGACCGTCGTCCGGATCGGCACGGCGATCTTCGGCGCCCGCGGCTGAGCGGGCAGGCCGACCGTGTGGACCGAGTGAAGAACCGTCCCCGATTCGGGCTACCGCCCGCGGCCGTGCGGACCGAGTTGGGGACGGTTCCCTACTCGGTCCACCACCGCAACCTGAACGCTCGGCAGTCTCCTAAGGCCAGCGGGCGGCCAGCGAGATCACCGCGATGCCGGCCAGGATCGCGAACCCCAGCGCGTAGCCGGCGTAGGCCTCGGTGACCTCCTGGTCGACCTTCATGTAGCCCACCTGCCGGGCGATCGAGGAGTAGACCTGCTTCAACTCGTTCTCCGAGCCGGCGGCGAAGGCCTTGCCTCCGGAGATCTGCGAGATCTGCCGCAACTCCGCGGGGTTCACCGGGACCGACTCGCGGCGTCCGTCGTTCTCGACGTAGCCGTTCTCCGTTCCGTAGGCGATCGTGTAGATCGGGATGCCCTCCTTCTTCGACTGCTGCGCAGCCTGGTCGGAGGGGCGTCCGACGTTCGTGTAGCCGTCGGACAGCAGCACGATCGCCCCTGGGGCGGTGCTGTCGGGGTCGTCCGGGTCGGGTGGCGCCTGCGCCATCGCGTCCAGCGCGGAGTAGATCCCCTCCCCGATCGCCGTGGACGGGGCCACCTGCAGGTTCTCGATCGCCGCCGACACCACGCCCCGGTCGGTGGTCGGCGGCACCACCACGGCCGCCGTGCCCGCGAAGCTGACCAGCGCGACGTTGAAGCCGGTCGGCAGCATCTGGAGGAAGTCCTGCGCGGCCGACTTCGCCGCGGCGAGCCGGTTGGGCGCCACGTCCTCGGCGATCATCGAACGGGAGACGTCGATGGCCAGGACGATCGTCGCCCGCTCCCTCGGCACCTCCACCTGGCCCTTCGGCTGAGCGAACGCCACGTTCAGGGCGGCCAGCGCGAGCACAGCCGCACCGACGGCGACGTGCCGCTTCCACGCCTGCTGCTTGGGCAGCACCCGTTGCAGATTCGTGATCTGGTGCGGACGCGCCCTCCGCGCGCGACGCCACAGCAGGAACAGGTACAACCCCACCAGCAGCGGGATCAGCAACAGCCACCACAACCGCTCGGGGCGGATGAACTCAAGGTCGAACATCTACGGCCACCTCGCTCCCAGTGACACCGCGGCCAGCGCGGCCACCACCGCGAACGCGAGCCCGTAGCCGGCCCACAGCGCGGTGGTCTCCTTCTTCGTCGGGGTGAAGCCGACTTCACTGCGGATGTTGTTGTACACCCTGTTCAGCTGGTCGAGGTTCTCCGCGGAGAACGACTGACCACCCGATCCTTGCGCGATGCTGGCGAGCAGCTCGGTGTCCGGCGGGACGCGCTGCCTCGTTCCGTCGAGGTCCACGTACCCGTTCTCGGTGCCGTAGGCGATCGTGTAGATGGGCACGTTCTGCTTCTTGGCCTCCGCCGTCGCCTGGGCGGGCGCGCGTCCGGCGGTGTTCTGACCGTCGGACAGCAGCACGATCGCACCGGGGGCGGGTGAGGAGTCCGTCCCCTTCGGGGCGAGCTGGAGCGCGTTCAGCGCGGTGTAGATCGACTCCCCGATGGCGGTCGAGTCGGCCAGCTTGAGGCTGTTGATCGCCTGCTGCACCTGCGTCCGGTCGGTGGTCGGCGGCAGGATCACGGCCGGGTTCCCGGACAGGCTCACCACCGACACGTTGTACTGCTCGGGCAACGCCTTCACGAAGGTCAGCGCCGCGGTCTTCGCCGCGTCCAGCCGGCTCGGCTGCACGTCGGTCGCCGCCATGGACTGGGACGTGTCGATGACCAGGATGATCGTCGCGCGCTCCCTGGGCACCATCTCGATGCCGTTCGGACGCGCCCAGGCCAGGCTCAGCGCGAGCAAAGCGGCCAGCGAGAGCGCCACCGCGAGGTGGCGGCGCCACTGCGACTGCTTGGGCACCACCCGAGAAAGGATCGCGGTGTTGGTGAACCGCATGCCGGTCTTCTTCTTGCGGCGGACCAGGTAGATGTAGGCGGCGACCAGCAGTGGCACCACGATCAGGATCCAGAGGCGCTCGGGCTGGAGGAAGGACGGCGGCCAGGTCACTTGGTCACCCCGCTCGGCGGCTGGTGCAGCATGCTGGCCGTCCTCCGGTAGGCCAGGACGAAGCGGGCGATGTCATGCACCCAGTCTCGGTCGGTACGCAACTGGATGTGGGCGGCGCCGGCCCTGCGCAGCGCGATCCGGATCCGTTCCCGCTGGGCGGCGGTGGCCGCGTCCATGCGCTCGCGGGCCGCGTCGTCGGAGGTGTTCACGTACCTCTCGAAGTCGGTCTCCGGATCCCGGATCAGCAGGTCGCCCACGTCGGCGAACTCGACTTCGTGCGTGTCGACGACCTCGACGGCCAGCACCTGGTTGCGTACGGCGAGCTGCCGCATCGGACGTTCCCACTCCGGCTCGACGTTCGGGTCGAGCTCGAAGTCGCCGGGGGTGAGGAAGTCCGAGACGACCAGCCGCATCCCGCGGCGCCGTTCGGTGCGGGCCAGCCGCTGGATCCCGGCGGCGAGCGAGTAGGGCCCGGTGGTGTGGTCGGAGACGATCGGCTCGGTCAGCATGCGCCGCAGGAGGCCGTAGAGGGCGGTCCGGCCGGACTGCGCGGGGAAGCGCTTGAGCTGGTCGGGGCGCATGATCATGCCTCCGAAGCGGTCGCCCATCTTCTGGCTGAGGAAGCCGATGGTCGCGATCGCCGCGATCCCGAGATCACGCTTGGTGACGCCCTCCGTCCCCCAGTTCATCGACGGGGTGACGTCGAGCAACGCCCAGATCTCCAGTTCCCGGTCGGCGATGGTGTCGCGCACATAGGGCGTGGTGGTGCGGGCGGTCACCGCCCAGTCGATCTTGCGGACGTCGTCCTGGCCAGGAACGTAGAGGCGGGCGTCGTTGGCCTCCGTCCCCGGACCCGGCAGCAGGCCCTGGTGGTCGCCGTGCAGGAAGCCCTCCAGGCGCCGCACGACGGTCAGCTCCAGCCGCCGCAGCGCCGCCTCGGGGGCCAGCTTGTGCAGCGGGATGGTCGCGGACGTCGGCTCGTGCAGCACCGAGGCCACCGCGCCGAGGTCGTCGGGCGGCGGCGCGAAGCCGGGCTGGAGGGTCACGCTCGGTGTCGGGCCTGCGGGGCGGACGGCACGGTCTGGCCGGCCGGTCGGGGCTGGTTGTTCCACACCGGCGTGGGCGGCGGCACCATTGCGAGGATCCGCTCGATCACCTGCGCGGGCGTGATGTTGTCGGCGACCGCGTCGAAGCCGAGCACGAGGCGGTGGCTCATCACGTCTCTGGCAACGGCCTGGACATCGGTCGGCAGCACGTAGTCGCGGCCGTGGATGAGGGCCAGCGCACGCGACGCGGCGACGAGGCCCAGCGTGGCGCGCGGGCTGCAGCCGACCTGGATGACGCTGGTCAGGTCGGGCATGCCGAACTCCTCCGGCGTGCGGGTGGCGAGAACGAGGCGGACGATGTATTCGGCGACCAGGTTGTGCACGAACACCTCGGACGCCTGGTCCTGGAGCTGCTTGACCAGCTCCGGGTTGAGCACCGGGTTCGCGGTCGGCGGCTTCACGCTCATCCGGCGCAGGATCTCGAACTCCTCGTTGCCACGCGGGTACGGCACGTCCACCTTGAGCAGGAAGCGGTCGCGCTGCGCCTCGGGCAGCGGATAGACGCCCTCGGACTCGATCGGGTTCTCGGTCGCGATCACGATGAACGGCTGCGGCACCGGGTAGGTGGTGCCGCCGATCGACACCTGCTGCTCGGCCATCAACTCGAGCATCGCCGACTGCACCTTGGCGGGTGCGCGGTTGATCTCGTCGGCGAGCACGAAGTTGACGAACACCGGGCCGAGGGCGATGTCGAACTTCTCCTGCCGCGCGGAGTAGATCCGGGTGCCCACAATGTCGGAGGGGACCAGGTCCGGCGTGAACTGGATGCGCGCGAACTGGCCGCCCACAACGGTGGCGAAACTGCGTACGGCCAGCGTCTTCGCCACACCGGGGACGCCCTCGAGGAGGCAGTGGCCCTTGGCCAGCAGGGCAACCATCAGCTGCTCGACCATGTGCTCCTGGCCCACGATCACCCGCTGCACCTGGGCGATCGCCTCGCCGAGGATCCCTGCGGACTTCGCCGCGTCGGAGGCGGGAGCCCGGGCAGGCTGGGGAGCGGCGACGGGCGGGGTCGGATCGGTCACGCGATTCTCCTGGTGACGTGCGGCAGGGCGATGTCGCTCCACGATACCGGCTGGCACTGTGCGTCCCCTGTGCAACCAAGCCGACCGGACCGAGTCGGGGACGGTTCCCTTCTCGGTCCACCAACCCCAGACCGAGCACCGGGCGGACCAAGTCAGGAACCGTCCCCCATTCGGCCCACGAACCCGGTGAACCAAGTGGCAACCCTGGACCAACCGACCCGGACCGAGTCGGGGACGGTTCCCTTCTCGGTCCACCAACCCCAGACCAAGCACCGGGCGGACCAAGTCAGGAACCGTCCCC
>NZ_JASGES010000236.1:0-8129 GCF_047606205.1 Propionicimonas sp. | reverse complement strand
CGTTCGAGGACTGGCGACGGATCGACTCCGCCGAGATCGCCCGCGGCGGCATCCGCGGCCGCGAGCGCACCAAGATCGAGGCCTGGCACGACCTGCTCGACCTGGTCCGCCACGACGCGTGAGCGCCGGTCGGGGGCACCGTCCCGGCGTGCCGTCGGCGAGGTGGCTGCGTAGGCTGGCGCCGTGATCAAGCACATCGTGATGTGGAACTTCGCCGACGAGGCCGAGGGGCGGGAGAAGGAGACCAACCTCGCCGACGTGCGGGACCGACTCGCAGGTCTGAAGGGTCTCGTGCCGGGCATCGTCGAACTGGAACCGGTGATCCCGGTCGACCCGTTCGAGCACAGCTACGACCTTGTTCTGTACTCGGTGTTCTCCTCGCCGGAGGCGCTCAAGGCCTACGCGACCCATCCCGAGCACGTGCAGGTGGCGACCTTCATCCGTTCGGTGGCCACCGAACGGGTCTGCGTCGACTACGAGGTCTGAGCGGACGCGGACCGTAGCAGGCTGCGCACGGTCCGCCGGGCCAGGTCGGACGCCGCGTCGAGGTCGGTGAAGAAGCCGACCACGTTCATGGACGCGGCACCGTGCGCCACCACCATGAACTGGGGGACGAAGTCCACCGCGGCGCCGGTGTCTCCACCGGTCGCGTCAATGGCGCGGAGCAGGATGAGGTCGCTGACCGCTCGTCCGGCGTGGCGCAACTCCTCGTCATGGACGCCGCGCAGCTCCGGCGCGTAGACGACGTCGAAGCCGGTCCGCCGGGTGGCGGCGAACCGGACATAGGCGGCGGCCGCGGCGGCGACCGCCTCCACCGGGTCGTCGCCCGCGGCATCGACGGCCTCGCGCATGGCCGAACCCAGCTCCTGGGCGGCCTTCGTGGCCACGGCCACGACGAAGTCCTGGCGACGGGGGAAGTGGCGGTAGGGCGCCGCGGCGCTGACGCCGGTGCGCCGGGCGGCCTCGGCCACCGAGAGCGCGGGCAGCCCGCCCTCGGCGACCAGTGCGGTGCCGGCGTCGATCAGGGCGGCACGAAGGTCTCCGTGGTGGTAACCCATTCCGGACCAACTCCTCTCCTCGACCTGATGTAAGGCCGATCATACATAGCCTCTTGCCGTCTATGTTATCCCGCTCTTACAATGTAAGAGATCACTAACACGGAAGGACGCCCACGATGAGCGCGATGCCCTGGGGAACGATGAACGGCTGGATCCGGCTGGAGGCGGAGCAGCGGGGCGCCTGGACCCGGCTGAGGGTGCAGGATCTCCGCAGCGCGCAGGTCGCGCGTACACCGCGTCCGGCCGAGGCGGAGCTGACGCTGCTGAGGACGCCGGTCCCGGAGTGCGCGGCGGACGCGCAGGCCGACGCCGCCTGAGGGCCGCTCCCACCGCGTCTCCCGAAGCCTGTGAATCCGGGGTGAGTCCGGCCCGGAGGCGAGTGCTGGCGGGACGGGCTTCTGGCCGGCCCTACCATTGTGCGGGGGCGACGGGCTCCCGGCTGCCGCGGCGGCCATCAGCACGACGGAGGAATCCATGGAACCGGTGAGTCGTCGCGCAGCGATGCTGGGCGCTGCAGGGGTCGCGGGCGCCGCCCTGGTGGGCTGCTCCACCGAGGCACCTGCCCAGACCCAGACCCCGACGGGGGAGACCACGCCCGCCGAGTCCGCGTCGGCGTCCCCGACCGCGACACTCGACTCCACCCCGCGCTGGCCGCTGACGGGAAGGGTGCTGAAGAACGAGGACGCGGCCAAGCACATCGCGGTGGCGGTGAAGGTCCCCGACAACCAGGGTGAGCACCCCCAGATCGGCCTGGACAAGGCCGACATCGTCTACGTGGAACTCGACGGTTACCCCGCGGCGGTGGGCCAGTCCGGCACCCGGCTGGTGCCGATCTTCCACTCCCAGTTCGCCGACACGGTGAACCCGGTCCGCTCGATCCGCCCCGTGGACATTCCCATGCTGAGCCCGATCACAGCGATCATCGGCAACACCGGCGCCTTCCCGTGGGTGCTGGACTACGCCAAGGAGTTCAGCCAGTACCTGGTCTGGAACAAGTCGTACATGGCCACCAAGGGCACCGGGTCGTACAGCATCCTCGGCAACCGGGTCCGCACGTTGAACGGCATCACCTACTACGACCGCGCCGTGGCCTGCCATCCGAAGGTGCTCGCCAAGCAGACGAAGAAGTTCTCCGACGGCCCCCAGCAGATGTACTTCCCGTGGGCGTCCTCCGAGGAGGAGGTGAGTACCGCGGTGGCCGGCAAGGCGGCGACCTTCATCAGCGTGCCCTGGAAGAAGGGCAACACCTACCCGATGAGCTACACGTGGAGCAAGAAGCAGGGACGCTACCTCCGCTCGATGCCGTGGGGCAAGCACGTCCTCGCCGACGGCACCCGCGTCTCCTGCGACAACGTGCTGGTGATCAAGGCCAAGCAGACCTTCGGAAAGATCTACTCCAGCGGCAAGGTGGTGCCCCACTACGGCGGGCACGACGAGCCGATCCACATGATCATCAACACCAAGGGCACCTTCTACTACGCCAACGGTGGCGCGTACGTGAAGGGGACCTGGACGAAGGGCGAGGTGAACGAGGTGTTCCAGTTCACCCTCGACGACGGCACCCCGCTGAAGATGGCGCCCGGCCAGACCTTCGTCGAACTGCCCAACACCACCTCGAAGATCACGATCAAGGGGTAGTCCAGCCTCCTGCGGGGGGACGCCGCAGCACGGTGCCGGCGGCGCTCGGGGGATAGGGTCGCCCGGTGCGATCAATGGTCCGGATCCTCGGCGTCGCCCGAGAGTTGCTGCCCGCCTACGCCGCGATCGTCGTGGCCGGCATCCTGGTGGCCTCGACGGGGCTCGCCATCCCGTTCATCGTGAAGGCGGCCACCGACGAGGTGGTCGCGTCCATGGCAGGCGCCGGCGGCGGAGTACCGGCCGTCGTGTGGCTGGCGTTCCTGCTCCTGCTGGTGGACCTGGCGAACACCCTGATCACCAACGTCGGCGGGTACATCGGGGACGTGATGGCGCTGCGCCTGCGCTCGATCCTGTCCCGCAACTACTTCGAGAAGCTGCTGCGGCTCCCGCAGCGGTACTTCGACTCCGAGCTGACCGGGACGATCATCTCCCGGCTGCAGCGCTCGATCACCGAGACGGCGAACTTCCTGAACATGTTCGCGAACAACTTCCTGCCGATGCTGATCACGCTGTTCGCCGCGCTGGCGATCATCGCGTGGTACTCGTGGTGGCTGGCGCTGCTGATGGTCGCGGTGTACCCGATCTTCACGTGGCTGACCGCGATCACCTCGAGGCGCTGGCAGCGGCTCGAGATCGCCAAGAACACCGAGTTCGACGTCGCCGGCGGCCGGTTCGCCGAGGTGGTCGGCCAGATCCGGGTGGTCAAGAGCTTCGTCGCCGAGGCGCGCGAGCTCGCACACTTCGGCGCCCACTACGACGCCACGATCTCCCTCACCCGAGAGCAGTCGGCGTACTGGCACCGCATGGACGTGGTCCGCAGGGGTGCGCTCAACGTCATCTTCTTCGCCATCTACGCGATCATCTTCGGCCTGACGATCTCGGGGCAGTTCACCCTCGGCGTGATGGTGCTGCTGATCCAGCTGGTCAGCCTGGCCCGCCAGCCCGTCCAGGGGATGAGCTTCCTGGTCGACTCCTCGCAGCGGGCGATCACCGGGTGCCGCGACTACTTCCTGGTCATGGACGAGCCGGTCGAGACCACCGGCCGGGTCGCTGCCGCCCAGACCCCGCGTCCGCACGAACCCCGCACGGCGGTCGGCGAGCCGATCGTCGAGTTCAGGGACGCCCATTTCGGCTACGCAGGGGACACCGAGGTGCTCAAGGGGGTGAGCTTCCGGGTCGATCGCGGTGAGCGGGTGGCGTTCGTCGGCGAGTCGGGCGTCGGCAAGACCACGCTGGCGAGCCTGCTGCTGGGGCTGTACCCGCTCACCGCGGGCGAGCTGGTGGTCGACGGGCGCTCCGCGGACACGATCCCGCTGCCGGAACTGCGCGCGCAGGTCGGCGTGGTGTTCCAGGACCCGTCACTGTTCTCCGGGACGATCAGGGAGAACATCGCCTACGGCCGCCCGGAGGCGAGTGCGGAGGAGATCGTGGCGGCGGCCCGGCGGGCGCATGCGCACGGGTTCATCTCGGCGCTGCCCGGCGGCTACGAGGCGGAGATCGGAGAGCGGGGCGTCAAGCTGTCCGGGGGCCAGAAGCAGCGGATCGCCGTGGCCCGCGCGCTGCTGAAGGACGCTCCCGTCCTCGTGCTGGACGAGGCCACCAGCTCGCTGGACTCCAAGGCCGAGCGGCTCGTGCAGGAGGGCCTGGAGGAACTGATGGCCGACCGCACGACGCTGATCATCGCCCACCGGCTGAGCACGATCAGTTCGGTCGACCGCATCATCACGCTCCGCGAGGGCAGGATCGAGGAGGTCGGCACGCCGGCGGAGCTGGCCGCGACCGGCGGCATCTACGCGGAGCTGCTCGCGCTGCAGGGGGCGGCGACGAAGGCGGGCCGCAAGCAGCTCCAGCGCTACGAGATCCTCGGCTGACCCGGACCACGGGCCCCCTCCGGCGCCGGGCGGGGACCCGGCCCGGGTGGAGGGGCGGACACCGGGGGCGTGGCAGGATGCTCCGGGTGAGACGGACGCGGCTTCTCGAGGGCTCCGATGCGACCGTGCTCGCGGAGGTCCTGATCCGGACGCGGGCGTTCCTGGAGCCGTGGGAGCCGGTGCGCCCGGACAGCTACTTCACCGCCGCCGGCCAGGCGGACGCGGTCGCGGACTCGCTGCGCAGGCACGCGGCGGGGACGATGCACCCACGGGTGATCCTGGACGACGCCGGCGCGGTGGTGGGACGGATCAACCTGAACAACATCGTCCGTGGCGCCTTCCAGTCGGCCAGTGTCGGCTACTGGCTCGCCGAGGAGGCGGGCGGGCGCGGCTACGCCACCCAGGCCGTGGCCGAGATCGTGGACGTGGCCTTCGGCGACCTGCACCTGCACCGGCTCGAGGCGGGGACGATCCCCGACAACGTCCGCTCGCAGGCGGTGCTGCACCGCAACGGCTTCAGCCGGTTCGGCTATGCGCCCGCCTACCTGCAGATCCGCGGCCGCTACACCGACCACCTGCTGTTCCAGAGGCTCGCTCCCGGGTGACTGTCCGACCACATCCCGTCCGCTGTGTCATGCTGTCTGAACGCAGGGCCGTGAGGCGCCCTCCCAGACGGAGCACGAATGACTGAACAGCTCGGGGCCTCGGAGTCCCGGCCCAGGAAGCGCATCCTGTTCCTGTTCTCGGACACCGGCGGCGGCCACCGCTCCGCGACGGAGGCGATGATCGAGGCGCTCGAGGAGGAGTTCCCCGGGCGGTTCGACACCAGAATGGTCGACTTCTTCCGCGACTACTACCCCAGCCCGCTGCGGTTCGCGCCCGAGATCTACCCGCCGATGTCGCGGCTGCCGCAGGCGTGGGGGTTCACCTTCAAGGCGTTCGACAGCCGCGGACGCGCCAGGGCGGTCACCCAGATCTCCTACCCGTACGTGCGCAGGGGCGCCCGGCGACTGCTGCACGAGAACCCGGCCGACCTGATCGTGTCCGTGCACCCGCTGGTCAACACCCACCTGATGCGGGCGATGCGGCACTCGCCGCGTCCGTTCATCACCGTGGTGACCGACCTCGTCTCCGCCCACGCGCTGTGGTACGACCGTCGCGCCGACCTGGTCGTCGTACCCACCCAGGAGGCGAAGGAGAGCGCGATCGGCTTCGGGATCGCCGAGGGCAACCTGCGTGTCATCGGGCTGCCGGTGGCCGCACGCTTCTCGCACCCGCAGGTCGACCGCGAGCGGTGGCGGGCCAGGATGGGCTGGCGGAGCGACCTGCCGGTGATCCTGCTCGTCGGCGGCGGGGACGGGATGGGCCCGCTGAAGCGGGTTGCCAAGGCGATCAACGATGCCCGCCTCGACGCCACCCTCGTGGTGGTCTGTGGACGCAACGCCGAGCTGAAGGCCGACCTGGAGGCGGTGGACTGGAGAATGCCGGCCCACATCTACGGGTTCACCACCCAGATGCCGCAGTTCATGGCCGCCTCGGACATGCTGGTCACCAAGGCGGGCCCGGGCACGATCAGTGAGGCCTTCATCAGCGGCCTCCCGCTGGCCCTGTACGCGCGGCTCCCCGGCCAGGAGGACGGAAACGTCCGCTACGTCGAGCAGTTGCGCGCGGGGGTGTGGACGCCACGTCCGCGCGAGGTGGTGGATGCGGTGCGGCGCTGGGTGGAGGACCCCGACGCGCGGGCCGCGGCGTCCGCGGCGAGCCGGAGGGCCGCCAAGCCCGACGCTGCCAGGCAGATCGCCAGGCTGATCGCGGACCAGGTCGGCGTCACCTCCTGACCCCTGCGAATCCCCACCGCCGATCCCGGGCCCGACCAGGTGACCCACGCTCGGCGGGGAGGCGTCCCTGAGCCTCGTTCAGTCCGCTCACAGGCCCTGTTGGGGTCGGTTCGCTACCCTCGCTGGGGTAGATCTTCGAGGGATGTGACGCAGGTAGTGACGGAAGAGAAGCAGGAAGAGGCCGAGGAGAAGGAACCGATCAGGGTCAACTTCTCCCTGCCGCAGATCATCGGTGGCGCGCTCGCGGCGTCGACGGCGGCGGTGATCGGCTCCCAGCTCGGCGTCGCGGGCACGGTCTTCGGTGCCGCGGTGGCCAGCATCATCGGTGGCGTCGCGGGCACGCTGTACAGCGCGGGGATCGACCGTACCCACCGGAGGGTGAGCGACGCGATCCAGCGGGGCTACGAGAAGGTCCGCGGGGACGAGCACTACGACCCGGACGCCACCCAGGGGCTGGCCGCGGACGGCGGCGAGCCGCCCTCATCGGCGCGGCCCTCGCCCGACAGCGTGCCGACCCAGGTGCTGGCGGATGTGCAGGACGGCATCTTCCGCGGCGAGGACGACGAGACCCGGGTCGATCTGGCCCCGGTCCCGCGCCAGCCGGAGCAGAAGAAGAGCCACAAGCGGCTCTGGCAGGTGATGGCGCTGACCGCGGGGGCGATGTTCCTGGTCAGCCTCGCCGTGATCACCGTGCTCGAACTGGGCCTGGGCCGGGCGCTGGACGGCCAGGGTGGCACCACGGTGTCCCAGGTCGTGCGGCCCTCGGCGAGCAGCACGCCGACCCCGACGGTCACGGTGACCGCGACGCCCACGTCGAGCCCGACCGCGACGGCGACCCAGACGCCCACGGCGTCGGCCACTCCGACCGCGACCCAGACCGCGACCCAGGATCCGACCACCCAGGCGCCGACGACCGCGACCGCCACGGCCACGACGACCGCGACCGCCACCGGCACTGCCAGCGCGCAGCCGGTGGGCGCCGCCACCCCGACGGCAGGCTGACGGCGTACCGCGGGGCATCGGACCAGGAGGCCGGCCGAGCGCCGGGACGCGAGGGCGGACCTCCGCGGGTGTCGCGAACCCCGGCGGCCTCAGAAGCTGTTCACCATGAAGGCGGCGGCTCGCGTCACGTACTCGCCGAACTCGGTGCGCTCGGGCTCGGCGAGATCGAGGCTGTCCAGGGCATGGTTCATGTGGGCCAGCCAGCGGTCCCGAAGGTCCGGGGTGACCGCGAACGGGGCGTGCCGGATCCGCAGCCGCGGGTGGCCGCGCGTCTCCGAGTAGGTGTGCGGACCACCCCAGTACTGCTCGAGGAACAGGCGCAGTCGTTCCTCGGCCGGCCCGAGGTCCTGCTCCGGGTACAGCGCGCGCAGTGGCGGGTCGGACGCGACGCCGCGGTAGAACTCCGCGACCAGCCGGACGAAGGTGTCGTGTCCGCCGACGCGCTCGTACAGCGGGGCTTCCGGTTCCATCGGTCCATTCTGCACGGCGTGGCGGCGTCCGCGGATCAGCCGGATTGGTCCGACCCCCCGGCTCGGGCTACCGTCGACGCGTGAGCGGATGGGTGCGGCTGGCGGGTGTCCTCGCCGCCGTCGCGGTCCTGGCCGGCACCGCAGCCGCTGTCCCGCCCCCACCGCCACCGGACCCGCGCGCCCAGACCGCGGCCTCCCGCCCGGTCCGGGAGGCGACCGAACTCCGCCTGCCCTCCGCGGGTGGCGCCGTGG
>NZ_JASGES010000235.1:0-9485 GCF_047606205.1 Propionicimonas sp. | reverse complement strand
CGACGATCGCCGCCGTGTCGGCCGCGGCCTCCGCAGCGGTGGCCGTGGCCGTCCGCCAGGCATCCGGCAGCGCCGCGCCCGCCTCGGTGGCCGTGGCCAGCGCCTGCGCGAACGGAAGGACGGCGTCCATCATCGTCTTGTCGCCCGGCTGGGCGCCCCCGACGTCCACGAGGGTGCGGGCGAAGGCCGCGACACCGGCGACGATCGTGCCCACGTCAGGCCGGCCGCTGTCATCCAGCACCCCGGCGAAGCTGACCAGGCCGGACCCCCACAGGGCCCCGGACGTACCGCCCGCACTCTCCGCCCACTGTTCTCCCGCCGCGATCAGGAGGCTCCGCGCCCCCGCCCCCGCGGACAGGGCGCGATCGGCCGCAGCCAGCGCTCCGGTCGAGCCCAGCGTCATGCCCTGACCGTGGTCGCCGTCGCCCGCCACCGCGTCCAGCCTGCCCAGAGCTGTCTCGTGGGCCAGCGCCGTCCGGTTCATCGCGGCCAGCGCGTCCCGCACGGATCGCGCCACCGCCTTCGACTCCTCCGTGCCCACGACGACGGACGCGGTCGCCGGCGCGAGCGCCGCCTCGGGCACGACCCTGGCCGCCGCCACCGGCGCACCGCCGCGGCGGAAACTCACGGTCTCGACCGGGTCGCACCAGAGTTCCTCCAGCTCGGCGTCGAGGAAGCAGACCGTGAGCGAGAGCCCGGCCATGTCGAGGGAGGACATCAACTCGCCCACCTCGGGTCGGACCACCTCGATGCCCGCGCCGGCCAGCCGTTCGGCGACCCGCGCGTACGCGATCAGGAGTTCCTCGTACTTCACCGTGCCGAGGCCATTCAGCAGCGCCACGGCCCGTCCGGTGTACCCGTCGCCGGCACGCACCGGCTCCTCGGCGAGGACGCCGTCCACGAGCAGGTCGGCGATCTGCGCCGCCGTGCCCATCGGCACCTCCCTGATGCCGGGCTCGCCATGGACGCCCAGGCCCACGCTCATCTCGCCGGCGGGAACCCTGAAGAGGGGCTCTGCCGCGCCGGGAAGGGTGCACCCGTCGAAGGCGATGCCGAGCGATCGGGTGCGCGCGTTCGCGCGGATCGCGACCTTCTCGACGTCGTCGAGCGACGACCCCCGCTCGGCGGCCGCGGCCGCGACCTTGAACACGATCAGGTCGCCGCAGGTGCCGCGGCGCAGTTCGGTGGCGTCCGCGGGGCCGGAGGCGACGTCGTCGGTGACCGGGAGCACCCTGACGTCGTGACCCTCGGCGCGCAGGCGGGTCGCCGCCTGCCCGAAGTGCAGCACGTCACCGGCGTAGTTGCCGAAGGTGAGCAGGATGCCGCCGCCGTTCTCCGCCGTCCGGCACACCGAGTGGACCTGGGACGCCGAGGGCGAGGCGAACACGTTGCCCTGCACCGCGGCATGGGCCAGCCCGGGGCCCACCCAGCCCGAGAAGGCCGGGAAGTGGCCCGAGCCGCCGCCGATCACCACGGCCACCTGGCCGGCCGGGGACTCCCCGGCCCGCACCACGCCGCCGAACACCCGCTGCACGTACTGCGGGTAGGCGCCCACCAGCCCGGCCAGGACGTCGTCCGCGAAGCCGGCCACCTCGTTGAGGACCCTCGTCATCGTCGTCTCCAGGCCCGCCGCTCAGCGCTCGATCGACTCGAGGCGGAGCATCTTGGCCAGCACGACGTCGAGGTCGGAGTCGTCCCAGATCCGCTTCCAGTCGTCCTTGATGACGGCCTCGCGGCCGTAGTCCATCGCCAGCAGGCAGGCATCGGAGAACGGGTTCGAGCCACGCAACGCGTTGGTGAGCGCGATGTAGACATGGCCGTAGAAGATCGCCTTCACGGCCGGCTCCGGGATCCCCACCTCGTTGATGGCGTGGTCCATCACGTCCTTCAGGAACTGGCCGATCATGCAGCCGACCGTCTCGACCAGGGTGGGCTCCAGCTGGGCCAGTTGCTTCACGGTCACCCAGTGCACGTCGATGACCGGGCCGTACATGCAGCGGATCACGGCCTCGCCGAGGTCCTGCTGCTCATCGGTGCCGGCCTGGCGCGCCGCCACGACCTCCTGGGGCGCGGCGATGCCGCCGAAGGTGTCCGACCACTCCTCAGCGGTCTTGCGCTCGAGGAACACCGACGGGTGGCACGGGTGAGCGCACAGGTAGCCGACCCCCTCGACCAGGTGCAGCAGGCCCGCGTACGCGGCGGCGGGGTCGAGGGTGATCACGACGGCGCCGGGCTTGAGCTGGTCGGCGATCGAGCGGGTGACCGGGCCGAGCGCGATGTCCGGCACGGCCAGCACGACGACGTCCGCACCGGCCACAGCCGTGGCCTGGTCGGTCAGCTCGCGTCCGGTGGCGCGGACGCGCTCGGCGCCGGCAGGCGAGTTCTCGACGTAGGCGGTCTGGTAGTCGCTCTTGGCGAAGTTGTTGGACACGCGCATGCCCATCTTGCCGCCGGCTCCGACGACTGCGACCTTGACATCAGCGGGATTGGTCATTTCTTGCTCCTCAGGTAGTTCAGGTTGTGTTCGGTCCACGTGCGCTCGAGCTCGAGCGTGGTGGCGAGGTCTCCCTGCCACGGCAGCCAGTGCTCGATGATCTGGTTGATGCCCCGTTCGTCGGGGCGGACGAGCGCGACCATCGCGTCGTAGTCGAGGAGGCCCTCGCCCAACGGCGCCCCCGCGTAGGTGAAGCCCACCCAGCCGTCGCGCCGCGAGAAGGCGAAGTCCTTCACGTGCAGGTTGCGGACGTAGGGGGCGCACGCGCGCACCACGTCCATCGGGAGCTCGAGGGCCGCGACCGTGTTGCCCGGGTCGAGGCAGACCCCGACCTGCGCGGACCCGGCGCCGGTCACCACCCGCAGCAGGTCGGCAGTGCTGACCTGCTCGTAGGTCTCGAGGGCGAGGGTGATCCCCCGCCGCTCCAGCTCGGGAACGATCCGCGCGACCAGTGCCGTGGACTCCTCGATGCCCGGTACCTGGGGGCCCTGGCGGACCATCGAGCGCAGCATCGTCGCGCCGAGGGCGTCGGCGATGTCGAGGTAGTGCAGCAGGTGCCCGGTGAGGACGCCCCTGGTGCCGAGCTCGAGGGTGATGCCGAGATCGTCGGCGGTCCTGCGGACCTCGGCCAGCTGCGTGGCGTCCAGGTCCTCCACCGGTGGGTAGTCGCAGATCTGGAAGACGGTCGAACCCAGCTCGTGGGTCCGCGCCAGCATGCCGGCCAGGCTGATCGGCTCGGGGTTGAGCGACGACCACTCCCAGAAGAGGGCGTAGGTGCTGAGTCCGACCGCCATCGCTCAGTGCCCCACGGCGATCTCTGCGGACTGGTCCGCCGCGGCGACCTTGCCCTTCCTCGCGAGGACGAGCATCAGCACCGCCGAGAGGGCCATGAAGCCGCCCACCACGAACATCGGGACGACATAGGCGCCGGTGACGTCGTGCAGCCACCCGGTCACGTAGCCGGCCGAGAAGCCTGCGACGTTGCCGATGGTGTTGATCAGTGCCACGCCGGCCGCCGCCGCGGCACCGGTCAGGAACTGCGTCGGCAGCGTCCAGAAGTTCGGCAGGGCGGAGAAGATCGCACAGGCGGTGACCGCGACGATCGCCATCGTGAGCGCCGGGGTGGCGCTGAACAGCGCGACCGGGACCGAGACCGCGCCGGCCAGCGCAGGAACCGCGATGTGCCAGGTCTGCAGGCCACGCCTGTGCACGTCCGCCGACCACAGGTAGAGCGCCACGGCGGCGAGCAGGTACGGGATCGCCGTCACGAAACCCTGCTGGACCGGCCCGAAACTCGTTCCGAGGGTGGCCTGGAAGCCCTTGACGATCGTGGGCAGGAAGAAGCCCAGCGCGTAGAGGCCGTAGACGAAGCCGAAGTAGATCACGCTGAGGATCCAGACCCGGCCGTTGTTGAACACGCTGAGCACCGAGGGGTGCTTCTCGCGGGCATTGGTGGCGTCCCGCTCGGAGGCGAGCTCCGCGGTCAGCCACTCCTGCTCCTGCGTGGTCAGCCAGTGGGCGTCCGCCGGCTTGTCCTTCAGGTAGAACAGGGCGACGATGCCGATGATGATCGCCGGCACGCCGACGCCGAAGAACATGAATCGCCAGCCCTCGAGTCCGAAGAAGACGCCGTGGGCCTGGATGAGGGCGCCGGCCAGCGGCGCCCCGATGGCCGTGGTGAGCGGCTGGGCGAGGTAGAACAGCGAGAGGACCTTCGCGCGGTAGCGGCTCGGCACCCACAGGCTCAGGAACAGGATGGCGCCGGGGAAGAAGCCCGCCTCGGCGACGCCCAGGAGGAACCGCAGCCAGTACAGCTGGGTCGCCGAGGACACCCAGGTGAACAGGACCGCGACCAGGCCCCAGGTGATCATGATCCGGGCCAGCCAGATGCGGGCACCGAACTTGTGGAGGGCGAGGTTCGAGGGAACCTCCAGGAGGATGTAGCCGATGAAGAACACGCCCGAGGCGAAGCCGAACTGGGCTGCGGTCATCCCGAGGTCCTGACTCAGGCCGTTGGGACCGGCGAACCCGATCGCGGTGCGGTCGAGGTAGTTGATGAAGAACATGAGTGCCACGAAGGGCACCAGCCGGACCGAGACCTTCTTGATCGTCGATCGCTCGACGCTCGGTACGTCAACTGCTGCAGACATATCGAACTCCTTTCGCGCCACCGTTGGCGCACGACGTCGGTGTCGGGAGCAGTCTCCCCCAGAATTGGTTCACCGGTCAACCGGTTGGCCAATTTTCGAAAACGGCGTCGCGACGCCCGCCTCGCAATCCGGGGCATCTCCGGTACGGTTTGCGTCATGGAAGCCGGCGTCTTCGACGGGCCAGGGGACGGGGAGCTCTTCGGCCAGCTCCCGCAGCGCACCGCGATCTCCGGGGTGGCGAGCCGGCTCCTGGCCTACCTCACCAGCGGGGACATCCCCGTCGGCACGCGACTTCCCCCCGAACGAGAGCTCTCCGCGAAGCTCGGCGTGGGCCGGTCCGCGATCCGTGGCGCCCTGGCCGCGCTGGAGGTCCTGGGAATCATCGACGTCCGGCCGGGTTCGGGCTCCTACGTGGCCGGCACGACCTCCGAACTCCTCCCGCAGACCCTCACCTGGGGCATGCTGGTGAGCCCGCAGAGCACCGAGGAGCTCCTTGAGATCCGCTCGCACCTGGAGGTGCTCGTTGCGGCGGGGGCCGCGACCAGTGCGACCGAGGCCGACCTGGACTACCTCGAGGAGTGCGTGACCACCCTCGAGCAGGCGGTCGACGACATCCCCGCCTTCGTGACCGCCGACTTCAAGTTCCACGACCGACTGGCCCGGGTGGCGGGCAACGAGATCACCCGGCAGTTGCTCTCCACAGCCCGGTCGCTGCTGCGGATCTGGGTCGACCGGTCGGTGAGCCGGGGACAGCAGATGGCCCAGACGATCGCCGAGCACCGCGCGATCCTCGAGGCGGTCCGGTCCGGCGATCCGGCGGTGGCCTCGGCGTCCATGGCCGCCCACATGCGGACGGCGACCGAACGCCTGCGCACCTTCTCCGGCTCCGACGCGGAGGCAACGACCGCTGCGCAGGCCGACGCGAGCTGACCTGGGCTCAGGCAGGGGCCTGCCGTCCCCAGAAGCCGTCCGGCGCGAACAGCCGCGCCACCAGGGGCTCGAGCAGGTTCGCCTCGGCGAGGGCGTCGAGGACGGTGTAGCGGGCGCGGATCAGTTCGCTGCGCACATATGTGGCCCGGAACTCCGCCCAGCCCAGCCGGATCTCCGCGGGGTGGGCGGGGGCGCCGGCCGCGCGCAGCATCGACTGCAGCTCCGCCGCGGGCACCAGGTGCTCGCGCAGCCGCCGCGAGAGGGCCGGCCACGCCGTCGCCAGCGCCTCCAGCCTGCGGCCCACGCCACGCGCGTCGACGTACTTCGCCATCGTCTGCTGCACGGCCGCCTCGCGCAGCCCGGGCCGGCTGTGGTGGGTGAGCACGAGCCGCTCCCGTTCCGCGGCGGACGGCCAGGCTACGACGGCCGCGTCCACGTCGAGCGAGGCCAGGTCGTCCTCGAGCAGCGCCTCGTAGAGGGCGGTCACCGCCACGCTGCCGACCGCCACCTTGAAGCCGTGGGACAGCCGTCGCGGGGTCGCCTCGACGCCGTGCCCCTCCATCTCCCACAGGTGCGAGAACAGGTGTTCCGAGCCGGACGCCGGCCGTGAACCGTGGTGGGCCTGCATGGCCAGCCCGGACATGAGCAGGCCCTCCGCCAGCCCGCCGATCGCCTCGACATCGCCCGCGGCGAGAGCCCGGGGACGCGACAGCGCCTCGCGCAGCGGCCCCTGGACGAGCTTCCACACCCCGGGTTCGACCGGTTCCGCACCGACGGCGTCCGCGACCAGCCAGTCCGCACCCGCGGTCAGCTTGCCCAGCAGGTCGCCGTAGCCGGAGGCGGTCATCGCGGCCGGGGCGGCGGCCATCACCTCGAGGTCCGCCACCGCGAGCGCGGGCGCGGGGGCGTCGAGGGTCTGCTTGTAGCCGTCCACGGCCAGCGAGGACCCGAACGCCGTGTAGCCGTCCATGGACGCCGCCGTTGCGACCACGGCGTACGGCTCACCGAGCTCCGCGGACGCCCGCTTGGCCAGGTCGTTCAGCGTGCCCGCCCCGACCACCACCGCCACCGCCCCGCTGGCCCGGAGGGTGTCGCGCAGCAGCGCGGCGTTCTCATACCGTGCGTACAGCTCGGGTTCTCCGGGGAACACGTAGGGGTCGGCCACGCGGACGCCGGCCGCTGCCAGCGCGGCGTGGACGGCCCATCCGGCGACCGCCATCGTGCGCTCGTCGCCCACCACGACCGCGTTCCTGTCGCCGAACACCGACCGGAACGCGTCGGGCACCTGGGTGAGCACGCCGCGCCCGACCCGCACCTCCCGCGTGTCGGTGGCCTCCGCCAGCGCCCTGGCGACGAGTTCGCTCACGTGCTCTCCTCCGGGTACAGGTCAGTCCGGGTCCGTCGCGGACCAGCCCCGCTCGTCCCACACCTGCGGCGGCAGGAGGCGGTCGATGCGGTCGAGCACCAGCGCCGGGGCCAGGTGGGCCGGCAGCGCGGCGACGTCGTCCGCCGTCGCCTCGCCGGTGAGCACGACGGCGGCCACCATGTCGGTGTCGATCGCCATCCTGATGTCGGTCTGCAGCCGGTCACCCACCATCACGGAGCGCTCGATCCTCGCCCCGGGGATCGTCGCCATGACGGTCCGCAGCATGATCGGGTCCGGCTTGCCCAGGCTGCGCCGACAGGTGGTCCCCGTGCACGCCTCGATCGCCGCGGTGATCGCCGCGCAGTCGGGCTCGCCGCGCCCGCCGGGGAAGGGGCAGAACCGGTCGGGGTTGGTCTGGATCAGGAAGGCCCGCTTGTGGAACCAGATCGCGTCGAAGGCGATCTGCAGCTTGCGGTAGTCGAAGGCGCGGTCGTAGGACGCGATCACGATGTCGATCTGCGCCGCGTCCTCGCTCATCCGGATCCCGGCCGCGGCGAGCGCCCGCTTCAGCGGTTCCTCCGCGATCGGGAAGACGACCGCGTCCGGGTGGTGGGCGCTCAGCCAGGCGACCGTGGTGACGACGGTGTTCGCGATGTCCTCCACCGGCGTCGGCAGGCCGAGCGTCGCCAGCTTCTCCGCGTACTGCTCGGGGTCCTTGGTGGGGTTGTTCGACAGGAACCGGACCGGGATCCCGCGCCGCCGCAGTTCACCGACCAGGCGCGCCGCTCCGGGCAGCAGGTGGTCACCGAGATAGATCGTGCCGTCCAGGTCGAACACGTAGGCGTCGTACAGCTCGCCGGGATAGTTCAGCACGGAGCCGGGTGCCATCGCCGGACGCTCTCAGTCGCAGCGGGACGGTTCGACGTCCTCGCCGCCGAACTGCCGGTCGTAGCCCTCGATCGCGGCGACCTTCGGCGCCGAGGACGAGCCCGGGTCGAAGGCGTAGCCCAGCCACTCCTTCGCCAGCCGGCGCGCGAGCTCGATGCCGATCACCCGCTGGCCGAAGGTGAGCACCTGCGCGTTGTTGGAGAGCACCAGGCGCTCCACGGAGAAGCTGTCGTGGGCGACGGACGCCCGGATGCCGGGCACCTTGTTGGCCGCGATCGCCACGCCCATCCCGGTGCCGCAGACGAACAGCCCGCGATCGGCCCTGCCCTCGGCGATCAGCCGCGCCCCGGCGACCGCGACGTGGGGATAGTCGATGTCCTCGCCGGCGCCGACGCCGACGTCGATCACCTCCTCGACCCGGTGATCGGCCTGGAGGTCGGCCTTGAGCCGCTCCTTGTACTCATGGCCGGCGACGTCGGCTGCCACCACGATACGAAGACCCATCCCGGACTCCTCCCCGCAGCGAGCGCGCTCGCGCTCTCCCGACGATAAATCTAACACATTTTGCGATATATTCATCGAATTTTGCGATACTCAACCCGGGGCGACCACGACACCGACCCCGCGTTCCCGCAGGTGCGCGAGCTCCGGCGCAGGCGCTCGGGAGTCGACCACGACGTGCGCGAAGTCGGCCAGCGCCGCGAACCGGTGCAGCGCCCTGCGCGCGAACTTGGTGTGGTCGAGCAGCAGGATCGGCTGCTCGGCCGATGCGATCATCGCCCGCTTCACCTGCGCGACGTCCTCGTAGGGGTGGAAGCACTGGTCGTCGCTGATCCCGGAGGCGCTGAGCAGGCAGTAGTCGGCGCGCACGCCGGCGATCATGTCCAGGGTCGTCCTGCCGAGCAGCGACTCCGCCCACGGCTGGTACTCCCCGCCGGTCACGAGCAGCCGGACGGTCGGCGTCCGGGCCAGCTCGCGGGCGACCAGGAGAGAGTTGGTCACCACGGTGAGCGGGACGCCGGCGAGCGCGCGCAACGTCCACAGCGCGGAGGTCGAGTCGTCCACCAGCACCGAGCTGCCGGGACGGACGACTGCCGCGGCGGCCGCGGCGATCTGCTGCTTCTCGGTCCCGTGCTGCTCCAGCCGCAGCGCCGCACTCACCTCGCTCAGCCGGGACGCGCTCGCCGCCACCACCCCCCGCTGCGGCCGGGTGAGCAGGCCCGCCTCCTCGAGCGCGTCGATGTCCCGGTAGGCGGTCATCGCCGACACCCCGGTCTCGGCGACGATCTCGTCCACGCTGAGGGTGCCGCGCTGGGACACCAGTTCCGCGAGCCGCCGCCGCCGCTGCCGCACCGCGTCCGCCGAGGCCCTGCCCCCGCTGCCGCGCATCCGCGCGCCCGGCTCCGGCGTCACCGGAGTTCGACCAGCCGGTCGTAGGACGCCGCGGCACCCAGCGACTGCACGGAGATGGCGGCGGCGCGGGTGCCGAGGTCGACGCCCTCGGACAACTCTCCGCCCCGGCCCAGCACGGTGGCCAGGCCGCCGACGAACGCGTCCCCGGCACCGGTGGTGTCGATCACCTGCGCCACCGGCTCGGCCGCTCGCGCGATCCGCTCGCCGCTCGCCGTCGCCGCCACGCTGCCCCGCGCGCCGAGGG
>NZ_JASGES010000234.1:0-10389 GCF_047606205.1 Propionicimonas sp. | reverse complement strand
TTGGCGCCATAATGGCTCCATGCCGAACATCCAGATCAAGGACGTGCCCGAGGACACCCACGCGGTCCTGCGACAGCGGGCGGGCGCGGCGCACCAGTCGTTGCAGGAGTACCTGCGCTCGAGGCTGATCGCCGAGGCGTCCCGGCCGACCGTGGACGAGGTACTGGCCCGGGCCGGAGGTCGGGCCGGTGGCTCACTGCCCTTGGCCGATGCGGTCAGTGCGCTGCGGCTCGACCGTGCTCGTCATTGACGCCAGCGTCGTGGCCGTCGCCCTGCTCGACGACGGCCCGGACGGCGACACGGTGCGGGATCGGCTGCTCGGTGAACAGCTCGCCGCGCCGTCCCTGATCGACCTTGAGGTGGCTTCGGTGTGGCGCGGTCTGGCCCGTGCCGGGCAGCTCGATCCTCGCCGGGTCGCTCTGGCGCTGGATGATCTGCGGGAGATACCGATCCAGCGGGTCGAGCACACTTCGCTCCTGGCCCGGTGCTGGGAGCTGCGCAACAACCTGACGCTCTACGACGCTGCTTACGTCGCCCTCGCCGAAGCACTCCAGGCGCCCCTGCTCACTGGCGATCGGCGTCTCGCCCGATCAACCGGCCCCCGCTGCACCATCGAGGTCCTCAACACCAGCAGCTGACTTCCCGGACAGTCCCCTGGGGGCTCCTGAGTAGAGGAAACCGCGGCAACCAGGAGACCGATCAGGTCGCTACTTGCCGCTGTAGACCGGGAAGAAGCTGTACTCGCCGTAGTCAGTGACGTCGAGGCTCCGCAGCGCCAGCATGTCGCCGTCCGAGATCTCGAAATCGAGGTCGGCGTTGGCCCGCATGTGGTCGGAGTTGGCGGTCTTGGGCAGCGCTTGGGTGCCCAGTTGGAGGACGTAGCGGATGCACAGCTGGGGGACGCTGACGCCGTAGTTCGCTGCCATCGCGGTGATGTCGGGGTTCCCCAGGATCTCGCCGTGGGCGATGGGCGAGTAGGCCTGCACCAGGATCTCCTTGGCCCGGCAGTAGGCGATCAGCTCGATAGGGGTGTTGCCGGCATGTACGAGTAGCTGGTTGGCGTGCGGCGCCACAGTGCAGTTCGCCAGGATGTTCTCCAGGTCGGTCTGGGTGAAGTTGGATACTCCGATCGCGCGCAGTTTGCCGGCCTGGTACGCCTCCTCCAACGCGCGCCAGGCCTCCCGATTGCCCTCGGCGTAGGTACCGCCACGGAAGTCGGACCACGGCTGCGGGGAGTGGATCAGCATCAGGTCGATGTAGTCCAGCCCCATGGTCGCCAGCGAACCATCGATCGCGGCGACTGCCTCGTCGTGATTCTTGATCTCGGCAGCCAGCTTGGTGGAGACGAACAGATCCTCGCGGACGACCTCGCTGCTGCGGACGCCTTCACCAACGCCGCGTTCGTTGCCGTAAGCCTGCGCGGTGTCGATGTTGCGGTAGCCGAGCTGGACGGCGTTCCGGACGGCCCGAGCGGCGTCGGCGTCATCGATGAACCAGGTGCCCAGGCCGAGCTTGGGGATCTTGATGCCGTTGGCCAGAGTGTAGGTCTCGTTCAGGATCATGGTTCGTCCTCACCTCAGGTGGTTGTAGTACTCGTCGGTCACTGGCTCGCACCACTCGTTGCTGGGGTTCTCGCCCGGTACGGCGATGGCGAGGTGGCTGAACCAGGAGTCGGCTTTGGCGCCGTGCCAGTGCTTCAGCCCGGCCGGGATCACGACGACGACTCCAGCTTGCAGGCTCATCGGTTCGCGGCCTTCGGCCTGGTACCAGCCGCTGCCGGCCGTGCACAGCAGGATCTGGCCGCCTCCGGCGGAGGCATGGTGGATGTGCCAGTTGTTTCGGCAACCGGGCTCGAAGGTGACGTTCGAGATCGCGACTCCCTCGGTGGTCAGCGGGCTGAGGTAGCTCTGCCCGATGAAGTACTGGGCGAATGCCTCGTTCTTCTCACCACGGGGGAAGACGCTGTCGAAGTCGTTGTCAGTCATCTCGGTTCCTTCGGCTGGTGGGGCGTGACCTCGACGCCGGCGGCTTGTGGGCCGGCTGAGACCATCGGTGACAGGTAGGGGCTGTCGGCGTACTTGCTGCGGTAGGCGGCGTCGATCCGATCGCGTAGGGCAAGGTCGGCGGGCTGGAATGCGACGTCATAGGTGGTTCCGGCGACGGTGATCTGCCCGGCGTGCTGGGTCATGGCAGCCTGGTACCAGCGGGAGCGGATGCCATTCCAGGCCCGGACGAACAGGCGTCCGTCAACCACGACTGACCAGATCCAGGTTGGAGTCCCCGTGGTAGCACCGTCCGGTCGGAGCGGGGCGACGTGCAGATCGTCGCCGGCGGCGATGCGGTCGATGTCTACGGTGGGCCAGGTGCTGATGGTGATGCGCTCCTTCGTGGAGAGGGGTTGCTGATCGCCGCTCGGCGTTCATCAGCCGTTCTTGGGCTGCAGCAGTGTCTTGATGGCGCGGCGCTCGTCCGTGGCGCTGCACCTGACCGGTCAGTCCTCGTTCTCGATGATGTTCTTCAGGACCGCGGTGGCACCCATGCCGTTGGGCCAGCCGGAGTAGAACGCGAGATGCAGCAGCGCTTCCTTCAGCTGATCGTCGGTGACGCCGTTCTGTCGGGCGAAGGCGAGGTGAAACGCGAGTTGTTCCATCTTCCCCACGGCGGTGAGCGCGGCGATGGTGACCAGGCTGCGATCCCGTTTCGAGAGTCCTTCGCGTTCCCACACTTCGTCGAACAGCACCTGGTCGGTGTAGTGCACCATGCCGGGGGCGAAGTCGCCGAAGGCGTTCTTCCCGCCGGTCCAGCGGGTCTGTGTGTCTGCGTCGATCATGGGGTGTCCTCCTCGTTCGGGGCTCCATCTTTCGTGATGTCCGGCGCCCAGGCGTGGTCCGAACTGTTCGAGCTGTGTCCATGAAACCTCCAGCGAGCGAGCGGTGGGAGTCTCTGCTGAAGGGTGTACTGGCAGGGCATCCCGCGGCGAGGTGGGGCAACGTAGCGTTGCGGTCGTGAACGACAGAGAAGAGGTGCGCGAGTTCCTCATGTCTCGACGGGCGAGGCTGAGCCCCGACCAGGCGGGCATTCCTGCCGCTGGTAGTAGGCGGGTGGCCGGGTTGAGGCGTAGCGAGGTGGCGATGCTGGCCGATGTCAGCATCGAGTACTACGCGAAGATCGAACGCGGGAACCTGTCCGGGGTGTCGGACAGCGTCCTGGATGCGATCGCTCGTGCCCTGCAACTGGACGATGCCGAACGGGAGTACCTGTTTGGTCTGGCGCGGGTCGCCCACGGCGGTGCTGAACCGGTCAGGCGCCGTAAGCCGAAGCAGTGGGTGGCTCGGGAGAGCCTGCTTCGGGCGCTGGACGCGGTGACGACCGGGCCGGCGTTCGTCCGCAACGGACGGATGGACATCCTGGCCACGAATCCACTCGGACGAGCGTTCTACGACCACGTTTTCGACGGTCCAGGGCAAGGCAACCTGGCTCGGTTCAACTTCCTCGACGAGCGATCCAAGGACTTCTATCCCGATTGGAGCGCGGCGGCGGACGTGACTGTGGCGATCCTGCGCACCGAAGCCGGACGCGACCCTCGCGACAAGCAGTTGCACGACCTGATCGGCGAGCTGTCCACGCGCTCGGATGAGTTCCGGACCCGCTGGGCAGCGCACAACGTCCGCCGTCACGGATCGGGAACGAAGAGCTTCCACCACCACCTGGTCGGCGACCTCACTCTCACCTACGAAGGTCTCGAGCTGACCGCCGAGCCGGAGCTGTCGTTCCTGATCTACACCGCCGAGCCCGGCTCCCCCAGCCAAGAACGACTCGACCTACTGGCCAGTTGGGCCGTTGCCGAGCCACACCACACAACGGGTGAGTACCACCGCGCCGCTGTGGCGCAGGAGGGCTGATATGCACACCAGAGTCCTTGGACAGGGGCTTCGGGTCTCCGCGGTCGGGTTGGGCGTATGGGGATGTCCCAGAGCTACGGACCCAACCCCGGCAGCCGCGACGACATGATCGGCGTCCTGCGCTCCGCGGTCGAAGCCGGGGTGACGTTCTTCGACACCGCCGAGGTGTACGGCCCGTTCGTCAACGAGGAACTGGTCGGTGAGGCGCTACAGCCGATCCGGGACCAGGTGGTGATCGCGACCAAGTTCGGCTGGCGGATCGAGAGCGGCACCAGCGTCGGCCTGAACAGTCGGCCAGAACAGATCCGGCGGGTTGCCGAAGAGAACCGCGCTGCGAACCAGTCTCTTGTCGACCACGTCAAGAACCTGGCGGACGCCAAGAGCGTCACGCCCGGCCAAATCGCACTGGCCTGGCTGCTCGCGCAGCAGCCGTGGATCGTGCCGGTCCCCGGCACTCGTCGCACCGCACGGCTCCAGGAGAACGCCGCCGCAACCCAGGTCGCGTTGTCGGCCGACGAACACGCCGACCTCGACGCGCTCGCCTCCCGGATCGGGGCCCATGGCGACCGGTACGGCGAGTACCACCTCGGCCTGGTCGGCCGCTGAAAGCCGGAGTGACCGCGACCGCGACCCCGAAGCGGTTCACTGGACACGGCTCGCTCGCCGCCCTGGTCCTGGCATCCCTCGGGTTCTTCCTGATCACGCTCGACGTGAGCATCGTGAACCTGGCCCTGCCCAGTATCCGGCAGAGCCTTGGCGGTGACATCAGCACGCAACAGTGGATCCTGGACGGGTACACCCTGTTCTTCGCCGTCCTGCTGCTGTGTCTTGGCAACGTCTCGGATCGGATCGGCGCCAAGCGCGCTTACATCACCGGGATCGCCTTGTTCGGCGTCGCGTCCGTGCTGTGTGCCATCGCGCCGTCGGTGCCAGCCCTCATTGTCGCTCGGTGTGGACAGGGCGCAACCGCGGCGCTGATGCTCCCGGCGTCGATGACGTTGATCCGTGAGGCCTTCCCTGAAGCGCGGGGGCGAGCGAAAGCGCTGGGTGTCTGGGCAGCTGGGGGCGCGGTCGCCTCTGCGGCCGGCCCAGTGCTCGGCGGTGCGTTGTCCGCCGTGGACTGGCGCCTCATCTTCGCGGTCAACGTGCCCGTCTGCGCCGGCATGCTGATTCTCGCCCCACATGTCCAACGCTCGCCCCGCAACGGCCGTCCCTTTGACTGGGCTGGCCAGGTCCTCGCCCTGATCGCGCTTGGCTCGATCATCTGCGCCCTGATTGAGGGCGGCGCCATCGGCTACGGTCGTCCCCTGATCGTCACCCTGCTGATCGTCGGCGCGGCCGCGCTCGTCTTGTTCCTGCTCGTCCAAGCACGCGTGCCACACCCGATGATGCCCCTGGGACTGTTCCGAGCCAGCGCGATGCGTGTGGCGATGTTCGGCGGGTTCACCTTCATCTACGCCTGGTTCGGCAGCGTCTTCCTCGCCAGCCTCTACCTGCAACAGCACCTGCACATCGCCCCCGCCACTGCCGGGCTCGTCTTCCTACCCAGCGCCATCCTCTCCTTCTTCGGCAACCTGGCCAGCGGCCCGCTGGCAAACCGGCTCGGTCGACGGTTCCCCGTCCTGCTCGGCATGGCCTCGCTCGTCATCGGACTCACCACGATCGCGCTGTTCGCGCACGAGGGATCAATCCCGCTCGTCGCCATCACGCTGATCCTGATCGGCGGAGGCGGCTCGGTAGCCATGCCACCCCTGGCCGGCGTCGTCCTGGAGTACGCCCCAGAAGGCCAGGCCGGAGTCGCCAGCGCAGTCTCCAACACCTTCCGACAGGTAGGCGGCGCGCTGGCGGTTGCGGTCTTCGGGGTGCTCCTCGGCCCCGACGATGGGTTCCTCACCGGCATGCGAGTCAGCCTTGCGACCGCGGCTGTGCTCGCGCTGGCCTGCCTGATCGCCAGCACCACTCTCGCCGGCAGACGGCATGCCCCTCGATAGCGTCCCGGTCATCGCTTTGGCGTGGCACGGATGGGTCTCCTATCGAATGTCGCCCCTTGCCCGTACAGAGGAAGGCGAGGCAGGCCCTCCTCTCTGACGGGGAGGATTCCCCCGATGCAACCCAGAAATCGAAACTGCGACGCACCACCTCCGGCAACGTTGCGATGGACATGTCGGCGGAACCGTCGAGCAGTTGCGCGACCGGCCCGGCAGCACAGCGACAGCGACGAGAAGGACCACCGCGGTCACGCCCAGCAGGGGTCGCCATGCGACGGCGACTCCGTGCCGTCGAGCGACGTCATCACGCGGATGCCGCCTCGATCGACGGCGCAACCGTGGTGGGGCCGTGCGGGCGCAGACCCCGCACGATGAGATAGATCGCGAGCCAGAGCTCGAAGGAGAAGACCGGCAACGCGGCAACTCCGGCCGCGACTCCGTTCAGGGGGATCACTGCCCACAGCTGTGCAAGGTTGCTGGCGAACACGATCGTCCCGCCCGCCACCCCCAACGTGGCGAGACCGCGCGGCACAGACCGGGAGTCCCACAGCAGCCATCCGAGCACGATCGTGTTGACGCTGATCACCAGCCCCTGCCCGAGGAGGAAGGACGCGGTGTGCAGCGCAGACGCGCCAGCCGTCCACTGCGCCCACGTGCCAGCGAGTTGTGCGATCGCGAGCATGGGAAGCGCACCGGCGATGATCACCGACGCCTCCACAGCGCGGAGCAGGGCAAAGGTCGCTGCGCGGGCCGGGCCGTGCCTACGCAGCAGGACTCCCATCAGCACCCCCGTCCCCACGCATCCGATCGCGAGCACGAATTCGAGCGTGACGCCGCCGATCAGGAGCCCGGATCCGTAGGCGAGCACGGCGGCGACGGATGTGACATGGGTGAGGAGATAGAGAATGCCGGCAGCGCGTGCGTGCTGTCGTGGATTGTGTGTCATGTCGAATGCCCCCAAGTCACCTATACGGCGTATACTTCTGCCTCCGAAGGCTAGGTGTACGCTGTATATGTGTCAAGTTCCCCCGTGCGCCGCCGACTGGACCGCTCGCGGGTCGTCCGGACCGCGGTCGAACTCGCCGACGAGGAGGGGCTCGCCGCTGCGAGCATGCGCGGCGTGGCGGAACGCTTGGGCGTCACGCCGATGGCGCTGTACAAGCACATCGCGAGCCGGTCGCAACTCATCGACGAGATGCTCGATCAGGTGCTCGACCAGATTCCTTCCGCGACCCACCCGATCGGATGGAGCGAGACCGTCAGGGCCCGCATCCTCGCTGCTCGCCACGTGCTCCTCGCCCACCCCTGGGCAAGGGACGCGATCGAGTCCCGCGAACTCGCGACCCCTACCGTGCTCGCATACCTGGACTCGCTCATGGCCGCGATGTTCGACGACGGCCTCTCCGCCGACCTCGTGCACCACGCGATGCACGCCCTCAGCACCCGCATGTGGGGATTCACCCGCGACGTGCTCCCCACCCCGCGCGTCCCGGAGAGCCCGGAGGAACGCGCACGCGTCATGTCGGACCTCGCGATGTCGTATCCCGCTATCGTGCGGATGGCCACCACCGCCTCGCACGCCGGGGCCGCCTGCGACGACGACGCCGAGTTCGCATTCGCGCTCGACCTCATCCTCGACGGCATCAATCGACTCCACGAGAGCGGCTGGCATCCGTCCGACACCCGTCCGGAGGGCACCCCGCTCGCGACCCGGTCCACCTGATCCTGGCCGGCCCCGGCCGAACCCGCATCACGAGCCGGGGTTGCGGACCCCTCGGCACTCCGCGGGTATCCAGGTGCCGCGGAGGCCGGCACGGATGCGCTCAGCCCTCGGCCAGCAGCGCGTCGATCTGGTTGGTCGCCTGCGTGGCGCCCTCCTCCATGCCCATGTCGAGCACCTGTCGGAGAGCCTCGGCCGTCTCGTAGGTCGTGGTGAAGACGGCCCGCGTCCCACCGTCGACCGGCACGAACCGGAACTCCGATGACGACACCGGCAGATCGGCGACGGGGGCGAACGACTTGTCGGCGAAGAAGTCCTCGAACGTGAACCGGCGCGGCTCCTCCACCTGCAGCACACGCCAGCCGCCGTAGTACTTCTCACCGTCCGGGCCGGTCATGAAGTAGTGCACGACGCCGCCGGGCGTGAGCGAGTGCTCCACCACGGTTGCCGGGTGGGACGGTGGCCCCCACACCCGTTCGAGCTGCCGCGGGTCGGCGTACACCTGCCAGACCCGGGTGGCCGGAGCCGCGAACTCCGCGGTGATGACGAGCGAGCGGGCCTCGATGTCCTTGGTGATATCGGTGACAGGCATGATGGGTCAGCCTTCCTGGATGAGGGATTCGATCCGGTCGATGCGGCCGCGCCAGACGTCCTCGAGCTCGTCGAGCATCGAGGCGACCGACCGCACCGCCTCCACGTCGCCACGGGCCAACTGCTCACGACCGCGACGGCGCTTGGTCACCAGCCCTGCCTTCTCGAGCACGGCGACATGTTTCTGCACGGCGGCGAACGACATGTCATAGGACGCCGCGAGCGCGGTGACCGAGTGCTCCCCCGCGAGCGCCCTGCGCAGGATGTCGCGCCGGGTGCGGTCGGCGAGGGCGTGGAAGAACGCGTCCGCGGAGTCCTCGTCGAGCTCGATCACCCCTCAAACATACAACTATCTGGTTGTACGTTGTCAATCGTCGGCCGCGCCGAGTTGGGGATGCGCTGTGACTTGGCACAATGGGGCCCATGCCGTCCGCCCTGAGTACGCCCGCCGCGCCCGCGTCCCTCCCCTGGGGTGAGCGGCTCCGCCTGTGGGCGGCGATCGGGATCGGCGATGTGGCCGCCCTCGCGTCGCGGCTCGCCGGGCGGGGCTCCGGAGCCTCCATCCGCGGACAGGTGCTCACTCGGATCGCGCCGGACGCCTTCGCCGACCTGCTCCAGGGCCGCCGGGTACTGGCGGTCTCCGGCACCAACGGCAAGACCACGACCACGCACCTCCTCGCCGCCGCCGTACGCGTGGGGCTCGGCGCCGACACGAACCGCCTGGTCACGAACGCCGATGGCGCGAACCTCCACTACGGCATCGCCTCGGCACTCA
Organism: Propionicimonas sp.; assembly: GCF_047606205.1. Lineage (GTDB taxonomy): Bacteria > Actinomycetota > Actinomycetes > Propionibacteriales > Propionibacteriaceae > Propionicimonas. The sequence continues at coordinate 1,413 of NZ_JASGES010000234.1, read as the reverse complement.
GCCAGCGGCCGCGGGCCGACATCGCGGTGCTGGAAACCGACGAGCGTGTGGTCTCCGACATGATCGCCCACGCCCGCCCGGAGATCCTGGTCCTGCTGAACTTCAGCAGGGACCAGCTCGACCGCCACCACGAGATCAAGGCGCTCGGACGGTCCTGGCGGCTGGCTCTCCAGGCCGCCGGCGCGGCAGGCCCGACGATCGTCGCCAACGCCTGCGACCCCCTCGTCGTGTGGTCCGCCGGCACCGCGGCCCGGGTGGTGTGGGTCGAGACCTCGACGACCTGGAACGCGGACGGCGCCCTGTGCCCGGCCTGCGGCACCGTGCTGCGCCGCGGCACGAGCGGGGCCGGCGAGCGCTGGGACTGCCCCGGCTGCGAACTCACCCAACCGGAGGCGACCTACCGGGTGAACGGCGAACGGATCGTGCTGCCGAACGGGACGGGCGTCCACCCGGACCTGCAGGTACCGGGATCCTTCAACGTGTCCAACGCCGCCTGCGCCCTGGCCGCGGCGGTCGAGTTCGGCGTCCCCGTCACCGATGCGCTCGCCGGGATGCACACGGTCACCGCTCCCGCCGGGCGCTTCGCCACCGCCCACTTCGGACGCACGAGGGCCCGGCTACTGCTGGCGAAGAACCCGGCCGGCTGGGCCGAGGCGCTCCCCCTGGCCACCTCCGACCCGGTCGTGCTCGCGATCGACTCGGTCGCCGCCGACGGCAAGGACGTGTCCTGGCTGTGGGACGTCGACTACGAGCAACTGGCCGGACGCCACGTCGTGTGCACCGGGCCCCGCGCGCAGGACCTCGCCGTCCGGCTCAGCTACGCCGGCGTGGACCACGACGTGGAACCGGACCTGCGGGCCGCCCTCGGCGACCGCGACGTCGCGCTCGACGTGGTCGCCACCTACACACCGTTCCAGAAGCTGCTGAAGATGGCGGGGCTGCGATGAAGCCGGTCGAGATCGTCCTGGTCTACCAGTCGCTGCTGGGCATCTACGGCGACCGCGGCAACGCGATGGTGCTGCGGCAGCGACTGCTGAGGCGCGGCATCGACGCCACCCTGACCGTCGTGGATCCCGGCGACGAGGTGCCCGCCACCGGCTCGGTGTACCTGCTCGGAGGTGGCGAGGACGCGGCGCAGATCTCCGCGGTCCGGGCGCTCAAGACCGACGGCCACCTGTTCGAGGCGATCGACTCCGGCGCCGTGTTGTTCGCCGTCTGCGCCGGCTACCAGATCGTGGGCAGGACGTTCACCGTCGGCGACCACGACGAGGTGATCGACGGCCTGGGCCTGCTCGACGTGACCACGCGGCGCGGCACCGAGCGCGCCGTCGGCGAGATCCTCAGCAGCTGGAGGCGACCCGACGGCACCGAGAGCCTGCTCACCGGCTTCGAGAACCACGGCGGCTTCACCTA
>NZ_JASGES010000233.1:0-29686 GCF_047606205.1 Propionicimonas sp. | reverse complement strand
GCCGCCCTTGCCCCTGGCTCGAGCACGACAACAGTCAACGCGGCCACAGCGCACTCGGAGGAAACCGCCCGATCAGCCGACTGCCACCAACCTGATGGCCGGGTACACGTAGACGGACTGCCTGCGGTGGGTTCAGTCGGCGGCGCGGGGAGCGGCGAAGATGTTGTTGCCGACGGCGAACACATTCTGCGGGTCGACCGCCGCCTTCAGCGCCTTCACTGCCGCCACGTTCTCCGGGGACGCGACGCGGTCGACCACCCAGCGGCGCAGCTTGCCGACACCGTGGTGGTGCGAGATCGAGCCGCCCGCGTCCATGATCGCCGCGCGGATGTTGCGTTCCATCTCGGCGAACTTCTCGTCGCCCCCCTCGATGCCGCGGTGGTAGAGACCGTGGGTGAAGTAGAGGCAGACGCCGCTGTGGTACATCTGGGTGAGCCGGGGCGAGGTGAACGGGCGGCCGGGGAAGCCGAGCCGCCTGTGCTCGGAGTTGGCCACCCGGTCGACGGCCTCGCAGACGTCGTGGATGCGGTTCCACGGCACGGTGGTCTCGTAGGTCTCGCCGATGATGTAGTAGTCGGCCAGGAAGTCGCGCAGATAGGCGATCGCGTAGGTGAGCATGTAACCCCGTTCGCCGTTGCCCGACCCGCCCTGGATGCCGCCGAACTGCCTGGCGGTCTGGGCGACGACCTTCTCCTGCACGGCGACTTCGGCGTCCGAGCCCTCGTAGACGATCGTCGCGGCGACCATCGTGTGGTGGTCGAAGCCCTTGATCCTGGTCACGAAGACCTGCTCGACCTTGCTCATCACGACCTTGCTCCCGCTGGGCGCGGCCTTCAGCGACTGGCCGAGGCGGAACTGGAGATTGTCGACCAGGCGGATGCTGGCCGGCTTCACCCCGGTCCGGTTCAGGGCCTCCATGAACGAGACGCCGGTGGCCCAGTCGGCGAAGATCACCGACCCGTACTTCTTCGCCGCGGGCAGGGCGTGGACGTGGATCACCGCCCTGGTGATCAGGCCGAGGTTGCCCTCGCTGCCGAACAGCGCCTTCTGCAGCTGGATGCCGGGGGACTGGCGCGGCGTGGCGTACTCCTGCTCGATCGTGCCGGCCGGGGTGATCAGGGTGAAGTTCTCGACGAGGTCCTCGATGTTGCCGTAGCGGTTCTTCTTCATGCCGGAGGCGTTGGTCGCGATCCAGCCGCCGAGGGTGGACAGTTCCGAACTGTCCGGCTCGTGACCGCAGGTGAGGCCCTCCTTCGCCAGCAGCTCCTCGAGCCGGGAGCCGGTCACGCCGGCCTGCACGGTGGCGGTCAGATTCGCCCGGTCGATGGAGAGGATCCGGTTCATCCGGCGGGTGTCGACGGAGACCACCATCCGGCGCTCCGCGTCCGGCACCAGCAGCGCGCTGCTCACGTTCGTCCCGCCGCCGAACGGGATCAGCACGACGTCGTGCTCGACGGCGAGGGTGACCAGGGCCTGGCAGTCCTCGTCCGACTCGGGCCACACGACGAGATCGACGCAGCGGTCGAGGTTGTCGTACAGAACCCGGGAGACCTCCTCGGTGGTGGTCTGGCCGTGGCTGTGCAGGAGGCGCTCCCGGTCGTCGTCGCTGCGCTGGTCGGGACGCAGCGCACCGGCGAGCGCGGTGAGGAAGCCCTCATTGCGAGCAGCGGCGGTGACCTTGTGGTCGGTGGTCAGCGGACGGGGCGAGGAGAAGTCGATCGTGACGTCGAGTTCGTTGTTGATGAACGGGATCAGGTAGGGCATCCGGTAGCCGCACAGGTTGTAGCGGCTGCCGGTCATCTCCACCGAGTTGTCGCCGAACACGACCAGCTTCGTGTCGTGGAAGCCCCAGCGGTGATCCCACGTGGTGGGATCGAGCGCCGAAGTGTCGCGGTTCAGCGATTTGTCAGCCATCTGTGCGGGTCCTTCGATCGTCGGGACAGGTCGTTCGGTGATCATTCCACCGGCACGGGGACGGGCCCCCGCAGCGTAGCCGACGCGCCCGTCCGGCTGCCGAGAAGTACTGCCACGGGAGGTGGCCGGCGCGCGTCCGGCTGGACCTTCCGGGACCGGCCACAGCGCGGGAGGCCCCCGGCCACCCTCGCGTCCAGGGCCTCCTCCAGACCGGAGCCCTCGACGGGAAGGATGGCTGCCGGCGACGTCGGCGGCGTCAGTCGCGGCTGCGGACCAGTGCGCGCGAGATCGCCCGGACGGCGCTCGCCGGGGCCACCTTGAGGACGGCTCTGGTGATCTTCCACTGGACGCCGGGGACGCTGAGCACCCTGCCGCGTTCGGCGTCGGCGAGGATCTGGGCCGCGACCGGGTCGGCGTCCTGCCAGATCCAGTCGGGAAGGGCGCTGGTGCGGATCCCGGCCCGCTGGTGGAACTCGGTGCGCACCCAGCCCGGGCAGGCCGCGGTGACCGTGACGCCGGTGCCGTGCAACTCGTTCGACAGGCTCTCCGAGTACGAGCGCACCCAGGCCTTCACCGCGGAGTAGTGGCCCTGGGTGGTCCAGCTCGCCAGTGAGGAGATGTTGACGATCCGGCCATGGCCACGGGCCCGCATCGCGCGTCCCGCCGCCCCCCCGAGCACGAGGACGGCGACGCACATCACGTCGATGGCGTGGCGGTGGACGGCGACGTCGAAGTCGGTGAGCCGGGTGTGGATGCCGAAACCCGCGTTGTTCACCAGCAGGTCGACGGGACGCTCCGTGCTCTCCAGCGCCGCGGCGACCGTCTGCAGATCCGCCTCCACCGACAGGTCGGCACGCAGGACGTCCACCTCCACCCCGTGGGCCGCGCCCAGTTCGGCAGCCGCGGCGGCGAGCCGTCCGGCGTCGCGCGCGACGATCACGAGGTCACTGCCCTGGGCGGCCAGGGCGCGGGCGAACGCCGCTCCCAACCCCGACGTGGCACCGGTCACCAGAGAACGCATGGGGGCCAGCGTACTGAGGCAGGCACCGTATCCGGTCACGGCTCCTCAGCGCAGCGACGTGTTCCCTGGCCCGAAGTGCTTGAGCATCACCAGCGGCTCGGTCATGCTCCGGTTCTCGACGCGGACGCCGGCCCGCGCTGCCGTCTCCGAGACGAAGAACTCGTCCTCGGTGAGTTCGCCGAAGCGGATCAGGGTGGGTGCGGACGCGTCGTGGACGCCGATCCTTCCGTGTCCCTGCACGACGATCACCCCGTGGGCGTCAGAGTCGGCGACGGTCACGCTCGCCCCCGGCCGGACCGTGAGCTCCTTGGCGCTGAACGTCGGCGACTTGTACACGATCCAGTTCTCCACGAAGCCCGGGTCGGCGGCGGCGACGGACTCCGCTGTCTCGTGGGGGATCAGGCGACGGTTCACAGCGAAGTCCGGATCGAGGTTCAGGTCCCAGTCGATCAGGTCGAGGATGTAGTCCAGGTCGCCCACCCGGTCGGGTGGGGTGTCCTTCCACAGCAGCTCATCGGGTACCTCGCGGTTGTTGCTCCACGACTCGCACATGCACAGCACGTCCGAGGCGGCCTGCGGCTCGTAGGTGCAGGCACTGCCCGGCGCGTGCAGCACGCCGCCGGGAACGTCCCACCCGGTGCCGAGCTGCGTCCGGTAGCCCAGCGAGAGCTCGGTGATCCGGTTGTCGCCGCCCCTGCCGAACCGGACCAGGCGCTCCCGCACCTGCTCACGCGTCACCTGCGGCTGCAGCCCGAGGAAGGACACCGGCTGGGTGGCCAGGTGGTTGTTCATCTGCGGCGAGTAGTAGTAGGCCTCCGGCTTGGACAGCTTCCCCAGCGGGACGGCGTGTTCGTCGCGGTGGTGGATGTGGAACGGCAGCGCCTGCTGGTTGTCGAAGAACTTCGCGAACACCGGCCACGTGCCATGGCTGTTCCAGATCCGCTCGCCGACGAGGTTCGCCCCGTGGTGCTCGATGAACTCGTCGAAGGGGAGCAGGCCTCCGCGGGCGTCGACGACCAGGCTCAGGCCCTCGTACGGTCCGGTCCGGGCGCCGTTGTCGGCGCGGATCGGGGAGGCCAGCCAGCGCTCGTCGATCCCGCCCCTTTCCTTGCCGAAGGCGTAGTAGTCGTCCGGGTGCAGCCGCAGCCTGCGTCCGGGCGTGGAGAACACCCGGGGCACCCACGTCGGCGCCAACCGCACCACGCCCTCGCCGTCGTCCAGCACGCGCCGCGCGGCGGCCGCGTCGAACTGCACTTTCCTGTCCTCGCTCATACCTGACTTCCTTGTCTCACTCATCGATGTCGACCCGGTCGGGGTCTTCGAGTTCCGCGGTGACGACCACGCGGGCACCTGCTTCCGCCGCGCGGTCGAGCAGTGCCTGGCTGGGCCGCTTGTCGGTGATCAGGGTGGTCGTAGGGGAGAGCCCGCTGACCTCGGCGAACTCCTGCCTGCCGAACTTGCTGCTGTCGGCGAGCAGCAGCGTGCGGGAGGCGCACTCCATCATCGAGTGCATCATCCCCGCCTCGGGGAGGCTGCTGGTCCACACCGTCCCCTCGTCGGAGACGCCGCCCACCCCGATGATCGCCCAGTGGGCATGGATCGATCGGGGGGTCCCCGCACCGTCCGACAGGGCCACCGGCCCGATCGCCACCTGCGAGCGCGGCTGGTACGAGCCGCCCAGCACGTAGATGTCACGCGCGCCGCGCGTGTAGAGCTCGTGGGGGAGCGGCAGGTTGTTGGTGACAACGGTCAGCCCCCGCTTGGGAGCCAGGTACTTGGCCATCGCGAGGGTGGTCGTGCCTCCGTAGATGATCACGCTCTGGCCCTCCTCGATGAGGGACGCGGCTGCGCGCGCGATCTCGTCCTTCGCCGCGGCCTGTGCGTCGATCCGCTTGCCGAAGGGCACCACCGGGTTGAGCCGGTCGTCCGGCGAGATCGTGACCCCACCGTGCGTTCGATCGACCGATCCCTGGGTCGCGAGCGCCTCCACGTCGCGACGAATCGTGTCCTCCGAGACGCCGAACTCGTCGGCGAGCTCGTGGATGGACGCCTGCACGCGGTCCCTGAGGAACTCCAGCATCTCGGCACGACGACGGGCCGGGTAGAGGCTCTCCTTGGTCACTACAGCACCCCCTTGCGGTTTTATGCGTTGATCATGTCCCACATCGTGCAGGCATCGCAAGAGTTGGCGACATGTTATGGATCTGTGACGCAGAAACATGCAAGAATCCCTTGACTATCGGAAGGAGTCGGCGAAAGATTGCATCGCCGGCGTGATCGTGAGTCTCAGAGCGGAGTCGCCGCTCCTCCGGCACGCCACGCACGACAAGGGAGTGAGATGCGAAAGAAGTACCTGGCGGGGATGGCGGCGGTCGTCGCGGCCGCTCTTGCTGTGACTGGCTGCTCGGGTGGGAGCAGCGCGACGTCGTCGGCATCCGGCGACGGTGGCACCGTGACGCTCGAGTTCGCACAGTGGTGGGAGCCCGAACTTCCCACCGGCTCGCTGCGGGCCCTGATGGACCAGTTCGAGACCGAGAACCCCGGGATCAAGGTCAACCTGATCAGTGGTCCCTACGCGTCCACCAAGGAGCAGGTCGTCGCCGGCGCGGCAGCGGGCACGATGTCCGACGTGGTCGGCCTCGACGGCGCCTGGGTCAGCGACTTCGTCAAGCAGGGCTCGCTGTCGAACCTCAGCGACCTGATGAGCTCCTCCGGCTTCGACGAGAGCCAGCTCGCCGCGCAGGTGAAGGTCGACGGCTCCACGTACATGATCCCGGTCGCGAACTTCGTCTACCCGATGTTCGTCAACGAGGACCTGCTGAAGAAGGCCGGCGTCACCGAGGTGCCGAAGACCCGCAGCGAGTTCACCGCCGCGGCCAAGGCCGTCAGTGCGCTCGACGACAACACCGCGGGCTGGGCCCTCCCGCTCGACACGGGGACGCCCAACGGCATCCAGAATGACGTGATGAGCTGGGTCTGGGCGTCCGGCGGCTCGATGCTGTCCGACGGCAAGCCGAACCTGGCCGGCAACCAGGACGTCAAGGACGTGATGGATTTCATCAAGAACCTCTACGACGCGGGCGCCATCTCGAAGGGCTCTTTCACGATGAAGGAGCAGGACAAGGTGAACGAGTTCACCAATGGGCGGGTCGGCATGGTCATCGACTCCCTGGCCCACGTGAACACCTTGCGCGAGCAGAACAAGGACCTCAACTTCACCGTCGCGGCCATCCCGACCGCTGACGGCTACACCGGCAAGGGCGCGATTCCCTACGCCTCGTGGGGCATCGGAGTCGCAGCCAACAGCACGCACCAGGCCGAGGCATTCAAGCTGGTCTCTTTCCTGCTCGGCAAGGACGTCAACGCCTCGCTCTGCTCCTCGGCCAAGGCATTCCCCGGCAACAACACCGCCGTGCCGGACTTCGTGAACGACGACCCCATCTTCAAGAAGGCGTTCGAGATCTACCAGGCGAACAACGCCACCAACGAGTTCGTCGGTCTCCCGGTGGCCGAGGACCTGATGCGGTCGTTCGATGAGCAGTTCCAGCTCTTCCTCGCCGGCAAGCAGTCCGCGGACGACGCGCTCAACGCTGCCCAGAAGGAGTGGGACACGGCCTTCGCCGGCTGACCCCCACCCACGTCGGACGGGGGCCGCGCGGCCCAGCCTCGCGGCCCCCGATCCACCACAGGAAGGAAGCTTCTCCCATGAGCAGCCCCTCGCTGCTGACCGGCACCGGATCGGCGGCCGCTCCCGGACGCCCGCAGGGAGGCACCACACGGTTGCAGGCCGCCCGACGCGGCGCCGTCCCGTTCGGCTACCTCAGCCCGACCGTGGTTCTCCTGGTCGTCCTCATGGTCATCCCGATCGTGATGGTCGTCGGCTACTCGCTGATGGACAACGTGATCATGAAGAAGAACCCGCAGTTCGTCGGGTTCAAGCACTACATCGACATCCTCACCAGCGAGAGCTTCTGGGGAGCCGCGTCCAACACGCTGTTCTTCACCGGTGTCAGCGTCGTCGCCCACCTCATCCTGGGGCTTGCCTTCGCGATGCTGCTGAACACCGAACTGCTCGGCAACCGCAGCAAAGCGGTGTTCCGCACGATCTACGTCCTGCCCTGGCTGTTCACCGTGGCGATCATCGCGGTGCTGTGGCGGCTCCTGCTCGATCCCAACGGCGTCGTCAACTTCCTGCTGATGGCCTCGAACCTGACCGGGACCCAGGCGGAGTGGCTCTCCTCGCCGGATACCGCGCTGTTCGCCGTGACGTTCATCAACATCTGGTCGGGCTACCCCTTCTACATGACCAGCCTGCTGGCCGGCCTCCAGGGCATTCCTGCCGACTACCACGAGGCCGCGCAGGTCGACGGCGCGAACGGATGGCAGCGATTCACCCGGATCACGCTCCCGCAGCTCCGGCCGATCATCATCAGCATGGCGCTGCTGGACTTCATCTGGACGACCCAGCAGTTCGCTCTGATCTGGATGACGACCGGGGGTGGCCCACTCGGTACCACCGAGATGCTCAGCACCTTCACCTACAAGCTGGCCTTCACCAAGTACCAGTTCGGCACGGCGTCCGCGTCCGCGGTGATCGTGCTGCTGATCTCCATGGTGCTCGCCTTCTTCTACGTCCGCGCGCAGAAGGCGAGGGACTGACATGACGCGCAGACAGCGACGCCTCGTCGCCAAGGCCGGCGTGCTCATCGCGCTCGTGGTCGGCGCGCTCTACGCGGGTCTGCCCGTGGTGTGGATGCTCTCGAGCTCCTTCAAGCCGAACACCGAGATCTTCGCCTACCCCCCGACCCTGATCCCCCAGAACTTCACCTGGGACGCCTACACCGCGATCTTCACCGACCCGACCAAGGTGCGGTTCTTCGTGAACAGCTATTTCGTCTCCCTGTCGGTGACGGTGCTGACCCTGCTCGTCGCGGTGCTGGCAGCTTTCGCCCTGAGCCGTTACGAGTTCCCGCTCAAGCGGGTGCTGAACGTGGTGATCGTCAGCGTCCAGGCTGTCCCGCCGATCACGCTGCTGATCCCGTACTTCGGCCTGATCGTCTTCCTCGGGCTCTACAACACCTACCAGGGCCTGATCCTGACCTATCTGGTGTTCACGCTGCCCTACGCGATCATCATGATGACTGGCTACTTCAACACATTGCCCAGAGAGCTGGACGAAGCCGTGAAGGTCGACGGCGGCTCGTCCTGGACGGCGCTGTGGCGGATCCTCGTTCCCGTCTCGGTGCCGGGCATGGTCTCGGTCGGGATCTACACGTTCATGATCGCGTGGAACGAGTACCTCTTCGCCCTGACCCTCACCAAGACGCCGGAGATGCGGACGGTCCCGATCGGCATCCAGCTCCTGATGGGGCAGCACTCGTACGAGTGGAACCAGATGATGTCGATGTCGATCCTCGGCTGCATCCCGATCCTGCTCCTCTTCCTGTTCTTCCAGCGCTACTTCATCGGCGGCATGACCGCCGGCGCCGTGAAGAACTGATCGCCCACATTCCCACCCACAAGAAACAATCAAGGAGAAACCACATGCTTACCAACGGTGACGGCGTTCTGAAGGTCGCCAACGAGGCGGGCTTCGCCGTTCCGGCCTTCAATATCAGTGACTACGCGATGTTCGCCGGGATTGCGGAACTGTGCGAGGAACTGCAGGCTCCGTGGATCGTCGCCATTCATCCGGACGAGTACGACCACATCGGGCCGGACATGATCAAGGCGATCCTGGCCCGCGCCTACCGCTCGTCGGTGCCGATGGCGATTCACCTCGACCACGGCGGCACCTACGAGCAGGTCCTCACATCGATCCAGAACGGCTACACGTCCGTGATGATCGACGCGTCGGTGAAGCCGTTCGAAGAGAACGTCGCGATCACGAAGAAGGTCGTGGAGACCGCGCACGCCGTCGGGTTGTCTGTGGAGGGCGAACTCGGCACCATCGGGGCCAACGACTCCTACGGCGAGTCCGGTGCCACCGAGGTCATCCACACCACGCCGGAGGACGCGGTGACGTTCGTCGAGCAGACGGGTGTGGACAGTCTGGCGATCGCCATCGGCACCTTTCACGGGCTCTACCCTGCGGGGATGAAGCCCGAACTCAAGCTCGACCTGCTGAAGGAGATCAAGGCGGCCGTTCCGATCCCCCTGGTGCTGCACGGAGGCTCGAACAACCCCGACCGTGAGATCGGCATCGCCGCGCACACAGGCATCAACAAGATCAACATCTCCTCCGACATCAAGGTCGCCTACCACTCGAAGATGCGCGAGGTGCTCGGGGATGATCCGAAGCTGCGCGAGCCGCTGATGATCCAGCCAGCGTGCGTGGAGGCGATGAACGTCGTGGCCGCGCAGAAGATCGAACTGTTCGGAGCGGCGGGCAAGGCGGAGCTCTACCGCTGAGCTGGCCGGAGAGGGAAAGCGGGAGCGATGGCCCACGAACTGGTCCTCGGGCTGGGCGGAACGGTCGACTTCGAGGTCGCCTGGGACGCCACCGGGCTGGAGGAGTTGGCCCGGCGCACGGGGATCCGGCTGGCCGACCTCGACGCCGGGGTTCCGATCGAGGATGAGCGCTCCCTGCTGTGCTCGATCCTCGCGTTCGTGCGCGACGGGGTCGGGGGAGAGCGGTTCATTGCGTCCTCCGACCTCGCCACCTCTTTCGCCTCGCGCTTCCCGACCAAGGTCACGCTCGGAGGGACCTGTGTCCGGGCAGCCCTGGCGATCGCCCGGCTCGGCGTGCCGAGCCTGGTGCATCTGGTCAGCATCGATGAGAACGTACGCCGGCTGCTGCCGCCGGCGGTCGACTATCTCTGCAGTGCGACGCGGGACTCACTGGACCCGCACCTGATCATCCAGTTTCCCGCAGGCGCGACCGTGCGGCTCGGGGACGGTGAGGTGAGGGCCGAACACCCCAACCGGATCATCTACGTCAACGACCCGCCCAACCGCGACCTCGTGTTGAGCCCGCGGCTGCCGGACGCGCTCGCGGGTGCCAGGGCCTTCCTGCCCTCGGGTTTCAACGTGATGCGGGATCCGGCGCTCCTGCGCGAGCGGCTCCGCTTCCTCTCCGATGCGATGGCCCGGCTGCCAGTGGGTGCCCTGGCCTTCTACGAGGACGCGGGCTTCCACGACAACGCGATGCGGGCGATCGTCAGCGCCGAGTTCCGTGGACGCATCGACGTGCACAGCCTCAACGAGGACGAACTGCAGTCCTATCTCGGACGTCGCGTCGACCTGCTGGACGTGGACGACGTGGGCGAGGCGCTGGCCGGGTTCCGGCGCTTCGCGATCGCGCCCACCGTGGTCGTGCACACCAAGTACTGGTCGCTGGCACACGGGGACCACGCCGCCGCCTTCGTTGACGCTCTCGCCGGCGGCATCGACCTGGCCAGCACCCGGTACTGCTACGGCGATGACTTCACCCCCGCGGACCTGCGCACGGTCCGGGGGCTCCCCAGGCACCCGGGCGGGTCCGCCTTCGCCGTCCGGATCGGCGACCGACTCGGTGATCAGGTGCGGTGCGTGCCAGGACGCCTGCTGGAGGTGGCCGCGCCGACCACGATCGGGCTCGGGGACACCTTCGTCGGTGGCTTCCTCGCCGCCCACGTCGGCGGCCAGGGCTGGGCGGAGAACGGGCTCGCGACGTCCGAGGGGGCGTCGTGCTGAAAGCCATCCCTGCGCTGCTCACCCCGGAGTTGCTGTGCACGCTGGCGTCCATGGGCCACGGGGACCGGCTCGCGATCGTCGACCGGAACTACCCGTCCGCCTCCTCTGCGCCCCGTGTCCATCACCTCGCCGGCGCGGACACCGCGTCCGCGGCCAGGGCGATCCTCGCGTTGTTCCCCGTCGACACCTTCGACGAGCCGGCCGTGTTCCGGATCACCCCCACCGGACAGCCGGACGCACGCTTCGAGGCTCACGACGAGTTCCGGGCGGAGGTCGAGGCCGCAGAAGGCAGAGAGGTCGAGGTCGAGCCGGTCGAACGCCTGGCCTTGTACGAACTCGCGCGCTCGGCCTACGCGATCGTCCAGACGGGGGAGCCTCGGGGTTACTCCTGCTTCGTCCTGGTCAAAGGCGTGCTGTAGAACCCGTCCCCTGACCGGCGCGGGCCGGAAACGGGCTATCCTCGCGTCCACGCCAAGGAGGGGTATGCACGCGACGACGGCTGAACTGATCGACGCCGGGCGCGCGCTCCGCGCGCGGGCGGCGCGGTCCGCGATCGGTACCGGGCTGGACGTCGACCGCGATCCGGTCGCGATCCTCGAGGCCCAGAACACCACCCGCCTGGCCGGGCTCGTGCCGCTGCGATGGTCGCGGATGGCGGTCTCCCCGTTCACCTTCTACCGGGGCGCGGCGGCGGTGATGGCGCACGATCTCGCCCCCACGCCGGTGTCCGGTGTCCGGGTGCAGGCGTGCGGTGACGCCCACCTGTCCAACTTCGGCCTGTACGCCTCACCGGAGCGTTCGCTCGTCTTCGACCTGAACGACTTCGACGAGACCCACCCTGCCCCGTGGGAGTGGGACGTCGAGCGGCTGGCGGCCTCGTTCGCCGTCGCCAGTCGGCAGAACGGTTTCGGCGAGGCCTGCGCGCACGACACGGCTGCCGCGGCAGCGCGCGCCTACCGGGAAACGATGCTCCGCGCGGCCGGACGCAGCGCGCGCGACCTCTTCCACGACATGGTCACGATCGACGACCTGCTCACCCGCAACCAGGAGACCGCGGCGGACAGCAAGGTGCGCAGGCGGCGCGCACACGAACTCGAACGCACGGCGACGAAAGCCCGGCGCCGCACCGCCGACCAGGCATTCGCCAAGCTCGCCGCGACCGGCGCCGACGGCGAGCTTCGGATCGTCCAGCAGCCGCCGCTGATGTTTCGTCCCGACCGGGCACCGGCGGACCTGCTCGAGGTGCCCGAGCACTACCGCAGCAGCGCGTCGCCCGACGTGGAGTCGCTGCTGCACCGCTACCACGCCGTCGACCTCGCCCTGCGGGTGGTCGGCGTGGGCAGCGTCGGCACCCGCTGCTTCATCCTGCTGTGCCTGGACTCGACCGGTTCCCCACTGCTGCTGCAGGCCAAGGAGGCCACCACCTCGGTGCTGGAGCCGTGGACGACGGCGTCCCGGTACACCCACATGGGACAGCGTGTGGTCGCGGGGCAGCGGATCATGCAGGCCGCCTCCGACCCCCTCCTCGGCTGGACCGAGTCCGAGGGACGGCACTACTACGTGCGGCAGTTCAGGGACATGAAGGGCAGCTTCGAGATCGAGCGGCTGTCCCGGTCGCTGCTCGTCGACTACGCGATCATCTGCGGGGGCGTGCTCGCCCGCGCCCACGCCCAGAGCTGCGAGCCCGCTGTCGTCGCCGGCTACCTCGGTCGCGGGACGGCGTTCGACGATGCGATCGGCCGGTTCTCCCTGGCCTACGCCGACCAGAACGACCGTGACCACGCGGCCCTGCTGGACGCGATCGCGTCCGGCCGGCTGGAGGCGAGCGAGGACTGACGCACGGGGGCGTCCGGGTCGGCGACGACCCGCCTCTGCCGGACCAACCCTCACCTGGCCGGTCGCGGTCGTCGCACTCGGCGAGCGCGCACGAGCACCGGGACCGGTCAGGACCGCTGGACTCCGCGGAACCGCAGGGTGACGATCTCGAACGGACGCAGGTCGAGCGCCACGTCGCCGCCGCCGGACGCGGCCGTCCCTCCGTGCGGCAGCGGACGCTCCAGCAGGTCGGTGCGTTCCGCCCTGTCGAAGCCGAACCCGGCACGGACGGCGGCGGTCGCCCTGCTGCCCAGCGACTCGTAGAGGCGGACGACGACGTCACCGCTGCCGTCCTCGGCCAGCTTGACCGCCTCGAGGATCACGGCGGATCCCTCGACGCCGACGATCGGCTCGACCGGGCGGGCGCCACGCAGCTCCCGCACCGGCTGGTTCAGCCGCTGGCCCGCCCGGATCGCCGTGGCGATGTCGGCACCGCAGACCGCGCTCACCCGCAGGTGGTGCAGCCCCTGGTCGGTCCGGGGGTCGGGGAACATCGGCCCGCGCACCAGCGACAGCCGGACGGTGGTGCCCGGCGCGCGACCGCCGGCATGGTCACGCCGGATGTCGTGGCCGTAGGTGGAGTCATTGGCGACGGCGAAGCCGAAACCGGGCTCGGCCACCTGCACCCAGCGGTGCGCGACGGTCTCGTAGCGGGCCACGTCCCACGACGTGTTGACGGTGGTGGGGCGGTGGATGTGGCCGAACTGGATCTCCGAGGCCGCACGGTCGGTGAACACGCTGGTGGGGAACGCCAGCTTCAGCAGCGTGCGCTGCTCGTGCCAGTCGATGTCGAAGTCGAGGTCGACCGCCGCCGAGCCGGCAGTGAAGGTGATCCGCTGGGTGATCGTGCTGGATCGTGGCGTCCGGACCACCTCGAAGGCGACCGACCGGGCGTCCTGTGCGACGAGGTGGACCGACTCGGCGTCGGTGACGTCGCTGACCATGCGTCCGATGTGGCCGTCGATGTCCCAGGCCTCGTACACCGACGGGCGGTCGTTGTGCAGCTGCAGCAGGCCGAAACGACGGCCCTCGGCCACGAGTTCGCGTCCGCTCGCCACGTCCACGAGGGACGGGAGCAGACCGTCGGCGTCGACGACCGCGCGGATCGCACCGGTATCGACCACCCAACCGCCGTCCCGTTCGGTGACCACCACTTCCCCGTCGACCTCGACCGGTGGCCGGACGGCGAACGCGTCCACGCCGGCGAGGGCGACCGGTGCGGCGTTGGCGACCAGGACGTCGTCGCCCTCGCCGACCAGCGCAGCGAGCGACCGCTCGATGACGTCCTCCAGCACACCCGCCACGCGGGCATAGTTGGCCTCCGCCTGACGGTGCACCCATGCGATCGACGACCCGGGCAGGATGTCGTGGAACTGCTGCAGCAGCACGGTCTGCCACGCCTGCTGCAGGTCCTCCGCCGGATACTCCAGCCCCGCCCGGACGGACGCGGTGGTCGCCCACAGCTCTGCCGCCCGGAGCAGGTGCTCGCTGCGGCGGTTGCCCTGCTTGGTGCGCAACTGGGAGGTGTAGGTGCCGCGGTGGGTCTCCAGGTACATCTCGCCCGACCACGTGTGCGGGTGGGCGAGTTCGGCCTGCGCCTCGCGGAAGAACTCGTTGACGGTCCCGATCCGCACCTTCGGCGAGCCCTCCAGGTCGGCGGTCCGGTGTGCCCTGGCCACCATCTCCCTGGTGGGGCCGCCGCCCCCGTCCCCGTAGCCGAACGGGACCAGCGAGGTGTTCCCGTGCCCCTGGTCGGCGTACTGGCGCTCGGCCTTGGCCAGTTCGAAGGCGGCCAGCGTCGAGTTGTAGGTGTCGACCGGGGGCAGGTGGGTGAAGATCCGGGTGCCGTCGATGCCCTCCCACCAGAAGGTGTGGTGGGGCAGCACATTGGTCTCGTTCCACGACATCTTCTGGGTGAGGAACCATCGGGCGCCCGCAGCGACGGCGATCTGGGGGAGCGCCCCCGAGTAGCCGAACGAGTCGGGTAGCCACACATCGAGCGGCTCGTAGCCGAACTCGCGCTCGAAGAAACCCTTGCCGACGACGAACTGGCGGGCCAGCGCCTCGGAGCCGGGCATGTTGGTGTCCGACTCGACCCACATGCCGCCGACCGGGACGAAGCGTCCCTGCGCGACCTTCTCCTTGAGCCGCTGCCAGAGCTCTGGGTAGAACTCCTTGATCCACGCGTACTGCTGGGCGGAGGAGCAGGAGAACACCAGGTCGGGGTGCTCCTCGGAGAGGGCGATCACGTTGGCGAACGTGCGCGCGCACTTGCGGACGGTCTCGCGCACCGGCCACAGCCACGCCGAGTCGATGTGCGCGTGACCGGTGGCCACGACGCGGTGCGAGCTGGCGTTGGCCGGGCTCGCCAGCGCCGGCGCGAGGCGCTGTCTCGCGCGGGCGGCGGTGCCGGGGACATCCGCGGGGTCGAGCGCGTCCATCGCCTCGTTCAGGGCGACCACGAGTTCGGCCCGGCGCGGCTGGTCGGGCGGAAGCTGCTCGACGAGCCCGGCCAGCACCTCGATGTCCTGGTTGAGCTCCCAGACCTCCAGGTTGCGGACGGCGAGCTCGAACCGCCGCAGCACGTACAGCGGCGCGTCCGGAACGGTGTCCTTCGAACTGAACGGGGTGGGGTGCCAGGAACCTCCCACGGCGACCTCGGGGTTGGCGGCCGCCTCCAGGTAGAGGTCGATCGCATCCGGGTCCTCGACCGGAAGGTACCGGTTGAACGGTTCGATCGCCTTGATGATCGAACCGTCGGGACGGAACGCGAGCCCTTCGGCCTGGCCGCCGTCCAGTTCCCTGCGGAAGCCGAGGTCCACCACGATCTCGTAGGGGCGGCCGGCCCATCCGGGCGGCACCGCCCCGGTCACGTGCAACCACAGGGTGCTCCAGCCCCTGCCCCAGGCCGAACCGATCGCGAACGGCGCGTAGTCCTGCCGCGCTGCCTCGGCGAAGGGCACCGGCTCGTCGGGCACCGGCCAGGCGGTGAGGTCGAGCGGATGGGTGTCGCCGTACAGGTGGGGAACGACGAGTTCCTCGACGAACCGTCCCAGGCGTCCGCGATACAGCCCTTCGTCGTCGCGCACCGCAGCTCCTTCGCTGTTCGTGGGTATCGCCCCAGTTTCGTCACGTTGAAGGACTTGGTCAACGCGCCGACGGCGGCGTCCCCCGGGCGCCGGAGCCCGGTCCCGTCCGACACCGGAGGACAACGCGCGGTTCGGGCCGCGTCCGGGGGCGTCCGCACGTCGATGCCCGGACCGGCCACGTGGGAGGATCTGCGGCGGGGTGATTTCTGTGTCGATGGATCGTCGGGTGCGCCGAGCACTGCTGTGGGCGCTGCCGGTTGCGGCGACCGGTGCCGCGTGGAGGGCCGGCCGCCGGCTCGGGGCCACCGCGGCGGAGGCTCGCCTGCCGCTGCCCGGCGACGGCTTGCTGCCGACCGCGCAGATCCACAACGACCGTGCGGCCACGATCCCCGCGGCCCCGGACCAGGTGTGGCCGTGGATCGCGCAACTCGGCCAGGACAAGGCGGGGTTCTACTCCTTCGAGTCGCTGGAGAACCTCGCCGGATGCCGGATCGTCGGTGCCACCCGGATCCACCCGGAATGGCAGGACGTCACGGTCGGGGACCCGTTCCGGCTGCACCCCGACGTCGCCCTGCGCGTCGCGATCGTCGACCCGGGCCGTGCACTGGTGGTGACGTCGCAGGGCGGCGATGCGCCGGGAGACCTGGACTTCGCCACCACCTGGGCCTTCGTGCTCTCCCCGACCAGGCGACCGGACGGGCAGATCGCCACCCGCCTCCAGCTGCGCGAGCGGTACCAGACCCGTGGCCCTGCCGCGCGGCTGATGATCGAGTTCACCGCTCTGGTGAGCGCGGCCATGACCTGGCGCATGCTGGTCCGCCTGAAGACCCTGGTGGTCTCGGCGCCGCGGTGAGTCGGCGGCGCAGGTCAGGACATGCCGGTCCGGCCGGCCTCAGGACTCATGGTCGGGCAGCGCCAGCCATTCCGCCCAGGTCAGGTCCCGGCCGATCAGGCGGACGGCGGTGAACGGCCAGGCCCCCGCCAGCCAGCGGGGCACGAAGGCGTCCAGCTCGGCCTCCAGCGGCGTTCCGACGTACTCGTCGCGCACCCACCAGCTGACCTCGGCGTCGGCGCCCACCTTCTCCGGCGGATCGATGTACACGCAACCGATCAGCTCGGTCTCGGCCCGGTCGAACAGGGCGTAGTTGAACGAGACGTGCGCGGCGATCTCCGCCTCGTGGTGGGCGAGATCCTCGACGTCCTGCTCCGCGGTCATGGTCGCCGGGGGCCAGCCCCAGGCCTCGCCGAAGATGGACCACAACCGCGCCCGGGACCCCATCACGGCCGGCATGTCGAGCTCGACGTCCTCGGCACGGATCGGACGCAGGTGGTGGCCGGCGTCCACCTGCACAACCAGGGGGTGTTCGAAGGCATCGGGTAACCACGCCATCAGGACTCCTCGCACTCGCCGTAGACCCGCACCGTAATCCGGGCCGCGCAGGCCGGGCAATGCCCGGCGGCTGGGTACTGTTCGGTCGTGACCAGGAAACCGACTCGCACGCGGTGGCTCCGCAACCTCGCCGTCACCGGCTCGCTGGTGGCGACCACGGTCACCGCCGGTACCGTCGCCACCGATCCGGATGGCGAGTGGTACGAGAAGCTCTCCAAGCCGGACTGGCAACCGCCGCGGGCGGCGTTCCCGCTGGTGTGGACGACCCTCTACGCCGACATCGCGCTCACCTCGGCCGCTGCACTGACCGAACTCGACCGCCGCGGCGAGACAGCCGAAGCGGCGGCCCTCCGCAAGGCGTTGGCGAGCAATCTCGCGCTCAACGGCGCCTGGAGCTGGCTGTTCTTCCGCTCGCACAACCTCGCGGCGTCCGCGGTCGGCGCGGGTGCGCTGGCGGCGAGCTCGCTGCGGCTCACCCTGCGGGCAGGGCGGGCCGGGCGCCGCTATGCCGCGCTGCTCGCGCCCTATGCCCTGTGGACCGCCTTCGCCACCGTCCTCGCCACCGTGGTCTGGCGGCGCAACCCCGAGGCCTGAGCCGAACGGGCGTCCCGCGTCCCCGGTCATCCCTCACACGAGGGGCCACGGCACCCGGCGACCGCTGTGGTCGACGGGGAAGCGACCGAACCGGAGCACGCGCCGGACGCGTGCCTTCAGGGCCTCGACCTCCTCGGTGTCGATGAGCTCGCAGAGCTCGGCCGGGACGTCGTCGGCGAGCGGCGCGATCCGCTCCAGCAGCGGCGCGGGGACCGGTTCGTCGGCGAAGTCCCAGATCACGGTGCGCAGCTTGAACGGCGCCGCGAAGCACAGCCCGTGGTCGATCCCCCAGATGTGGCCGTCCGGTCCGCGCAGCACGTGCCCGCCCTTGCGGTCGGCGTTGTTGGCGACCAGGTCGAAGACCGCCATCGCCCGCAGCGCGTCCGTCACCCCTGGGGTGGTGTGGTCGAGGGTGAAGAAGTGCTCCCGGTCGTCCACGTCGATGTAGAGCTGCACCGAGCCCACCCCGAGCGGCCCGTCCTCCCGGATGACCGTCGGCGGGACCAGGCCCCAGCCCAGCCACTCGCTGAGCAGCCAGGCCGCGCGTTCGCGCCGGTGCAGTCCAGGGTCGAAGTCCCACAGCGGGCGCTCCCCGGCCTCCGGCTTGTACACCGCGCCGAGCGAGTCGTGTCCCGCGCCCAGGTCGACCAGGAGCGTGAGGTTGCTGCTCGGGAAGCGCCCGATGATCTCCATCGGCCCGTGGGCGAGGAGGTCTAGCAGGCGGTCGTCCCCCGCCGGCTCGGGACGCGGGAGCGCGGACACGTTCAGGCCAAGGATCCGGTCGGGGGCACGAGGTCGTCCAGAGGCCCGTGCAGGGAGTTCACCCCGAGCACGACCGGCGGGGTGTCGTGGGGGAACCGGATCGCCGACACCGACCCGGTACCGACGTTCACCCTGTGGAAAGCGTCCAGCGGCGCGCCCATCGCGAAGGTGAGTGCGGCGCGGATCGGGTCGGCGTGCGTGAAGCAGACCGCCACACCGTCCTGGTGCGCCCCGCGAAGCCGGTCGAGCAGGGACACCATCCGGGCCTCCAGTTCGGCCAGGCTCTCGCCCCCCGGGAACCGGAAGGTGGACGGGGACGTCATCAGCGCCCGCCACTCCTTGCGGCGGCCGAGCGTCGCCAGGGACTCCCCGGTCCACGCGCCGAAGTCGCACTCGAGCAGGTCCGGCTCGACGACCGGCGCCAACCCGGTGGCGGTAGCCGTGGCCGCCGCGGTCTCCTGTGCGCGCTCCAGTGGCGAGGTGTACAGCGCGGCCAGCGGGAGCCCGGCGAGCCGGGCGGCGGCGTTCTCGGCCTGCCGGATGCCGGCCTCGGAGAGGTGCAGTCCCGGTGCGCGACCGGGCAGGACCCTGCCGGTGGTCGGGGTCTGGCCGTGCCGCACCAGCAGAACGAGCGTGCCGGGCGGCCGCTTCCGGGTCGGCATGCGGCCGAGCGTAGCTCGCCGGGCCGTGTCCACATAGTGCGATCTTCTGCCGGTCTTGCCCATGCGGTTAGCGTGAATGCGTGAGTGAACCCCCAACCATCACCACCCTCGGAGCGCTCCGCGCGTCCGGCCACGTGCACAAGCACCTGCGCCAGGAGATCCGGGACAACCTGCTCGCGATGATCGCGGCGGGCGAGGATCCCTGGCCCGGCATACACGGGTTCGGACGCACCGTCCTGCCCCAGCTCGAACGCGCGCTGATCGCCGGCCACGACGTCGTCCTGCTCGGCGAACGCGGCCAGGGCAAGACGCGGCTGCTGCGCACCCTGCCCGGCCTGCTGGACGAGTGGAGCCCGGTGATCGCCGGCTCCGAGTTGGGCGAGCACCCCTACGACCCGATCACGCCCGCATCGGTCCGGAGGGCCGCCACCGAGGGTGACGATCTCCCTGTGGCCTGGCGGCACCGTTCCGAGCGCTACGTCGAGAAGCTCGCGACGCCCGACACCTCCGTGGCGGACCTCGTCGGCGACGTCGACCCGATGAAGGTCGCCGAGGGGCGCCAGCTCGGCGACCCCGAAACGATCCACTACGGCCTGATCCCGCGCTCCCATCGCGGGATCGTCGCGATCAACGAGCTGCCCGACCTCGCCGAGCGCATCCAGGTGTCGATGCTGAACGTGATGGAGGAGCGCGACATCCAGATCCGCGGCTACGTCCTGCGGTTGCCGCTGGACGTGCTCGTGGTCGCCTCCGCCAACCCCGAGGACTACACCAACCGCGGCCGGATCATCACCCCGCTGAAGGACCGCTTCGGGGCGGAGATCCGCACCCACTACCCGATCGAACTGGACGACGAGGTCGCCGTCATCGCGCAGGAGGCGCACCTGGTCGCCGAGGTGCCCGCGCCGATCCTGGAGATCCTGGCCCGGTTCACCCGTGCGCTGCGCGAGTCGGCGGCGATCAACCAGCGCTCCGGGGTGTCCGCCCGGTTCGCCATCGCCGGAGCGGAGACCGTGGCGGCCGCCGCGTTGCACCGGGCGACCGCCCGGGGTGAGGCGGAGGCGGTCGCGCGGGTCGTCGACCTGGAAGCCGCGGTGGACGTGCTGCTCGGAAAGCTCGAGTTCGAGTCCGGCGAGGAGGGCCGCGAGGCCGAGATCCTCGCCCACCTGCTCCGCACCGCAACGGCGGAGACGGTCCGGGCCCATTTCCGCGGCATCGACCTCGGCGCTCTCGTCGCGGCCCTCGACGGCCGCACGACCGTCGTCACGGGCGAGCAGGTCAGCGCGCGGGAGTTCCTCGCCGGTCTGCCCTCGCTGGACGGGTCGGACGTGTACGACCAGCTCTGCGCGCGGTTCGACGCCACCACGGACGGCGAACGGGCCAGCGCGATCGAGTTGGCACTGGAAGGCCTCTACCTCGCCCGCCGGATCTCCAAGGAGTCCGACGACGGCCAGACCATCTACGGGTAGCCACCATGCCGCGCTCGCGTTCGTCCCGCTACGGCCGCTACGTCGACGGCCCGGACCCGCTCGCGCCCCCGGTCGACCTCTCCGAGGCGCTGGAGGAGATCGCTCGCGACGTGATGGAGGGCTACTCCGCAGAGCGTGCGCTGCGCGAGTACCTGCGCAGGGGCGGGCGCGGACGCGAAGGCCTGGACGACCTCGCCGCGCGCGTCCAGCGCCGCCGGCAGGAGCTGCTCGGCCGGCACCGCCTCGGCTCGACGATGGAAGAGGCGAAGCGGCTGCTGGACACCGCCGTTCTGGAGGAGCGCAAGGAACTCGCCAGGGACATCGACCTGGACGACCTCGACCGCGACTTCCGGCAGTTGCGGCTGGACAGCCTTCCCGACTCCACCCCGGCCGCGGTGAACGAGCTGGCCGACTACGACTGGCGCTCGCCGGCGGCGAGGGCCGCGTACGACCGGATCCGGGATCTGCTCGGACGCGAGGTGCTCGACCAGCGGTTC
The DNA here is from genome assembly GCF_047606205.1 of Propionicimonas sp. Lineage (GTDB taxonomy): Bacteria > Actinomycetota > Actinomycetes > Propionibacteriales > Propionibacteriaceae > Propionicimonas. The sequence goes on along the minus strand of NZ_JASGES010000233.1, from coordinate 8,739 downwards.
GCCGGCATGAAGCAGGCGCTGGAGAACGCGACCGAGGCGGACCGCGAAGCCGTCCGGGAGATGCTGTCCGACCTCAACCAGCTCCTCGACGCCCACCGCCGCGGCGAGGACACCCCCGAGGACTTCGACGCGTTCATGGCCAAGCACGGCCAGTACTTCCCGGAGAACCCGCGCGACGTGGACGAGCTGATCGACGCGCTGGCGAAGCGGGCGGCGGCCGCCCAGCGGATGTTCAACTCGATGACGCCCGAGCAGCGCGAGGAGCTGATGCAGCTGTCCGCGCAGGCATTCGGATCGCCGGACCTGATGGCGCAGCTCGGTCAGCTGGACGCCAACCTGCAGTCGCTGCGTCCCGGCATGGACTGGTCGGGCTCGGAGCAGTTCGGCGGCCAGGAGGGACTGGGCCTGGGCGAGGGCACCGGTGTGCTGTCCGATCTCGCCGAACTCGACTCGCTGGCCGCTCAGCTGGGGCAGGGCTACGGCGGTGCGCACCTGGACGACATCGATGTGGACGCGCTGGCCCGCCAGCTCGGCGAGGATGCTGCGGTCTCCGCGCGCACGCTCGCAGAGCTGGAGCGCGCGCTGCGCAGCGCCGGCTACCTCAGCCGCACCGCCGACGGAAGCCTGAAGCTGTCCCCGCGCGCAATGCGCCAGCTCGGCAAGAGCTTCCTCGCCGACGCCGCCGACCGGCTCAGCGGACGCACCGGGCAGCGGGACACCCGTCTCACCGGGGCGGCAGGGGAACAGACCGGCTCCACCAGGCAGTGGGCCTTCGGCGACACCGAGCCGTGGGACGTGACCCGAACGATGCTCAACGCGATGCGTCACGGGCAGGCGGAGAGCCCGGGCCGGGCCGGGAGCGACCGGGCCGCGGATGTCGAAGGGGCCGGCGACGGTCCGTCCTCGCCCCGGGTCCGGATCCGGCTCGACGACGTGGAGGTGGCCGAGACCGAGACCCGCACGCAGGCCGTCGTCGCGCTGCTGGTCGACACCTCGTTCTCGATGGCGGCGGAGGGGCGCTGGCTTCCGATGAAGCGGACGGCGCTCGCCCTGCACCATCTGGTCTCCACGCGCTGGCGTGGCGACCAGTTGCAGCTGATCACGTTCGGCCGGTATGCGCAGGCGATGGAGGTGGGCGAACTCACGGCGCTCCCTGCGCTGCGCGAGCAGGGCACCAATCTGCACCACGGCCTGCTGCTGGCCGAGCGGCTGTTCCGCCGCTTCCCGACCATGCAGCCGGTGCTGCTGGTGGTCACGGACGGCGAACCGACCGCCCACCTGACCGCAGAGGGCGACTCCTGGTTCGCCTACCCGCCGAGCTACGAGACCCTGCGCAACACGGTCACCCAGCTCGACAAGCTCGGCCGCCTGCGCGCCCGGACGACCTTCTTCAGGCTTGGTGACGATCCCGGTCTGGAGCGGTTCGTGCGCCAGATGGCCCAGCGTGTGGACGGACGCGTGGTCAGCCCCGAGCTCGACGACCTCGGCGCCGCCGTCGTCGGCGAGTACCTGGGTGCCCGTCGCCCCTTCTGGGACTATCCGCGCGCCTGGTGACGGTGTGCAGCGGGTCGGTAGCGGCTGGGGGTCGCCTGGCCGCGTCCCTCGCTCTCCGATCACGGCCGTGGGCGCGGCCGGCGACTACTCGGCTCGGGCCAGGAGGGCGGCGTTGCCGGCGTCGGTGAGCGCCCGGTCGATCGGGACCGGCCGTCCGTCGAGTTCCCGGACGGGGACGAGCATGCGGCCCGACGAGGTCAGCCACATCGCGTCCGCGTCCCACAGCTGGTCGATCCTGAGCAGGACCTCGGACGGGGCGAAGCCGGCACTCGCGAAGTACTCGAAGGCGGCGGCCTGCGTGGTGCCGCGGAGGATCCCCTGCGAGGTGGAGGGTGTCCAGATATGGGTGCCGTGCTTCACGATCAGGCTCGCGCTGGGGCCTTCGAGCACGTACCCGTCAGAGCTGGTGAACAACACGTCCTGCGCACCCCGCCGCGCGGCCTCGCGCAGGACCGCCTTGTTCACGGCGTAGGAGAGCGTCTTCGCGCCGGCCAGCAGCCAGGGTGCCCGCGAGGCGATGTCGTGGGGATAGCCGCGTTCCAGCAGGACGACGCTGACGCCGGTCTGCCGTTCGGCGGCGTAGTCGTCGGTGGACTTGAACGCCAGCACCCACGCGGTCGCGACCCCCGACCCCTCGACGCCCCGGGTCACGATGATCTTGACCGAGTACTCGCGGTGGGGTTCCTCGTACGCGGCCACCACCTGGTGGATCGCGGCGCGGAAGGCGTCCAGGTCGAGCGGCGGCAGGTCGAGCATCGCCGCCGAGACCGCCAGCCGGCGCAGGTGCGCGTCCACCGCCTGCGGGTGGCCGTCCACGACGCCGAGGACCTCGAAGATGCCGTCGCCCCTGGTCACGCCCAGATCGGTGACGGACACCTGTGGCAGGGCGGGGTCGACCACGTGCAGGCGGTCCGCCGCAGGGACGGGAGCGGAGGCCTCGGCGGGGCTGACGATGATGCAGGCGGGCACGGTCATTCCTCTACATGGATGGTGGACAGGGTGTTCGCCGCGACCCATTCGGTGTCGACGTCGAACCCGAGGCCGGGTCGGGTGGGGATCGGGACGTAGCCGTCGTCGGTGGTCTCCACCGGCGGAGTGATCACGTCACGGGCGTAGTACTTGTCGGACCCGGACACGTCCGACGGCAGGGTGAATCCCGGAAGCGAGGAGAGCGCGACATTCGCCGCGCGGCCCACCCCGAACTCGTGCATCCCGCCGCACCAGACCGGGATGCCGGCCTGCCGCGCCCGGTCGTGCGCGGCCACCGAGGTGGTCAGGCCGCCGAGGCGGGACACCTTGATGTTCAGGACGCGGCCGGCGCCCAGCGCGATCATGGTCTCCAGGTCGGACAGCGTCTCCACCGCCTCGTCGAGGCACACGGGCGTCTCGAGCTGGGCCTGCAGGCGCGCGTGGCCGACGAAGTCCCTGGGTGCGAACGGCTGCTCGATCATGGTCAGGTGGTACCGGTCCAGTGCCCGCATGACCTCGAAGGACGGGTCGTCGGCGGGGTAGGCGCCGTTGGCGTCCACGTGCAGGTCGTGGTCGGGGTACACCGCCCGGACCGCGGCGACCGGCGCCACATCCCAGCCGGGGGCGATCTTGAGCTTCACCCGCCGGTAGCCGGCCTCGACCTGGGCCGAGACCTGTTCGACGAGCGCGTCGATGGTCGGCTCGATACCCAGCGAGACACCGGTGGCGGCCCGGTCGCGCGTCCCGCCGAGCAGTTCGGCGAGCGGGCGCCCGGACGCCTCGGCGGCCAGCACCCAGCAGGCCATGTCCACTCCGGCCTTGGCGAACTCGTTGCCGCGCACCTTCGCCCAGGACCTCGCGGCATCGGCAGGGTGCTCCCAGTTCGTGCCGACGAGGGCGGGGAGCAGGTAGCGCTCGGCGACCAGCGTGGCCGTCTCGACCGTCTCCGGGCCGTAGAAGGGGTGCGACGCGGACGCGATCTCACCCCACCCGACGGCCCCGGAGGCGTCGGTCAGCTCGACCAGGATGTGGTCGAGGTGGCGTTTGGCGTGCGAGCTGGTCTGGAACTCGTGCACCAGCGGCAACCGGACGGTGTGGAGCGTGGCGGCGATGACCCTCATTCGGGCTCTCCCGTCTCGTCGAGGTAGAGCCCGAGCGCGGCGCTGATCCGGTCGCGGTCGGCGAACCGGCGGCGGGCCCCCTTCGCGCTGGCCGTGGTGAGGGTGGAGAGCAGGTGGATGGCGGCGGCGACGGCGGTGGGGGAGTCGGCGTAGGACTCGGAGTCGGTGGCGACCTCGACCACCTCGTCCGCGTGCCGGGCGATCGGGGCGGTGGCGTCGTCGGTGACCGCGACCACCTTTCCGCCCGCGGCGTGGAACTCCCGCGCCACCTCGACGGTCGAGCGGCGGTAGCGGCGGAACGAGAACGCGATCAGGACGTCCGTCTCACGCACGTCGGAGAGCAGGTCGAGGGTGCTCACGGTGGAGTCGTCGACGAGGCTGACCTGCGCGACGGCTGTCGACAGGTCGGAGGCGAGCAGGTTCGCGTAGGCGTGGCTCTTGCCTGCCCCGACGACGAACCGGCGCCGGGCTGCGACCGTGAGCGCGGCCGCCCTGCGGACGCTGCCGCCGGCGCTGAGCCGCTCGAACACCTCGGCGAGGTTCTCCAGTTCGGAGGAGATCAGCCGCGCCTGCAGGGTGGCCGAGGAGGTCGACTCCATCCGGGCGCGGTAGCGGTCGGCGGGGCTGCGCAGCGAGCGGTTGGCCTCGTGGCGGGCGTGGGTGCCGACGCTCATGCCTCAACTCCGGTGAAGACGTAGGCGGCGGTGTCGGCGTCCTGCCGAACACAGGACCGGGCCACCAGTCCGTCGGCGAACAGGGCGCTGAAGGAGTCGTCGATGCGGGCGACGACCTCGGCGGTCACCCGACTCCGTTCGGCGGGGAGGGCGACTGCCGCCGCATGATCGCCGCGGTCGACCCGTCCCCAGTCGGAGGCGGTGTAGGTCGCCCAGGGCGCCGGCGCGGGGGCCGGTTCGGTGGCGTCGAGGTCCCAGTCGACGACGAGGCGGGACTCGCCGTCCCCGTAGCAGTCGGGGACGAACCAGCGTCCGACGGCGCCGAGCACGGAGAGGTTGAAATGGGCGTTGCGGGACAGGATCGGGTTGTAGGCCCAGCGCATGTGGTGCAGCCCGTTGGCGAGGGCGAGCCGGCGCTGCTCGGCCTTGATCCGGCGCCCCACGCCGGAGCCCTGCAGTCCGTCGGCGACCACCACGGCCTGGGAGTAGAAGTAGGTCTCGCCGCCAGCGTGACCGGTGAAGCCGTAGCCGAAGGCGACCAGCCGTTCGGCGTCCCACGCGCCGACCATCGAGCCGCCGTTCGCGGCCATCGCCATCAGCAGGCGCGGGTTGAGGGTGGCCTCGGGCTTGGTGTAGCCGAACACGTCGCGGTAGAGCCCGGACGCGGTCGCGAGGTCGTCCACCCCGGTCAGGGGGGCCACCCGCAGCTGCTCGGTCGTGCTCACGAAGTGAACTATAGGATCCGTATCATCGGATCCCGCTCCGTGATCACTTGCAGAGATGGGCGAGCCTCTGCCAAGGATAGGATACGTAAAACGGAGCTTGGAGGATCATGGACCTGGCTGCTGCCGGAGCAGCGGTGCGCACATCGCTGAACACCGAGGCCCTCGCCGCCGACCTGATCGCGCTGGTGGAGCGGGAGACGCCCAGCCATGACGCGGCGGCGAGCGCAGGTATCGCGGAGCACCTGGCCGGGTTGTGGCGGCGGTTCGGCGTGGTGCGTCCGGTGGCACGACCGGTCGGCACGCACCTGGTCGTGGAGGTGGCCGGCGTGGGGGAGCGGCGGGACGCGGCGCCGGTGGTGCTGCTCGGGCACAGTGACACGGTCTGGCCGGTGGGGACGCTGGCCGGCCCGGTGCCCCTGCGGGTGGAGGACGGCGTGCTGCGCGGTCCCGGGTCGTACGACATGAAGGCCGGCCTGGTCGTGATGCTGGCGGCGGTGCAGGCGCTCGGCGACGCGGGGCTCGCGCACCGTCCGTTGCGGGTCGTGGTCGCTGCCGACGAAGAGGTCGGCTCCGGCTCGGCGTCGGAGCTGGTGCGCGAGCAGTGCGCGGGCGCGGCGGCCGTGCTGGGCTTCGAGTCGCCGCACCCCGACGGCGCGCTGAAGGTCGGGCGGCTGGGGTCCACCCGGCTGCGGCTGCGGGTCGTGGGACGCGAGTCACACGCCGCGCTCGACCCCGACGGGGGTGTGTCGGCGATCGACGAGCTGGTCGACCAGCTCGTCGTGCTCCGCCGGTCGGTCGCCGCGGTGTCGGCCCGGCACCCGGGTCAGGTCCTGCTCAACGTGGGCGCGATCGCCGGCGGGGGACGGACGAATGTGGTCCCCGGCGAGTCGGAGGCGCTGGTCGGGTTCCGGTTCGGCACGCCGGCGGCGGAGGCCGAGGTTCTGGACGCGGTCGCCGCGCTGTCGCCGCTGCGGGCCGGTGCCTCGCTCGAGGCGGAGGTGCTGAGTTCGCGTCCGGCGTGGCAGGCGTCGGAGGCGGACGCCGCGCTGCTCGGACAGGTCTGTGCGCTGGCCGGTGAGGTCGGGCTGGCGGCGTCCGGACGCCCGGCAGCGGGCGCCGCGGACACCAACACCAGCGGCGCCCTCGGCGTCCCCACGCTGGACGGCTTCGGCCCCCGGGGAGGCGGGGCCCACGCCGTCACTGAACACGTCCTGCTCGAATCCCTCCTCGACCGGGTCGTCCTGCTGGTCGCCGTCCTCGCCGGCCTCCCCTGAACCGAGTGGGAACCGTCCCCCGAACGGGAAGCGGGACAGTCCCCCGAACCGGAAAGGAACCGTCCCCCGAACGGGAAGCGGGACAGTCCGCCGAACCGGAAAAGAACCGTCCCCCGAACGGGAAGCGGGACAGTCCCCCGAACGGAAATGGGGACGGTTCTTTTCCCGTTCGCAGGTGTGTCCCCTTTGTCGTTCGGGACGGTGCGGCTTTGTCGTTCGGGACGGTGCGGCGGGTTAGGCGACCTCGAGGATCACCTTGCCGGTCGTCCCTCGGCCCTCCAGCGCGCGATGGGCGGACGCGGCGTCCGCCAGCGGGAACCGCGCCCCGATCCGGACGTCCAGCCGCCCGGCGACCACCGCGGCCATCAGTTCGTCCCACCGCCAGCGGAGTTCCGCGTCCTCGACGATGTAGTCGCCCAGCGTGGGTCGGGTGGCGAACAGGGACCCTCCGGTGTTCAGCCGCTGCAGGTCGAACGGCGGCACCTGGCCGCTCGAGCCTCCGAAGAGTACGAGCATGCCGCGCCGGCGCAGGCTGGCCAGGGACGCGTCGAAGGTGGCCCGGCCGACACCGTCGTATACCACGTCCACCGGGCCGCCGGCGGCCCGCATCACCAGCGGCGGCAGCTGCGTGGTGAGGTCGTCGAGATCGTCGTAGCGGATCGCAGCCACTGCCCCCGCGGCCAGGGAGAGCTCGGCCTTCTCCGCCGTCGAGACTGTCGTCACGACCCTGGCGCCGCGGAGGGTGGCGAGTTGGGTCAGCAGCAGGCCCACCCCGCCCGCACCGGCGTGCACGAGCGCGCACTGGCCCTCGCCGACCGGGTAGGTGGACGCCGCCAGGTAGTGGGCGGTCATGCCCTGCAACGGCAGAGCGGCGGCCACATCCAGCCCCACCTCGTCGGGGACGGGGAGGGCCCGGCCGCCCGGAACCCGGACCAGCTCCGCGTAGGCACCCTCGGCGTCCACCCATGCGATCCGGTCGCCCACGGCGACGCCGGGGACGCCGTCGCCGACCGCGGTGACGACACCCGCGCCCTCGGTACCGGGAACGTGCGGGAACGGCGTCCGGTAGACCCCGCTGCGGCGGTAGGTGTCGATGAAGTTGATCCCCGCAGCGGTGCAGCGGGCCACCACCTCACCGGGGCCGGGGACGGGGTCGGGCAGTTCGACGAGTTCGAGGACGCCGGCATCGCCCGGTTCGCGGGCCTGGATCGCGTGCATGGGCTGAATCTACGCGCCCGGAGCGGGACCGATCGACAGAGGTTCGAAGAGAAGGGGCCCGGGCGGGATGCACAGAGGAATGGTCTGGAGACTCCTGGCGAAGCGGCCCGGGCGAGATTGGTGGAGAAAGGGCCTGGGCGGCGGGCCTGACGGCGCCACCGCCCAGGCCCAACGCACGAGCGACGCCCCCCGACGTTCGCTGTGCACCGTCCTGGACGCCCCCCCGGCGTCTCGTGGACTGTTTCCACCCTACGTGGTGAAAATCCCTGCCCAAGTCCCCGCGCGGGTGACAGCGGTGGCCGGGATGTGAGACCTACTTCACGGCCCCATCGGTCATGCCGGCGATGACGTAGCGCTGGGCGAACAGGTAGAGGATCACCACCGGTGCGGCGACCGTCACCGCCGCCGCGCCCATCAGCGCGTAGTTCGTGACGTGCTGGCCCTGGAAGAACGCCAGACCGAGGGGCGCCGTCCGCAAGGTCCCGGTCGGCGACATCACCAGCGGGATCAGGAACTCGTTCCAGGTCCACATGAACACCAGGATCACCAGCGTCAGGATCGCGGGCCTCGCGATCGGGGCCTGCACCTGCCACAGCACCTGCCGCGGCGCGGCGCCGTCGATGATCGCCGCCTCGGTGATCGCCCGGTCGGCGGAGCGGAAGTGGGTCCGCATCCAGTAGGTGCCGAAGGCGATCGACTGCGCGACCTGCGGGCCCGCCACGGCGACCAGGGTGTTCACCAGGCCGAGCTGGCGCAGGTCGAAGAAGAGCGGCACGACGATGGCCTCGGTCGGCACCATGATCCCGAACAGGAACAGGTAGAACAGGACGGTGCTGCCGGGGAAGGTCATCGTCCCGAACGCGTAGCCGGCCAGCACCGACAGCGCCACCGACACCACGACGACCGTCACCGAGACCACGACCGAGTTGAGCATGTAGGAGGAGAACCGGCCCTCGCTCCAGGCCAGGGCGAAGTTCTCCAGGTGCAGGCCACCGGACGCGGCGGCCTCCGGGCCGGCCGGGCCGAAGGCCTGGGCGACCACGGTGGCGATCGGCCACAGCGAGATCAGGGCGAAGCCGAGCAGGATCACGTAGTTGGCCCTCACCTCGGCCCGCGAGGTGAGCGGGCCCGGACGCCGCCGGCCGCGCCGGGTGGCCGCCCCCCGTGCCGAAGCCGCGGCGCTCACGAGTCCGCCGCCGCGCGG